>CAZVLE010000109.1:0-24608 GCA_964627855.1 uncultured Syntrophomonadaceae bacterium | reverse complement strand
CTTTCAGTAACGGAAAAAATAAAGTATGATTGTAAATGATTATATCCGCTAAAATATAATTAGAAAAGGCTTTATCGGTTCGTTAAGGATCAATCACCTGCAAGAATTTAAAAGTAGAGTAGAAGGGAGCTGCTGCAGAATGACCGGTGAAAAATCAACGCAACAAAAAGTTGACAATGAAAAAACTGATTTGCTCGTACGGGATCACTTTAATTATTTCCACCAGTTGCGGGTAAGGTATGCAGAAATAGACGGCCAGGGTATTGTTTTTAATGCCCATTATTTAACCTATTTTGACACCGCTGTCACTGAATTTGTCAGAAACATTAATTATGATTACCTGGAGCAAGTTACAGGCAAGGGGCTTGACTTTTTCCTGGTCAAGGCAACGATAGATTTTTTCAAACCAATCAGGTTCGATGAAATCATTGATATTGGTGTTACAGCTCATAAAATTGGCAAATCAAGCTTAACCTGGTTGTTGGCTATATTCAAAAAAGGTGAAGAAGAATGTCTGGCCAGCGGAAAACTGGTCTGGGTTTGCTCCAGGGTTGGTACAAATAAATCATTTCCCCTGCCAGATGATCTTGTTAAAATACTGCAGTAATTAAAACCTCTTATTTTTACAGAAAAAAAAGCCGCACTCCCTAACAAGTGCGGCCTGCCCTTCCTGGTATGGCTAGGATTACTTAATTAGATATTCAGCAATAACAGTTGCTCTTACCACTACATCATCGGGGATTATTGGTGTTGCCATACCCATGCCCAGATCCTCTTGTAGGATCATGTCTTCGTGCCTGAAGGGCAGGTAGTCTGTTCTTTCCTCCCTGATGCGCTGCAAACCCGTTATAGTATCGCCAGTGCTCTCAGCAATTGCTTCTGCTTTACGCTGAGCCTGAACGGTAGCCGCTCCAAGGGCTTGCATGAGTAGATCCTGCGGGTCTTTGAGCTCAAAGTTAACATATTTAATATTGTTTGCCCCGGCTTTGACAGCAAGATCAATAATTTCTCCAACAGCATCGAGGCTGCCTGTTTTAATAATGATTTCGTTGGTAACCTGGTAGGTAATAATCTCCGTTCCACCCATTGGGCGTTCTTCATACCAATCGCGGTAACTATATAGCGAATAAGAACCGGTTTTTATATCATCTTCCGAAAGGCCATATTTAAGCAAAGCTTCATGCACAGCATTTGCCAACATGGCGTTTTCTTCGACTGCATCAGATGCCGAGTTGCTGCGGGTTTCTATAGCCAGGCTGATTGTGGCCAGGTCCGGGGGAGCTTTTAATTCAGCCTCTCCAACAGTTTGAATTACCCTGGCGCTTTCAGCAGGTGTGGTATTGACCTGGGCACCCCCGCAACCGCTTAGCAGCAAAGTTACACTTAATATTAAGGTAATGATTACAGGCACCGTTCTGGTCAACATTAAAAAAAGACCTCCCTTTCAGATAAAACCGTTAAAGATATTCAGGCAACTATTTTACTCTATAGATCTGACATCTTGGCAGAGTACTTGGTTCCGACCGTTCAACTTATGATTATTTGCTAATTTCATCCCGGTCATAATTATCAGTAGTTCAATCTTCAGCAAAAGGATTATCAGGTTGTATGAGAAATATAATGTGTGAGGACTGAATTATACTATTAATGCAGATGGCAGGGATGATCATCGCCACAGTATTTTTATTCAATCAACTCATTAAGGCGCTTATTTTATACTCGGTTCAATGTCTGACCGGGCTACTGGTTAAACATAAAGGGGTAAAGGTAAATTATACCCGCAAAATAAATCACTTTGTTCTTTTCCTGGTCCCGGTTTATGTAGACAGGGCTTTTGCTTATGAAGAGTCATTCGGTTACTTTATTCTGGGAGCAGTGGCAGCTGTTATTTCGCTGATAATATATATTGAACCAGTTAGGACAAGAATTAAAGCGATCTCCTTAATGTTTTTATCATTTGATCGGCCGGAAGATCGTCCCCACACTCTTTTATGGCTCTCTACGCAGATTGCAGCAGGTTATTTGGTACTTATACCGATGGTGGTATTGTACTATTATTACGATCTGCTTCACTTGATGTTTTTGCCGGTTTTGATTAACGGTATAGGCGATGGCCTCGCCGAACCGGTTGGAGTGCGTTTTGGCAGACATCGCTATCAAACCAGAGCTCTTTTCACAGGGAAAAAATATGTGCGCAGCCTGGAGGGCAGTGCCTGTGTATTTTTAACAAGCTTGATTGTTATCGTTGTGATGAGATCCTATTTCAGCCATGAACAATTTGTAGTCACCCTGCTGGTAGTTCCTATACTTATGACTTTAACAGAAGCAATCTCTCCACATACCTGGGATACGCCTTTTATTTTCCTGGTTGGTTACCTGTCTCTCTTTGCCATTTCATTTGTCTGAACAGAAAGAAAAAGGTATTATAAGCTTATAGCGTCAGGATGAGGCCATGGCAGTCAGCTTATAAATATCAGCTTTTTTAAAAACAATCGGGTGTGAAGATGAAAGAAGAGACGGCACTTTTCAGCGAAGCAGTTAGAAAGTATGATTATATTGCCATCTATATTCCGGGATCACCTGATCCTGACGCCATAGCTTCAGCTTATGCCCTAAAAATAATCCTTAAGGAATTATCTGTTGAAGCAGATATTTTCGCAGAAAATAAAATATCCCTGACCCAAAATAAAACCTTCATTAAAAAGCTGAAAATTCCAATCAAGTTTGGGGATAATATCAATTTAAAGCATTATCAGGCCTATATTATACCTGACTTTCAGAGTAACAGGGTAGAAAACCTCAGTGGCAGAATCCCCTGTGCTGCGCACCTGGATCATCATGAGCAGTCAAGTGACCGGGTTGATGCAGACTTTTCTTTAATCCGGGTTGATGCCGGGTCTACTAGTACCCTGGTTGCCTTGTTATGGAAAAACATGGAGGTAAAGTTTAATGAAAAAGACAAAGTCATCATTGCAACAGCTTTGACTTTTGGTATTCAAACCGACACTGACAAATATAGCAACTTAACCTCCCTGGATATTGAAGCTTTAGACTTTTTAAACCAATTTGCTGCCATTGACATTCTTGAAAGTTTAAACAGCATGCCTCCATCCTCTGCTACACTTCTTTACTGCAACAGGGCAAAAGAGAATGAAATAGTTTACAAAGACTGGGCTTTTTACGGCCTTGGTTATATTGATGCCAGGAACAGGGATTCTATTGCCATAGCATCGGATATGCTTCTAAAAAGTAGCGGTTCCAAGGTTGTGGCTGTTTTTGGCCTGGTGGAAAACCAAAAAAAAGGCGAACTCTTTCTTGATGTTTCTTTAAGAGCTCTAAGTAGCGCCATCGATTTAAACAGATTGATCAAGCGGATTACTCCAACCGGTGGAGGCAGGAAGTATAAGGGGGCTTACCAGATTAAGCTGAACTATTTCCTGCTTGCGCCAGACAGGGAGTTGCTGTGGCAGTTGATTAACGATACGACAATAGAGGTTTTACAGAAAAGTAGAGACACACTGTACATTACCGGCCTGGAAGGGATCTACAGCAACCTTAAAAGAAGGGTTCTTTCCATCCTAAAAAAAGACAACGAAATTGATTAAAGCGGCACAGCAGATCCCGCCTAAAACTCAGCAATCAAAATCGAACAAACACTCATGGCTCCAATTTGATAGGAAACCATTTAAAATAACTTCCGCTACTTCACTATAACCACATTGCAATTTCTGGCTTCATGAACAACAGCATTGCTGACACTGCCAAGAAACAACTTGCCCAATCCACCCAACCCCCTACTGCCTATTACGATCATGTCAAAGCCTTCGCTGGAAGCTAAGGTGACTATAGTATGGGCAGGATGTCCTTTTTTTAGGATTGTTCGCACCTCAATATTTTTCTCCATGAATACTTGCCTGGCTCTTTCCAGTATTTGTTTTCGTTCGTTTTCATACTCCTCTTTAACTTTTTTCACCAGTTCTTCCTGTTTGTCGGAGGTGATGAATAGTGGTCTTTCATCTTGCCGGTCCTCATAAACATGAATAATAGCCACTTCATCTATATTGTCACAACCGGCGATAATGGCAGCCTGCTCCACTGCTTTTTGACTTGGCACAGAGCCATCTGTGCAAACTAACATTTTCACTCTTTATGCCCCCTCTCCTATTTAATGAAAAGCATGTTTATTGTTGTTTTTATTATAACATGACCCGCAATCTTAATATTTTTACAAGTCAAATATTATTTGACATTGTTCGAATAAGGGAACTATAATTTTGTAAAAGGAGGGGTCATTATGAGTTTTATAACAATAGAACGGGTCAAGGAACTTCTAAAACGTGAAGAGGAACAGTATGAAAGAGACCATCCCCGCTCAAAATCGCTTTTTGAAGAGGCGAAGAAAAATTTTGTCAGTGGTGTACCGATGTCATGGATGCGAATCTGGAGTGGTGGGTTCCCCCTTTTTGTTGAAAATGCGAAGGGTGTTTATATCACCGATGTCGATGGCCATCAATATTTAGACCTTTGCCTTGGTGATACCGGTGGGCTTTGCGGGCATGCCAACCCTGATATTGTCGATGCTATTTGCCGGCAAATGCAGACAAAGGGAACTACAACCATGCTGCCGACGGAAGACTGTCTTTGGGTCGGCCGGGAATTAGAGCGGCGCTTTAAATTACCTTCCTGGCAAATTGTTATGTCGGCTAGCGATGCCAACCGCTTTGCTCTTAAAGCTGCCCGTGAATATACCGGACGCCGCCTGACCCTGGCAGTAAATGCAACCTACCATGGTTCGGTAGATGAGACTCTTTGCTTTATGGTTGGTGATTCGGTCATACATTACCCCGGTATGATGGGACCGCTGGTTAAAGACCCAACTGAAACGACGAGAATGGTTGAATTTAATGATGTTGGAGCCCTGGAAAAAGTGTTGGCAACCGGTGAGATAGCTTGTATGATTACCGAACCGGCCATGACCAATGTGGGCATAATCAAGCCGGAACCGGGCTACCTGGAGACAGTAAGGGAACTAACCAAAAAGCATGGCACCTTACTGCTAATAGACGAAACTCATACTATGTGTGCCGGGCCGCGCGGCTTTACCGGTGGGACCGACCTGACACCTGATATTTTCGTAGCCGGAAAATTTATTGCCGGTGGCTATCCCGGCGCTGTCCTTGGTTTTAGCAGTGAAATAGCGACCTGGCTGGAAAAACGGATACCCTGGCATAACTTTTTTGGTTTTGGTGGAACCCTCTCCGGTAACGCCGCAGCAGTAGCAGGAATGCGTGCCGCCCTTGAAAAAGTGCTCACAGAAGACAATTTTGCCCGCATGGTAAAACTTGCTGAGATTATGGAGCAAGGTATTGCCGAGATCATTAAAAAGTATGCGCTTGATTGGTACGTAAACCGCATCGGCTGCCGGGTGGAATTTCGCTTCACCCCCACCTGTCCGCGTTGTGGTGGAGAGGCTTTATTCAACGATGCGGAATATAATGAAGTTGATATTATTGAAGAAGGGCTTACCGGTCCGATTGAAGCGCTCGTTCATCTTTACTGTGCCAATCGTGGTGTCCTGCTGACCCCGATCCATGAAATGGCTTTGGTTGGACCGACGACTACAGAAGAAGATGTGAAGCTTTATCTTTCGATTTTAGAAGAGATGGTTAGCGAACTGAAAGCTTAACAGCCATTATAGGTTGTCCGGGTTATCCTGGTCAGGCTTATAAACCAGGGGAAGGATTGGTTCTTAGCGCAGAGTAAAAGCTTCATATCAAGGATATCCGTTCGTAATAAAGTAATTTTGATCATCATCTTTGGATGGCTAACTACTTTAATTGTTATTAATTATGACTATATCTTTACTGAAAGGCTTGCTCCCGACCCTGATGACTTTGTAATCTATAGATCTTTTGGAGCAGATCTGCCAATAGTGATGCAAAATGATGGCAGAGAGCAAACAGCTGTTTTTTTCGGCAATTGTTACGGAAACATTGCTAATGGAGGGTTGGCAGTTCAAAACGAACACTATGCTTTTCTGAACAGGGATCAGCGTGGGAAGATATATTTTGTCACCCTGGAAGAAGACAACAGAATCTTTAGCAGCTATCGGGACGGCAGCGAGATGCAAAAAGTCATGGATGTAGCGGGGGGCTTTCTAACACTCGGTTCAGTATAGGCAGGCTTTGATCTCCTCACAAAAGGAAGTAATAAAAAATAATAGTTGTGATCAGCAAACCAAATATGATCAACATGCCAAGATCAGGCTGCCAAAGATTTTCTTGGTATGGTGAAATATAGTTAAATCCTCACCTATAGACGGGTCCTTCTTCTTTTAGAGCGTTCCCCTGAGGTCCAGCTCGTCAGCTGCGCCCTGCATGGCCTTGATAGTTTCTTCAATGACTTCGCTCAGTTCCATACCGAGCATTGCCGCCCCTTCTTCGATGATGCGGCGATCAACGCCGGCGGCAAAGTTTTTGTTTTTATACTTTTTCTTCACAGAACTGACGGTAAGGTCAAGAATGCTTTTACTGGGCCGCATCAGCACTGTTGCGACGATCAGACCGGTTAATTCATCGGTGGTGTAGAGAACCTTTTCCATGGTTTCAACCGGTTCTACATCAGAACAGATTTTCCAACCATGGCTCACCACCGCCCTAATGTAATCTTCCGGCCAGCCTTCTTCAGTTAAAATTTCCTTTGTCTTTTGGCAGTGTTCTGCAGGAAACTGTTCATAATCCAGGTCATGGACCAGACCGATAACGCGCCATTTTTCAAGATCCTCTTCGCCAAATTTTTCAGCAAAATAACCCATCACTGCCTCAACGGCCAGGGCATGTTTGATCAGGGCGTCACTGTGATTGTATTTTTTAAGTAAGGCTATTGCCTCTTCCCGGGTCGGTTTATCGCTCATTTTTACACTTCCTCTAATCAGTATATTTGCCAGGTATGGTTTAGCTTGCTATTTTGCCTGGCAGGTTTAGTCATTCCTGATAAACCTCGTCAGTTATCTTCGCGCAGGACTGTGTAATATCCTTCCCTTTAATATGAGTGGAAATAGAGCGGATTCGATCGGGAGCTTCTGCTGCCCCTTTACGGCAAGAAATTGCCTGATCAAAAGGCAGACCCAGCACGGTAATGCCTGTGTTGGAAGAGTCAGGATTCGGTTTATGCTGGCCATTCCAAAATTTTGTATCTTTGCAGTCCAATTTTGGGAGCTCCCAGCTATTAATTTGTTTGATAATAATAAAATAATTACTGTCCTGTCCATTCATGATGAGAGTGTCTTCATAATTATTGTAGAAACTGCAAAGCAAAATCAGGGCAAAAAAACTGACATGGCGCTACAGGTATAAGTTACGCCTGTTGAATATGATTATTCCTGCCCCGTTAAGCAATAAGGCGATGGCAGCAAAAACCAGACAGAGCGGCAGTATGGCCTCTTCGCCAGTTGCGATTGCATTGGGATCGAAAAGAGAATAGAGGGTGAGGTATTTTAGCCACTCGAAGCCTTCCCCTACATTTCTCAACATGTTAATAACGAAAAACAGGATTGGTATGCCTGCTCCGAAGGCCAGGGAATATTTTGTTTCATTGGCGATGCATGAGAAAAAGAAGCAAATAGAAGCTATAGCTAGGGTCAATAATATCGTTACCAGGTTTAATTGCAAGAATACCGGTAAATCCATTTCTCCAGGAAAGAGGGCTTCGCTGAAGACAATGCCGGCCGCAGTGTTGATGATCAGAAGGGCTGTAACACTGGCGGCCATGTATAAACCCAGAGTGGTGATAATTGTTAATCTTTTGTTAGGGGTTGCCAATAAGTAGGCCATCGAACCGCGGTCAACCTGGGAAGCGACGAGTCGGTTTGCAAGAATGATGCAGTATATCTGCGGGAATAGCAGCACTATGAAGCCATAAAAATAGAGGCCGATAAAACTGACCAGGTCTGTAACGGGGTCACCATAGCCAAATGCATCGATCATTCCTTCTGGCAGCAACTCATACATCTGGGTCATGGCATCGATATTGTCAGGATCGTACATCGAGATCATGATTGACATGTACATGAATAATATGGCGACGAAAATAATAAATATGAGCCAGTTTGACTTGGCAGTTGCCTTGAAGAGGGCATAACTCACCGTTATTATTCCTCCCAAACCGATCAGTCTATTATTGCCGACAATCAGACTCTGACTAAATAACCTATTCCAAACAGTAAAAGCTGATCAAGTTATTTTTATCAGTAAATGCATTAGAAGTAAAGCTATAGCAAATCATTTTTCATCGAAAATCCTGGTGCCTGCCTTGCCTTGACACATTTCCTTTCCGGTAATAATGTTTAAGTTAAGAAGTTTATTTGCTGCCTTTCAAGAAAAGTTTTGGCAGGGAATTGTAAATCAAATCATTAAGTGCTAGGAGGTCATGAAAACGTGGGTATTTGGATCTTAGTTGTCGCGGTATTAATTGTATTGACTTATTACTACCTGAGCAGGCGCAAGCAAGGTGGGAGCAAGAGTGGTTCTCTGCGAACAGAGCTGCGTCAGCTTTTAAACCTCCCTCCTGCCGAGGCTGAAAAGACTATAGAAAGGCATCTGAAAAACTTGCAGGAACGTTTCCCCGGACGCAGTGAGGAGTGGTATCTGGAAAAGATCATCTATGATCTGGAGAGAGACCGCTAAGCGGGCAGGATCTGTGATCAACTTATAAGAAAAATATATATTTAAAGGATATTTGTGATCAGAAAACGAATTATAAAAATACAAAGATTAAGTTCATTTAAGCAAGTCAGGCAAGTTAAAATTTAATATTGAGGAGGAATCAGGATGTTCGTACGTGATTATATGTCCACCGACCCGATTTATATTGCCCCTAATGATACTGTCGGAGATGCCCTGGAATTATTGAAGGAACACTCCATCAGGCGCTTGCCGGTTTTGTCGAAGGGCAAACTGGTTGGCATTGTTACAGAGGCCGATCTTTTCAAGGCTTCACCATCACCGGCTTCTGGCCTTTCTATCCACGAGATTAACTACCTCTTTCCGAAGATAACAATAAAAGATATTATGACCAGAGAAGTTGTTACCATTGGTCCCGATGCCGCTATTGAAGAAGCAGCGGTGATCATGCGAGAAAATAAATTTGGCACCCTGGTTGTTGTTAAAGAAGGCAAGCCAGTCGGCTTAATAACTGAAAGTGATTTATTTAAGGCTTTCATTGATGTTTTTGGTTTTGACCGGCCGGGTGTGCGGATCATCGTGGTTTTTGAAGATGCCATTGGCTCTTTGGGCAAGTTGACCTCCCTTGTTAGTTCGCTGGGTATCTTGATTATAAGCCTTGTTTTTACTTATGACAAAGAAGGACGGGTTCATACTGTCTTGCGCCTGCAAACAGATGACAGGGAAAAGGTTGTTAGTGAACTGAGAAAGAATGGTTATGAAGTTTTGAATTGATGCAGGATCTAGCTCAAAACAGATTTACACAATTAAGGCCCCCTCGGGGGTCTTTTTTTTAATTCTTGAAGGAATAAGAGGAGGAACAACGAATAGTATTACATAATAAATAATTCGTGTTACGGAGGATAACCATGCGTAGAATAATAGTTTTATTTTTGGTGGTATCTCTGGTTGTAGCCTGCCTTGCAGGCTGTGACACAGAAGGGCAGGTTGAGCAGGCTCCTGATTCAGAGCCTGAAATAATCGATTCCCTGAATGGAAGAATCCTGGTGGATCAGGCCGGCCGCGATGTGGAGGTACCGGAACAGGTTGAGCGGGTTGTAGCACTCGATACCGGGCTTTGCGGTATAATCCTGGCTCTCGGTCAGTGGGAAAGTGTTGTTGGTACTACCAGGCATACGGTTCTGGACGATCTCCTGATGGAAGTCATTCCCGGTCTAGACCAGGTGCCGACTCCCGGTACGAGCACTGATGTCAGTATTGAATCTTTGCTGGAGCTTGAGCCCGATGTGGTCATTGGTGGATGGGAAATTGATTTTATTCACCAGATCGAAGCAGCAGGAATGCCTGCTCTCTATGTTGAACCTGTTACTTTCCAGGATCATTTAGATGAGGTCAGGCTGATTGGCGATCTTTATGGAGAACAGGGCCGGGCAGCTGAGTTAATGTCCTGGATGGATGACAAGCTCGGGCAGATTTATGAACGAGTTGAAGGCGAAGAGTTAGTCAGAACCCTTTACCTTTGGGGAGATCCTGCCGATCCGCTGAGCATGGGTACTTTTGGTGGTGCTCCCGATATTCGTAATGAAATGCTGGATTTTTCCGGGGGCGAAAATGTGGCTGGTGAAATAGACCAGCGCTGGCCAAATGTTACCCTGGAACAGGTTTTAACCTGGGATCCGGAAGTGATTATTGTTTGGGGCTGGGCTGACAATCTTGAACCGAGGCATTTCCTGGAAAGTGAAGAATGGCAGCCGGTATCTGCGGTAGCAAACGGCAGGGTATACAAACTGCCCCGCTGGTCAAGTTGGAGTCCACCTGAAGTAATCATGGTTTTGCAAATGGCTAAATGGCTTCACCCCGAGCTGACTGAAGATCTCGATCCCGATCAATGGTTGGCAGAGTTGAAAGAGACCTTCTATAAACCTTAAGAGGGCAGGAGTTGGCAATGTGCCGGCAAAGCGTGTTTTAACCATAATCCTGGCGGGGCTCTTTGTCCCCGCCTTCTTTGCCGCATTATTTATTGGTCGCTACACGATGCCGGCAGCGGACATCTTTGGCATGATCGGTGCCTGGTTGGGAATTTCTGGGACTCTTGCTGATTGGCCTGACGCGGCCCAGGTGGTCTTATTTCAGGTCAGGCTTCCCCGCCTGATCATGGCTTTACTGGTGGGTGCGGCCCTGGCCGGTTCAGGGACTGCTCTGCAGGGGGTAATGCGTAACCCCCTGGTTAGCCCTTATATTTTAGGTCTTTCTGCCGGGGCCTCATTTGGGGCCGCTCTTGTGGCGGCTTTCTTTGGTGATGTTTATCTTTTAAGACAACTTTTTGCCTTTCTGGGTGGAGTTATTGCCACATTTGCCGCTTACCGTATGGCCCGGGTACGTTCTGAAACCCCTGTTTTGTCACTGGTTTTATCCGGAGTTTTGGTTGGCGCTTTTTTTACCGCACTGCTATCTTTAATCCAGCTGTTTGTTGATCCCTACCGCCTGGCCGGTATCATTTTCTGGATGATGGGTGGTTTGCACCGTTCTTCCTGGACAGCTGTGCAGCTTTCATTGGGGCCGGTTATTTTTGGCCTCTTCGTTCTCTATAAAATGCGCTGGCGTTTAAATGTTTTATCACTTGGTGATGATGAGGCTCGCGCTCTCGGCCTCAATGTTGGCAGGGAAAGGAATATTTTTATAATCATTGCTACGCTTCTGGCTGCCACTGCGGTTGCTTTTTCAGGCTCAATTGGTTGGGTCGGCCTGATGATACCACACATGGCCAGAATGATTGTCGGCCCTGATCACCGTATGGTTATTCCATTTTCCTTTAGCTTAGGGGCTGCCTTTGTTTTGCTCAGCGACACCATGGCCCGCTCTCTCTTTGAGTTTGAAATACCACTCGGGGTGATCACTACCCTAATTGGGGTTCCCTTCTTTGCCTATCTCTTGAAGAAGGGAGAAGCGGCATGGTAGAAAGGATCAGGGTAGAGAGACTTTCATATCGTTATGATGCTCAAAAGTGGGCCTTGCAGGATATTTCCTTTAAAGTGGAGCCAGGCGAGATATTTGCTCTTTTTGGGCCAAACAGTTCAGGAAAAACGACCTTGCTGCGTTGCATTAGCGGTTTACTTAAACCCGATCATGGCAATGTTGAAGTTGATGGGTTCAATCTGGCTACAATGACTGCAGCGGAACGGGCCAGACGGGTGGCTGTGGTGCATCAGGTCCACCAGGCCACTTTTCCTTACAATGTTGAAACCATGGTTTTGATGGGCAGAACTCCCCACCTGGGTTTCCTCGGCACTCCTGATCCCCGGGCCCTGGCTATTGCGAGGCAGGCTATTGCCGACATGGGTATCAGCCATCTTTCAGGCCGCTACATTAACAAACTTAGCGGTGGTGAGCGTCAAATGGTGCTGATTGCCCGTTCACTGGCCCAGGAAACAGGAGTTTTGCTGCTTGATGAACCTACCACCTATCTTGACTTTCGCAATCAAAATCAGGTTCTTCAGCAGGTGCGCAGCTTAGTGGAAAAGCGAGACCTCGCTGTCATCATTACCCTTCATGATCCGAATCTTGTTATCCAGCACGCACACCGGGTGCTCCTTCTTCAGGAAGGGAAGGTAGTCGGTATTGGTCCTCCCCGGGAAAAACTGCGGCGAGAGACCCTGGAAGGTATCTACGATCTTCCTGTTGAAGAAGTAATCAGCGGAGAATACATTTTCCTGGTGCCGCGGGATGGCTGTTGCCATGATCATGAACAATAAATCTTGCGACCTTTTCTTCTACGTGATTAGATTAAGTGGGTTCATTAATAAATATAATTGACGAGGAGGCGATTATGATGGGTGATAAGCAGGGGTCTAAAGTAGCCGTGATAACAGGAGCCGGTAGTGGTATGGGGAGAGCCATCAGTTTTTTATTGGCTGAAAAAGGAGTTAAAGTGGTATTAGCCGCCAGGCGTGAAAAACCGCTTCAGGAACTGGCGGTTGATTTGCCTTCGCATCAGGCTTTAGTTTGCCCGACCGATGTAAGCAAGAGGGAAGAAGTATCAGCCCTGATTAAGGAAACGGTTGATAATTACGGGCGCATAGATTACCTCTTTAATTTTGCCGGGATACTGAGAACCGGAGGTTTGGGAGGGCTGACTGAAGAGTCGATTAAAGCGATGGCCGATATTAACTTCCTGGGAACAGTTTACTGTATCAGGGCTGTTGTTCCAATCATGCAAAGGCAGGGCAGTGGGCACATAACTGTTATTTCTTCCCTGGGAGGCAAGTATGCCTTTCCCGGTTCTTCTGGTTATTCTGCCTCAAAGTTTGCCGTTGCCGGCCTTGCCAAGGCCTTGCGGCAGGAACTGAAGCATGATGGTATCGGAGTTACCGCTGTTTACCCTTCCTATGTAGGGACTACTATGCTTTCAGCCCACCTGGAAAGTGTTAAAAGCAGCTCTTTTTATAAAAGCAACAGTAGTTACAGTCCTGAGCAGGCTGTCAGGGCAATATTGAAAGCTGTGGAAAAGAATAAAGCTGAGTTGGTCATACCTCCGGTAGCTGCCCTGACTGTTTTTCTCTATAATCGTTTGCCGGCTTTTTCTGAGAAGCTCATTGGCAAATTTTCCGGCGGCTGGCCGCGCTACGATGAACCCGATACATCCAGCTAGATTTTCAGCGAGATTCGCTAATAGTGCCCTGACAACTTCTACTGGACGTGTATGGGCAGCCCGGGCACCTTGAAACGGGCAATCATTGTTGTCATATTCCAGGCTGAGCAGTTACAAATGGCATCTAAATTGACAGGGCACCGGATCTAAAATTGTCAGGTAGCCGTCTTTAGTGGTTAATTTTTTTCAGCGATAAAAGTAATTTTACTTTCGGAGCCTTTTAATTTTTCCTGCGTGAAGCTTCTATAAAGGCCAAGCAGTGAGAACCCGTTTTCTGTAAGAACTTTTTGAACCTCTCCCGGGGTGTAATCCTTTTCCCGGTGCTCTTCACAGAATTTTCGGTAAAGACCGTTTTCGAGTTGCTGAAAAACGGTTATTCCAAGAGACCATATATCCTTGACCTGGTCGTAACTGCTTTTCCAGATCAGGGTGAAGGAATCAAGATCAGCAATCTCGGTTGTTTCATCAGCGTTGCTACCGCGCAGCTTGGGCCGGGTCAGATCGAAGATAAAAAGAGAACCGGGTTTGAGAATGCAGTTTATTGTTTTCATGGCCATAGCCAGTTCTTCCGGGCTGAGGAGATAATTAAGGCCGTCCTGAAAGAGAAGGGCCAGATCGTATTTTCCCGGCAGCTTCAAGGTACGCAAATCATCCTGGTAATACTTAATGTCCAGGCCACACTGTTCAGTTTTAAAACGGGCTTTTTCAAGCATTGTTTTCGAAAGATCTACTCCGGCTATTTGATAACCCCGCCGGGCGAAAGGCAGGGTAGAGCTGCCGGTACCACAGGCCAGGTCAACCAGTGACCGGGGCTTCTTATTGTAAAGCTCGAGCAGCGATTCCACGTAATCCGCCCATGCTTCGTAATCGACACCACACATTATTTCATCATATATTTCGGCAAAAGAGTGGTAGGTTTCACGATCACGGTTGTTCATAGTGGCAATAGTGCCCCCTGACCAGGCAAGCTTTTTCTGTGGAGCATGGAATCTTTCCTCTCCAGATGATAAACTATATCATATAACGAGAATAATAGTCAGGGGTGTATAGATGACGGAACTGTTAATTCAGTCGGCAATCTTTGTATTTATTTACTTTTTTATCTTCTTCATAGTGGCCCAGGTTATCAAGAATAACTCCATTGTAGATATGGGCTGGGGAGCCGGCTTTGTCCTGCTGGCTCTTTATAACCTGATTGTGAGTGGGGCTGTTGTAGAGAGAAACATGATTATAACTGTCCTGGTCACTATCTGGGGCTTAAGGCTGGCTTACTATATCGTGCGCCGTAATTGGGGTAAGCCGGAAGACTTTCGTTATGCCAAGTGGCGCCGGGAGTGGGGGCGCTGGTTGGTGCCGCGAGCTTTTTTTCAGGTCTTCATGCTCCAGGGTGTTATGATGCTGATTATTGGTTACCCGATTATCCTTGCTAACGCCAACCCCCAGCCGGGCCTAAATTTTAGCGATTATCTCGGGGTGTTGGTCTGGGTTACCGGTTTCTTTTTTGAGTCTGTTGGTGACAAGCAGATGGCAGAGTTTAAGAAAGATCCGGCTAACAAGGGGCAGATCATAAAGACCGGCCTCTGGAAGTATTCGCGTCATCCAAATTATTTTGGGGAAGCAACGATGTGGTGGGGTATTTTTCTCCTGGTCCTTTCAGTCCCGCTGGGCTGGAGCGGCATTATCAGTCCCCTGACCATAACTGTATTACTGCTCTTTGTCTCGGGTGTACCCATGCTGGAGAAGAAGTACAAAGACAACCCCGAATTCCAGAAGTATGCACGGGTTACCAGCAAGTTTTTCCCCTGGTTTCCAAAAAAATAATCTAGATCTGGAGTGAAAGGTAAATGTTCATCAAGTATTTACAACTTTACATGGTAACCTTAGGTGCTTTTTTAGTGATCGATATGATCTGGCTTGGCCTTGTAGCAAGAAAATTCTATCGTGATCAATTGGGTTTTATCATGGGGGCGAAAGTGAACTGGCCGGCAGCGTTAGTTTTCTATCTGCTTTACATAGCCGGGCTGATCTTTTTTGTTACCCTTCCTGCAATAGAGCGCGGCTGCTGGTCATATGCTATTTTCTCAGGGGCTTTTTTCGGCCTGATCTGTTACGCTACCTATGATTTGACCAACCTGGCAACTCTTAAGGACTGGCCTCTTAAAGTAACCCTGGTTGACCTGGTCTGGGGTTCGGTGTTATCTGCTATGCTGGCACTCATAGGATTTTTCTATGGTTCGGCTGTTTTCTAAAAGCTCTTTTCCGGGTACTATTTATTCAACAAAGCAGTAAGATTTGGGATAGTTTCTGCTGCATCGCCCCAGATTTTCAGGACATGTTTCTGCTGGTATAGAATATTGTCAACACCTGAGTAGCCGGGTTTTTCATCAATATTGCAGACGATTATGTTTTTTGCCTCTTCAGCATTAAGCACCGGCATGCCGGAAATTGGTGTACCCTCAACGGTGTTGGCGGCAGGATTGACAACATCGCAGGCTCCGATTACGATTACCAGATCGGCATGAGCAAACTGAGTATTAATGGCATCGAGATCCAATAACTTTTCGTAATCAATGCCCGCTTCGGCAAGCAGAACGTTCATATGGCCGGGCATTCTACCCGCTACCGGATGAATGCCAAACTTAACTTCCTTGTTTTTTCTCTCCAGGGCGTCTACCAGCCCGCGAACGGCCATCTGGGCCTGGGCAACAGCCATGCCGTAGCCGGGAACAATGATAATCTTTTCGGCATTTTCCAACAGTGCCGGCAGTGAATCCTCTGTCAGCATATCATCTTTCTCGCTGACATCTTGTTTTTCATTTTCACCTTGTTTTTCACCGGTAATATCATCATTAGCATCTTCCCCGGGAAGGGGGTGTTTAGTTCCCACTCCCGGAGTAAACCCGGCCAGAACTGCCAGAAGGCTGCGGTTCATGGCCCGACACATGATACGGGTCAGGATCAACCCTGCTACCCCGACCAGGGCTCCTGTACCGACCAGGATCAGATTTTCAACGGCAAGACCGGCAATGGCAGCGGCAATGCCGGAAAAAGAATTGAGCAGCGAAATTACAATAGGCATATCGGCCCCGCCTATACGCAGGGTCATCATCAACCCGGCAAGCAGCGCCAGCAGAACAATCAGCAATGTTAGCATAATGTAATGTGAGCCCAGCAAAACTGTATTAATGATAACCATTAACAGGGCCAGCATGATCGCTACGCGAAGAATGTGCCCATGCCCTTTAAGCTGGACCGGCCGGCGAAAGGCAAGACCCTGCAGTTTCAAAACGGCAATGATGCTGCCGCTGAAAGTCATGGCTCCTATCCCAACGGCAAGGCCCCCGGTAATCCAGAACATAACCTCTGCTCCACCTCCGGAATAACTCAATACGGCAGCCCAGGCAACAAGAGCTGAAGCCGCACCTCCGAATCCGTTAAGAAGGGCAACAGTCTGGGGCATATGGATCATTTTTACCGATTGGCCAAGGGCAATACCAATGATTGCACCAATGAGAATAAAGATCAGGGCTGTTGTAAATGAACCCTGCCCGGTTGCTCTAAATGTCCAAAAAATTGCGATCAACATGGCGAGTGATCCCAGGCGATTACCCCATAAGGCTGTCTTAGGGGACTGCATCAGACGAATACCGCCCAGGAACCCGGCTATAATCAATACTGCCATAATTATGGTTATTGCCACGGTAATTCTTCAACCTCACTTTCACGCTTTTTACCTTGAAACATTCTTAACATTCTTTCGGTGACCCAGAAACCGCCGGCCACGTTGATCATGGCCAGAACCAGTGCGGCTGCAGCCCAGTTACCGGCCCCGGCGGGAGCAGTTATAAATACTGCCAGCGCCCCGATGACGGTTATACCTGACAGGGCATTCATGCCCGACATGAGAGGAGTGTGTAGAAGAGCCGGAACCGCAGAAATTATCCGGTAGCCGAGCAGGGCTGATGCAACTAAAGTAATGAAAATAGCTAAAAGCAAAACAGTTCAACTCCTTTATTGTTCACCCATAGCCATGAGGGTGCCCTGGTGAACAATTTTACCTTTAAAAGTAACCAGGGTGGCCTTGATAATTTCATCATCCAGGTCAGTTTTCAGGGCGCCCTCGCCTGCCACATAGGCAAAGAAATTGTGCGAGCTCCTGGCAAACATATTGGTGGCATCTATGGGTAGTGTGGCGGGGATATTCATAATTCCACTGATTGTAACGCCATCATAACGGTATTCCTCCCCGCAGCGGGTCAGAGTGCAATTTCCGCCCTGATCAACGGCAATATCAACTATAACTGAACCTTTTTTCATTTTCTTAACCATTGTTTCATCAATCAATTTTGGGGCTACTTCCCCGGGTATAAGCGCTGAAAGAATAACAGCATCGCTCTGTTCAATATGGGGTGTCAGTGCTTCGCGTTCCCGCTCATACCATTCGACGGGCAGGCGGCGGGCATATCCACCCTCTCCGGTTGCCAGTTCGGTCGGCACATCAAAATCAATGTTTTCGGCGCCGAGACTGCGAGCTTGTTCATTGGCTTCGGGTCGGATATCAAGGGTTTTTACCTTGGCTCCCAGCCTTTTGGCCGTGGCGATTGACTGCAGGCCTGCTACTCCTGTGCCGATAATTAAAAATTGAGCGGGGTTGATAATGCCAAATGATGTGGGAATCATCGGAATAAAGCGGCCCAGGTGGTTGGCGGCAAAAATAACCGCCTTATAACCGGCTACAGTGCTCATCGAGGTCAAAGAATCCATTTGCTGGGCTCTCGAAATCCTCGGAATTCCATCTAAAGTGAAGCTGGTTATACCCCTTTTGGCTAATATTTTTAAGCCTTCGTGGTTTACTGAATGAGCCGGATGCAGGAAACTGATTAGAACACCATTCTCGGGGAAAAGCTCAGCTTCGTGTAGGCCAATGGCTTCGTGCATGCGCGGTTCTTTAACTTTGAGAATTATATTCGATTGGCTGTAAAGTTCACGCACATCGGTTAAAATTTCTGCACCTTTTTCGCTATAACTGTCATCATCAATAAAAGCGCCAACTCCCGCTCCGGCTTCGATCAGGACCCGGGCTCCGGCATCAACCATTTTCCCGACTGTTTCCGGGATGGCCGCCACTCTTTTTTCCCCGGGCATGATTTCACGGGGAATTCCTATTGTCATTTTTTCCAGCTTCACTGTAAGCACCCCTTAAGTAATGTTTGTTCTAATGCTGTTCTGCCCTGATATGAGAACTATTGTATTGTTCTCTATCTAAACATAAAAACCTCTTTAATTTTGACAATACATTCTAAATGGTTCAGAGGATCCGTGGCTTGCGATAAAGGCAACGATAAATGCTACTAAATAGGGGATTATATTAATCGACAGGGCACTAGCATTACCGGCTATTGAGCTTTACACTCTCTTATAGTAAGCTTTAGGCATGCTGAGCATAACAATTAAAGGCGGACATGGAGTATTAGATGGACGTTCTGATCACAGGAGCGGCAGGTAAAACAGGTCTGGCCGTGCTGAAAGCTTTGAAAGAGCGAAATATGACTGTCAGAGCCTTTGCTTACCGCAAGAATCAGGTGGCAATCTTAACAGGGGCGGGCGCCGATGAAGTAATATGCGGTGATCTGACCGCCATGAAAAGTTTAGAGAAAGCAATGGATGGGGTAAAATCAGTTTATCATATTTGCCCTAATGTGCATCAAAGCGAAGTAGAAATCGGCAGCCTGGCCATTAAGTCGGCCCGGGAGGCAGGTATCGAGCGATTTGTTTATCATTCTGTATTGCATCCGCAGGTAGAAAAGATGCCTCACCACTGGTTTAAAATGCGGGTCGAGGAAATGCTCTTTGAATCTGGTTTAAACTATACAATTCTCCAGCCTGCCCCATACATGCAGAATATTTTAGCTGTCAAGGATTCAATCCTCAAAGGTAATAGTTACCCGGTACCTTATTCTGTTAGCGCGCGAACCAGTTTGCTGGATTTGGAAGATCTTGGTGAAGCGGCTGCTATCGTCCTGGGTTCATCTGCTCACAGCGGAGCTGTTTATGAGTTGGTTGGCACAGGAGCTTTGAGCCAGACGGCAATAGCTGGTGAGATTAGTGAGGTCCTGGGACGAGAAATAGAAGCCCGCCAGATACCCATTGATAGGTGGCGCAAAAAAGTCGAACAGGTTGGAATCAGTCCGGACCAGATTGAGGTGCTTGTCAAAATGTTTGATTATTATAGCTGTTACGGGTTGTGGGGTAGCAATTTTCTCTTAAAGGGGCTCATTGGGCGTGAACCAAATTCTTTGAGCGAATTTTTGCGAAGGGAACTGGTTGAACGATTATAATAATTTTAATCTGGAGGGGTTTAAGATGTATCTAACTGACCTGGAAAAGGCAGAAGAGGTTGACATGACTCCGGAAGAAATGACAGGTACGGGGCGGCTCACAGTGCGCTGGTTGTTGGGCGAGCCCGAGGGAGCTCCAAATTTTGAGATGCGCTATTTTGCCCTTTCCGGCGAGATTGCCACCGAGTGGCACAGCCATGATTGGGAACACCAGGTATTTGTCGTTAAGGGAAAAGGAAAGTTTCGTTCCAGGGAGAAGGAAGTAAAACTGGAACCGGGCAGCGCTCTTTTTGTTGCCCCCGGTGAAGAGCATCATTTTATTTGTGATGGAAAAGAGTTTGATTTTATCTGTGTTGTTCCGAAAGGGACAAGAACCTGCATGCCCTGTAGGGAGGATTGAACTGCAGGGACCGGGAAAGAAAAAGGTTTTTTTATTCAGGGTTAGTGCTACAGCGAAAGATTAGGAGTTAAGCGGTGCCAATGGGATGGTTGTGTGCCCGAAGCGCAGCGAAAGCCGAAGGGCAGACGATGGAACTGCCCCCATGGCTTAGTGTTAGTGGCCCCGGTTTATCTTTACATCTAAATAACTACATTCGTAGGAGGTATTATTATGTCGCTTGTTCCTTTAGCTGGTTTGTTGCAAAAGGCTGATGAGGGTGGTTATGCCATTGGTGCTTTTAACTGTAACAATATGGAAATAGTGCAGAGTATTATCATGGCAGCCGAAGCGGAAAAGGCTCCGGTTATTATTCAGGCCAGTCAGGGCGCTATCAAGTATGCAGGCTTAGGTTATATTATCACCCTTGCCCGGCAGGCTGCTGAGCGGGCAACTGTTCCCGTTGTTTTACACCTTGACCACGGCACCAGTTTTGAACAGGTTATGCAGTGCATTCGCTTTGGTTTTACTTCTGTCATGTATGACGGTTCTCATCACCCCCTGGCTGAAAATATTGCCCAGACCCGTAAAGTTGTTGAGATCGCAAGGGTTTTCGGTGTGTCGGTTGAGGCCGAACTGGGCCGCATTGGTGGCACGGAAGATGATATTAGTGTAAGCGACGCTGAAGCCTTTTTTACTGATCCGGCCGAGGCAGAAAAATTTGTAGCAGAGACTGATGTTGATGCCCTGGCAGTGGCAGTTGGTACAGCCCATGGGCAATACAAAGGTGATCCTAAGCTCGATTTCGCGCGTCTGGCGGAGATTAACAAGCGGGTATCCTGTCCCCTGGTGTTGCACGGCTCTTCCGGGGTTTCTGATGAAAGTATTACCAAAGCAGTCCAGTTGGGAGTTCGCAAGATCAATATCGATACCAATATACGTGAAGCCTTTGTCGGTGCCATGCGCAAAGTTCTTGATAATAATCCAAGGGAGATTGACCCTCGTAAAGTGCTCGGGCCGGCCCGGGATGCGGCAGCGGAGATAATAGCGGAAAAAATTCGTCTTTTTGGTTCTTCCGGGAAAGCTTAGCCAAAGCGCATTGCCTGCTAATTGTTATTAATTGCAGACAGCGGCAGTGCAAAGTAAACATTGATTTAAGCACTCAGGGGCTCTGCTGCGCGAAGAAAGGTTAATATAGCTATATGTTTCCTTTAAGAGATACTATTACTTACCACGGTGCTACTGTGGCAACCATAGGCCTGATTGTTCTGAATACGGTGGTCTTTTTTTATCAGCTTTCTTTCGGCGTCGACATGCAGGCATTTATGGTTTACGCCTATGGTTTTGTGCCGGCCATCTTTTTTGAAAACCCTCTGGGTGAATTCTGGACAATTTTCAGCAGCATGTTTATGCACGGCTCATTTGTCCATCTGCTGAGCAATGTCTGGTTCCTCTGGGTTTTCGGGCCGGCCGCAGAGGGCAGGCTTGGCTTCGGCCGCTTTATGCTGCTCTACCTGCTCTCCGGAGTAGCTGCTGCCTTAATGCAGGGGTTTTCCCTGCCGGAGAGCACCATACCGATGATCGGTGCATCAGGAGCTGTTTCAGGGGTGCTGGGAGCCTATCTTGTTCTCTTCCCCAGGGCCCGGGTGATGACTGTTATCCCACCGCTCTTCTTTTTCTTTTTCTGGATTCCCGCTCCGATCTATCTGGGTTACTGGATTATCATTCAATTTATCTATGCCTTTGTCGGGATTGAAGGTATCGCCTGGTGGGCTCATATTGGTGGTTTTGTCCTGGGCATCATCTTAATATTGATCATGCGTCCCAAAAGGCATTACCAGGCCGATCCTTTTTGGGAGTGCTGGCGTGACTACTGTTAACCTCATTGTATAACTTGGACAGTGAACTTCGCTGTTGAATTATTATGGTGTGTTGAGGACAAATTTTCATAAAGTGTCAGGTTAATGATTCCTGGCGCAAATTCGCAGGAGGATTTGAGAAGATGGAAATGTTTTCGCAGTTGTTCTGGCTTTTTCTAATCATATCGCTGCTGACTCCGTATCTCCAGCAGCAAATGCTTCGCTCTTCAAGGACACGTAAAATAGTCGAACTTGAACGTAAACGTGGGAGCAGGGTTATAACTCTTATCCATCGCCAGGAAGCAGTGAACCTGCTTGGTGTGCCTCTGACCCGTTTTATTAACATCGAGGATTCAGAACAGGTGTTGACTGCTATCCGCCTGACCGATAAGAACGTTCCCATAGATTTGATCATTCATACTCCGGGAGGGCTTGTGCTGGCTGCCGAGCAGATTGCCGAGGCCTTGCTGAGACACCCGGGCAAGGTAACGGTTTTCGTGCCTCATTATGCCATGTCCGGCGGAACCCTCATTGCCTTGTCTGCTGATGAGCTGGTCATGGATGAAAATGCAGTTCTCGGGCCCCTTGACCCTCAGCTCGGCCAGTATCCGGCCGCCTCACTGGTTAAGGTCCTTCAATCGAAAGAGATGAAAGATATTGATGATCAGACCGTAATTCTCGCCGATGTGGCTGCCAAAGCCCTTTCTCAGATCAGGGTTACTGTAAAGAAGCTGCTAGCCAAGCATATGGATGATCAGAGGGCTGAAATAACAGCTCAGCTTTTAACCCAGGGCACCTGGACCCATGATTACCCCATCGATGTTGAGCAGATTGATAAGATGGCCATAAATGTCAAAACTGATATGCCTGCTGAAATCTACAGTCTCATGAGCATGTACCCGCAGCCGCGTACAGCTCGACCGAGCGTGGAGTACAGTCCCGGACCGGTTTATCCTGCCGGACCTAAAGAAAAATAGGGTGGAGGCCTGATTAATGTCTGACCGAATTGATCTTTCAAAGATTGAAAAAAAATTAGTTATTCGCACCGTGGAAGAGAAAGATATAGATGACCTGGTCGAATTAACTAAAATCTGTTTCCCCGCCATGGATCCCTGGACCCATGAACATTTATTGAGCCACATTAAAGTTTTTCCCGAAGGTCAGTTCTGTGTTGAATATGACGGCCGTATTATTGGATCTTCATCTTGCCTGATTGTTGATTTTAATGAATATGAAGACAGGCACACCTTTGATGAAATAACAGATGATGGTTATATAACGAACCATGATCCGGAAGGCAAGCACCTTTATGGTATATCGATCATGGTACACCCCGATTTCAGGCGCCTGCATATCGGCACCCGTCTGTATGAGGCGCGTAAAGAATTGGTTCAGAGGCTTAACCTGAAAAGTTTTTTAGTCGGGGGCCGCATTCCCCATTATCATAAGTATGCAAGTAAAATGTCTGCTTCTGAATATGTGCACCAGGTTATTCAACAAAAGATTTATGATCCCGTACTTAGCTTTCAGCTTTTGAACGGTTTCAAGCTAAAATGGGTTAACCCAGATTACCTTGATGATGACAAAGCATCGTTAAGCTATGCCGTTTTACTCGAGTGGAGCAATGTTGACTATATGCCCCGCTCAAAGCGGCTTTACTTGAGGGCTTTTCCTGTGAGAATCTGCACAGTACAGTATATGCTAAAAAAAATTGATTCCTTCGATCAGTTCGCCAGCCAGAGTGAGTATTATGTTGATGTTGCCGCCTTAGATCAGTCTGATTTTGTTGTTTTTCCTGAAACTTTTACGCTCCAGCTGCTTTCCTTTCTGGGAGAAAGCATCCCCGGCAAACAGGTAAGGAAGCTGGCAGAGTTCACCGAAGACTATATAAAACTTTTTGCCAATCTGGCTGTCAAGTATAATGTAAATATTATCGGCGGTTCTCACTTTGTCGAAGAAGATCAACTAATATACAACGTTAGCTATCTTTTCCTGCGCGATGGGACTATCCACCGGCAGTACAAACTGCATATAACTCCGGATGAAAAGACCTGGTGGGCTATTCAGCCCGGAAAAGAGCTGAACATTATTGATACTGACTGCGGCAAAATTGCCATTTTGATTTGTTACGATATCCAGTTTCCAGAGCTCGCCCGTCTCGCTGTCGAAGAGGGAGCCCGAATTATTTTCTGTCCCTTCTGTACTGACGATCGCCAGGGCTACCTTCGTGTTCGATACTGTGCCCAGGCCAGGGCTATTGAGAACCAGGTTTATACGGTTATTTCAGGTACTGTTGGTAATCTGACACATGTTCCCCGGACTGACACCATGTATGCACAGTCGGGCATATTTACGCCATCTGATTTTCCATTCCCCCGTGACGGAATTGTTGGTGAGTGCAGCGCAAATATAGAAACAATTGTTATTGGTGAGGTGGACCTGGAAATTCTTTGGCGTAACAGGTTTACGGGGACGGTAACTCACCTTAAAGATCGCCGCAAAGATTTGTATCAAATTATCAGGCCTTATTAAGGGAACTCATTCCACCAGCGCTTCATGGCCTGTTCTATTTTTTTACCTTGGCCCAGCTGTCTCTTAATTTAACCGTAAGATTGAAAACCGGTTTGCTTTCTGTCGATACAGAGGGGTCGAGATAAAAATAGCCCTTGCGTAAAAATTGAAAGCGGCTTCCGGGTTTAGCTTTTT
>CAZVLE010000108.1:0-25520 GCA_964627855.1 uncultured Syntrophomonadaceae bacterium | reverse complement strand
GCTCCCCCCGTAGTCTCAAGAGCCTTGCTAACCGGAATCATTGCCCCGAGCAGTACAATTACAGGCCAGTCAATGCTGTCATATATTTCACGCAGGGAGACAAAACCGGTCAAGAGCATCAGCGCTGCGGCAGCCATAAAAGCTACCTGGATCGGAAAAAAGCCCAGGGCTGTGCTGAACAAAGCCAGGGCAAAAATGGCAACACTTAAATAAAGACGGCGCGGTTTGTCAAATTTAAGGCCCCTCTCTACCAGGGGCAGGCAGCCTATGCCAGACATCACTTCTTTTAAAACATCGTCTCTACCCTGCAACAGTAGAACATCCCCAGCCCTGAAACGGATACGGTCGGGACGTTCCTTAAGGCGGGATCCTTCCCTGGAAATACCAAGCAGATTTATACCGTAAATAGAACGCAGGTTTAAAGAACGGGCTGTTTGCCCTTCAAGAACCGAGTTCGCTGTAACCACTGCTTCCATAATATTGATTTCATCAGATCGCAGGTCCTCCTTGCTTAACTTCCTGGAGGCAGTCAGCTCGAATTCGGTCGCTTCGAGAAATTCTTTCAAATCTTCGGCATTGGCCTTGATAATGATGTGATCTCCTTCGTTAAATGAACGGTACGGCGAAAAAAAAGGTAGCTTCTTCTTGTTGCGAACATGCCCCACTACAACAATATCCCCCTCGCTGGCATGACCGAGGTCAAGAAGCCTTTTACCGGCAAATTTTGATCCTTCCGGAACATAAACCTCGGTAAGGTAACTGTCAACATCGAATAGATCCTCCGGCGAAAGGCGGCCTTTGCGGCAGGGAATTAAACGCCAGCCTAGAAGAATAATAAATGTAACTCCAACTAGAGCTATACCCAACCCGACCGGGGCGAAATCAAACATGCGAAAAGGCTCCCCCGCAACTGTTTCAGCCCTGTATAGGGAAATAATGATGTTGGGCGGTGTTCCGATCTGGGTTATTAAACCACCCAACAAAGATCCGAAGGCCAGGGGCATAAGAAATAATGATGGAGAGCTATTATTCTTACGAGCAATACGGATAGCAACCGGCATCAGCAAGGCCAGGGCACCGATATTATTCATAAAAGCTGAGCAGATGGTAACAATACCGACAAGAGTAGCAAGTTGAAGATATTGCCTTTGATTAGCACGGGACATCAGCCTGGTAATTGAGTCGACCAGGCCTGAATTCAAAAGCGCCCGGCTGAGAATTAAAACTGCAGCTACGGTAATAACTGCCGGGTGACTAAAACCATAAAAAGCCTGATCGCCGGGGATGAGGCCCATAACAGTTAAAAATAAGAGGGCCAGGATGGCTACAACATCATAGCGCCAACGCCCCCAAACAAACATGATTAGGGTAACAAAAAGGGTGGCAAAAACCAGATATTGTTCAAACATCAGCCTTGTCCCCCTGCGCCTGGTTATTTCAAAGCGGTTAGTTCGATTGAGCCATTTGAAGTGAATATGCCGATGTTGTAGCCGCCATCGTTCATTTGCCCGCTGAATGCATTTTGTTCAAGCCGGTCTTCGCTTATATTCAAGTTGCTAATTTCGATACTCCCGTTTGAAGTTTCAGCCTCTATGGTAGCCTGCAGGTTAGGATTTAGAGCTAGCTTAACCGAACCGTTACTGGTACTTATAATCAGGTCATCATGCAGGGTAGGCAGCTCAGCTTCAATATTGCCATTTGACGTTTCAACAGCCTCAAGGCTTCTTACTCCCAGAATAGTGATGTTACCATTACTGCTGCTGGCAGATACAATACCGTTTACATTGTTTACCGTAATGGAACCGTTTGAAGTCGTTAGTAAAGGGCTGCCGATAACATCTTCAACGCTGATATCACCGTTCGACCCTTCAACTGTACCGATAAAGAGATCCCTGGGTACTGTTATCTTAAAATCGATCGTTACCTGCACATTTTCGTCGGCGCTGACTGTACTAATTGTCAGTTTTTCGGCTATATCAATAAAGATATCAACCTGATCTAGAGCAGATTGCCCCTGGTAACTTTCTTTCACGGCAGATATTTCTATTTTATCCTGTTCTGAGCCAATTATGGTAACACTTCCGTTACGATTATAGACATCGATTACAGTGCCAGAACGAACCTGGTAAGACTCATTGAATTGTTCGCTGGTAACGGTACGACCGCAGCCTGTCGCTAAAGATAACGCGACGATAAATATAACCAGTATTATATTTCTCAGCACAAACATATTATCCCCCCCATTTAAGTCAGATTTTTATTCGTGCTTGAAAATATAATATATTGAACACACTCAAATAATCAAGTGGTTCGATGCAGCCTCGGAAATGTTTTTATGAAACTCTTTCACTTAAGCCCGGTTTGTTATATAGTAGTGCATAGTTTAAATTAAGGATCGGTGCAATGAATCGTTACCTACCCTACCTGGCCGGCATAGGAGTTGCTCTTACCTGGGGTTTATCGTTCATGTTTACCAGGGGCGCTCTTGAACACCTGCCGCCCTTTCATTTGCTGGGACTAAGATTCGCAGCGGCAGCAGGGGCAATGGCTATATTGCGAGTAGTGCAGATTGTAAGAATCAGGGTCACTCCCTCTGACTATATAAGACTTCTGCCCTTAGCTTTTTTTCAGCCCATCCTCTATTTCTTTTCCGAAACTGTTGGCATTCAGCTAACCTCTGCCTCCTATGCTGGAATGATGATCGCAGCAATTCCTATCTTTGTGGCAATATTATCGGTTTTCCTGCTACGTGAATATCCAAACCGACTGCAACTGTTTTTTATTATCGCTTCAGTAGCCGGTGTAATATTCATTATTTACATGGACAACCAGTCCATCACCGGTGTAAACCCTATTGGCACTATAGCCCTGCTCGGTGCCGTTATCGCCGCTGCCTGCTATAATATTGCTTCCCGGAAAGCATCGGTCAACTATACACCTATTAAAACCACCTGGGTGATGATGGTTGTCGGTGCCATTACCTTCAATGCCATAGCCATCGGTCAAAATCTATTCACAGGTACGGTAGGGTCCTATCTGACACCTTTAGGCGAGCTGTGGCCCTCAGTGCTCTATCTTGGAGTAATTTCTTCCGTTGGCGCTTTCTTCCTCTATAACTATGTTCTGAGCAAAGTAACTGCAACCCAGGCTTCTGTCTTCACAAACATGGTCACAGTTGTAGCCATTTCTGCCGGGGTTATTTTCCGTGGCGAAGTTGTTTCCTGGTATCAGCTTCTTGGTACAGCTGCAATCCTGGCCGGTGTTTGGGGAACAAACCGCTTTGCTCCAAAACCTCACAGCTACCATGAGCAAAATAACTGACAGCCTATGAGTTTAAGACTCAGTATTTGGTAGTGGTTCCGCCTGCTGTAAAATGGCATTCGGACCAGCTTGAGCGGACCAGCGAAACATGAGCACCACCGTTAAAAGGACAGTTGCGGATTCGGAAAAGAGCGGAGTGATCCATATTCCTGTATCGCCCCACAGGGTCGGAAATACTGTCAGGCCGACAACTGTAAATACCAATCCCCGCGACAGGGCAATCAGTAGTGAGCTTCCGGCTCTCTCCAGGGCTGTAAAAAAGGTGGAACATATAATACCAACCGGCATTAACAGCAGGGTCCAGCTGATTATGGCAGCAGCATTGATGGTCAGGGCAACAGTTTCAGGATGGTCTGGTATAAAGAGGGAAATCATGGCCGGCGCCTGCCAGCGCAGTAAAAGGAAAAAAATCAGAGAAAGCAGAATAGAGGCCAGTAAAAGAATTCTCAGGGTGCCCCTTACCCTGTCAATCAGGCCGGCCCCGTAATTATAGCTAAGGATGGGCTGAGAACCAACACTCATACCGATATAGACAACCGAACCGAACATTAAGAGGTATTGAACCATGGCAAAAGCTGCCACACCCTCACTACCGACATAGTTAAGCAAAGCCCGGTTAAAAAGAAAAGTTGTTACTCCGGCAGCCACACTGTTCAAAAATTCCGAGGAACCATTAAAGGCAATCATACGAATAGCAGCGGCCCCCCCACCTGGCCAACCGATGCGCAGTCCAGGTAATCTACGGATTTTTTTTAGCAGGAAATAAGCAATGAAGATTAAAGCTCCCAGGGATTGGGAAAGTCCCGTAGCCAGGGCAGCGCCGGCAATACCCATATTCATGGGAAAAAGAAAGATATAGTCGAGAACGATATTTAAAACAGCCATCGCGACCATTATGCCAGTGGCAAAGTTTGGACGACCGTCATTACGCACAGTCTGCTCCAGGATAAAGATCAGAATCATCATGGTAAAGAAAGGATAGAGGGTGATCAGATACTCTCCTGCCAGGGCACTAAGCGCAGGAGAAGATGAAGTACCAAGTATTCTCAAAATCAGGGGATAAGCTGAAACCGTGACTAAGCTACCCATTATACCTAAACCGGTTCCAAGAGTAATGACCAATCCAAGCACACGACGCGCTGCTCCAGTCTCGCCCGCTCCCTGCAGCACGGCGACTCGTGCATTGCCACCGACTCCGATCATGGCCGCCAGTCCGATAAAAAAAGCCATGATCGGGTAAAGAATATTAACAGAAGCAAGAGCTTCGGGCCCGAGGCTTCTGCCAACCATCACTGCGTCGGCAATATGATAAAGGGCCATAAAGAGCATTGAGGCCACTGCCGGCAGGGCATTTCTAAAAACAAGCCTGCCCAGTGACCCGGTCAGGAATGATTTTCGGGCCGGATCATTCTCAGGCGAGCCCTTTTCTTGCCAAAGATCTCCCTCGTTTTTTATGTTAAGTAGAATCTGGTCTCTTTTTAGATCTCCATTCATTACAAGTCTCCCTGTTTAGCCTGGCTGAAACCTTCAAATAGTTCTGAAGGGTTTTTTTTCGGCATGGCAAATAAGCTGGATTGCATATCTCCCGCTCAGCATTGAACCGGGCAAACCTGCCGGTGGTTCAAGCCACTGCCCGATCTGATAAAAATTTTCCAGATTCGGTATCTGTTTGGGTATTCTGAAGCGTCCTGACTCGGGAGGAGCAAGCCAGCCCATGTAGGCTCCCCTGTAAACATTGGTGTAGCGGTTAAATGTAACCGGTGTTGCCACATCACTTGCTTCAACCTGGCTGGCGGCTATAGGATATACTCTCTTCACTTCACTGACAACCTGGCTGATCAATTGCTCTTTACTATCCCTGTAAAGGTCACGGTTCTTCGCCAGCTTGCTCCAATAATCGTAGGAAGAGAAAAGCGAAGCCCTGATTACAGTTTTGCCAGGCGGTGCGAGGGTAGGATCAAAAGAAAAATTCGTCAGGTAGAGATAGTGGTTCTCCTGATCACCCATCTTGATTGGCAGATCCAGTTTCAGGGCAATATTTTCAGCTTCCCTGCTCAGGTCAGCGTTGACTCCCAGAAAAACCAGCACTGAAGAGTAGGTGGGTAACTCGGAAAAACTTTCTTTGATCAGAGAAGTGAGGTATTTGCCCCGCAGAAGCTTGTAAGCAGTGTGATGCAGGTCGGCAGCTGAAATAACAAGATCGCCCTGCACCGTGCTGCCGTCTTCAAGAAGCAGTCCTACTGCCTCGTTATTCTCGACACTGATTTCCTTGACCCTGCAACCATAATAGATCTTTCCTCCCATTTCAAGGAAATGTTTCGCAATAGACTGCACGAACTTAAGGGAGCCACCCTGCGGGAATCCGGAATCTCTGTTATGAAAGCCGGCCAGGGTGCTAAGCAAACTGGTCATGGAATAACCTTCCGGAATAACCAGACTCAATGCTTTTTTTACAACAGGGTTTTTAACCTCATCCAGATATTCACGAATTGATATCCGCGAATATCGCCCCGTGACTTTAAAAAGGGGCATCATTTTAAAAAGTAAAAGAGGCATCTGCCATATCTTATAAAGTTCATGAGGTTTATCTAGAGGCCAAGTAGCGCCAGCAAAAGCCCTGGCTGCTTCAAATAGGGTGGCCAGGACAGCCCTGTCTTCAGGAGCCAGCCCAGTCAGGTGCTCCTCTAGTCTGTCAAGATCACAGTAAATTTTAACTGCCTCATCAACACCATCTGCCTCTATGTTCATGAAGACGTCATGATCAATGATATTCACATTATCGAGAGCCCCAATTTCACGCCAAAAATAGTTAAACTGGCTTCCCGGTTTAGTGCCTACAAGATAATGGATGCAACCGTCAAAAGTATATCCTTTTCTCTGCCAGGCTGTGCACAAACCACCGGGCAGGTCATGCATTTCATATATCTCAGCTTCATAACCGTTACGGCGAGCATGGATCCCCGCTGAAAGACCGGCAATTCCGGCACCGATGATAACAACTTTTTTTGTCATCGTCCTACCCCTCCTCTTTAAAAACTAATCCAGGCCATTATTGCTCTTTTAGCCTGGCTCGCATCGGTGTCATATAACTTTTACTGAGACCATAGGAGTCTCGCAGTGGATTAATGATACCGTAAAGCTTACTTTTATAGCCTTTATCTGCTCCGCCGGTTTTATAAAGTAGCATGTACTTTTCAAGCAAACCGGGGAACTCTCGCTCCAGGAAAGCAAAAAAGAAAGAGCGGGTTTGCCCTCTCAGGTAAAGCACTCCGGGCAAAACATAGTCAACCCCACAGTCTGCCGCTTCCTTAAAAAGATGCGTGAAGTTTTCTAGACCATCTGTGAGCAGGGGTAATATGGGCATCACGTGCAAACCGATTGAGGCATTTGTCTTACGAAATTCCCTGAGCATGGCAAAGCGTTTCCGCGAAGGGGCCGCACCTGGTTCAATCAGCTTGCACAGGTTTTTATCCATGGTTGTAATAGTTGCGGCAACATTAATATATGTGATTCTGGAAAGCTGATCGATCAAATCATAATCACGTAAAATCAGGTCTGACTTGGTCGATATAATGGCTGGAGTTTTATATTTTATCAGTAGTTTTAGAATATCCGGCATCAGGCGGTGATCTAATTCCGCTGGTTGATAGCTGTCAGTAACCCCACCAATATTGATCACTTCTCTCTGCCAGCTTTGCGACCGCAACTCCTTTTCCAGCAAGTCGACTATATTGATTTTAACAATGATATCTTTTGAAAACTCCTCGGCACCATTGGGGTTAACATAACAATGTGTATAGAGCGCATAACAATAGGAGCAGGCATGAGCACAACCTCGATAGATATTCAGATCCCACCCGTAGGGGATCTTACGTTTTAATTTATGGAGGGCACTGCAAGCCTCTGTCTCCCGGTACAAATTCAGTTCTGCCTCCCCTGGTAATTTTACCCCAACTCTATTTTCGTCCGAGTAATAAATAGATAATCGAAGCATAGGGGAGTAAGGCAATAAGAGCGATCCAGCCGAACTTGGGCAAGTATTTAACTTTTTCTCTTGGCATTAGATCGGTAATCGCCCAGGAAATCAAACCGAGGTTGAGGACAAATAATAAAACAACAACAGCAAGTGTAACCAGTGACAAAGACGGTAACCCCTTTCAGTAATTATTCTGTGGTCCAAGGGTTAAGTTAAGCATTCAAGCAAGGCAAAAAACAACTTTACTTTAAGTTAATCTCGCCGACTTATTCTCCAAGCTCATACTCTATGCCCGGTATGTTTTGATTATAAATATTCCACCAGCCACCCTGGCTCTCATCTTGTTTTTCTGCTTCTTCAATCATTTCCTGGATTCTCTCTTGTTCTCTTGCTCTCTCGGCTGCTTCTCTTTGTTTCTGCTGCTCTTCTATCCACTCCATCGTTCCCGGTTCTGCACCAGAACTTTCCTGTTCAGCCTGTGATTGCTCCTGTTGAGGTGATTCCGCTGAAGGTTGTGAAGTAGTCGCTTCCGGAATCTCCGGGCTCTCTTCAGGAACCAATCCTGCACCTTCGGTTTCATTGGGATCGACCTGTTCTTCCAGCTCTCCAGAATCTTTTGCCTCATCGAGTTCTTCATCGGCATCTCGCAAAGTGTGCGATGAGAGGGAAAGCCATTCAGGCAATTCGCCATGTTCTCCTGCCATAGCATCCTCTGTTTCGGAATTTCCTGCTATAAAAATGCCACAACCAGCAGCACCGATAAGCAATAACATGACTAATAAGCTTAATAAAACATGCTTTTTAATTGCTAACTTCATATGAATCCCTCACTTTGTACTTGTTACATATTTTTTAGCGCAACCTTAATAAAAATGGTATCAAAATAATTATAACTAATAGCAGTTATTGAAGCAAATTGAGGAACACTTAACAGGGAAAGTACAGCAGTCGAGTTTAAACGAGGATGAGCCACTCCAGGTGATAAAAGAAATAAACTATGTGTCAAACTAAACGAGCAAGTTTTAGTAACAGCCTACTTCTGGTAATTGGAAAATAATTTTTGGCCCTCGGGGGATAAACCATAGTCCATGATCTCCTCCCTGATTAAAGCCGGATCTCCATAACCGGCTACATATCCGTTCAGTCTCGCAGCAACCGTTGAGCCTACCAGCTCACTAAATATTTTATAGTAAGCTTGAATTTCTCTGAAAAGCACCCGATCTCCTTGTAAATAATACTTTTGATGGTAATCTTCCGCCAGGTAAAACTGCTCAAAAGGTTTTATTTCGGTATAGATCTTACTTCCGCTAAGCTCCTCATGGTCTTTTTTGCTCGCTAATGCTACTTTATGCTGTTCTTGATCATGTGTAAATATAATCGACATATACTGCCTGGACCATGGTTGTAGCGTTGGATTATGAAGGCCCCAGAATAAAAGTAGTATTTCATCGTAAGAAATCAGGTTTGCATCATAATCTATTTGGATGGTTTCGGTATGATCGCCTAACCGCCGGTAGGTGGGATTCTCCAGTGAGCCTCCTGCATAACCTACCCTGGTGCGGTAAACTCCTTTAATCTGCCCGAACCGGGCATCAGGTCCCCAAAATCAGCCCATAGCCAGCGTTGCCGTTTCCAGTTCCTCCGGAACGCTTTGATCTAAAGGTGGCTTTGATTCATTTTTTTCAATGCTGGCATATTCCATTATTCCCTCATCCTTTCCTGTCGGAAAATCCTGTCTATCTTCAGCGCAAGCGGCAATAAACATGCAAAGCAGCAAACATAAACCTCCACAAAGCCAGATTAATAGTTTTCTGCCAGTTCTTATCCGCGCCTTGAAGTTACTATATATATACCTTTTCATGAACATTTGAAGGACTTCACATCCCCTTGATCATTTCCATATGGCTTTGTGCCTGCTCATACATCCGATCAGTTTCATCTACCGCCATAAAGTAATTAAATGCAGCGCTGTATTCTCCTCTTAAGAAATAGGCTTTACCAAGATAAAAATATAGTGGTTTGCTGGTTCCCAAACGCTCCTTCATCAGCACTTCAACTGCAAATACATCATCTAAAAGCCTTTCTGCTTCAGAAGTCATATTGTTCTCGATGAAAAACTCTGCCAGCCGAACCCGTGGCCAGGCATATTCACGGTAACTTTCTTCAAAAAACGGCCTTATGTCGATGATGCGATCAATGTAACTAAGTCCTTCATCAATATCGATATATCTGATTAAGAGATCTCCATAGCGAATAAAAAAAGTAGGATTGAAGGGTTCAAGTTCATAAGCTCGCAAAGCCAGGGTAAGGACAACAGGGATCAGGTCAGGATTATTGGTTCTTTGAAGCTGTTCCTCGATAACTGCATTGAGGTTATGGTAATTGACAGCTCTAAATGAATCCCGGGTAATTGCCTTTTCCATCTCAATGGTTGCCTGCTTGATTATATTTCTTTCCAGTAATTGCTGCGAGCGAACAGTGGCATGCGAACCACTGATCAAGACTAAGGTATAAATAAATAACAAGATGCCGATTAATGTAGCTACTGAACCGGTTATCCAGCCGGCTTTAGGAGAACTTGTTTCTTGGGTACCTGAGGATTTGAACCAGTTGAAACGATCGAGGCTGCGCCCAGCTCCGAGAAAAGTAAAGAGAAAGATCCCTACTGCTCCAATCGAAAAATTCCAATCTATGGTGCTGTGCAAACCAAGCGCTGCTACGGGAACGAAACAGGCAGTCCAATACTGCCACCTTAAAGCATATTTACCTCTTTTAAAGCAGTTGCGGATAAAGGCTGCCAAGAAACTGAGCCATATCCCTATAAATGCAATGAAACCGATAATGCCGGCCTCTATCCATACTTCTAGAAAATGATTATGAACCGCTCTGGAATGATACTCGCGTTCCTGGTAACCGTAAAATAATGCATCCCAGCCTCCTCCCCCTGCCCCGAAAACTGGATAATCTCTGATCACCTTGAGAGCATCACGGAATAGTTCGAAACGCATGTCAATGTTCGAATCCCTGGAATAGGAAAAGAGGCGATCATAAAAACGCTCAGGCAAGATCCTGCTATATACGAAGCGCAGGTTTTGGACCCTTTCCCCATCAGTAAGCTCAACTGATTTTACCTTAAATGCAGTGCCTGGATATTCATTAAAGATATGGACTTCGAGGCGAGTAACCTCCGAACCGGTTTTGAAGGTAAACTCTTTTTCTTCCCAAGCAGATGTTGCCTCTCCCTTGTAGTCAATAAGTGTAATATTTCTATAACCAGGCACACCTTCAAGCACTTTGATTCCCCATACGTAAAAGGCCTGTTCAGGATCCAAAGCTTCAGCATCACTGGCATTTATTGCTAACCTCAATGTATATTCCTGCTCCGGTTGAACCCTTTCTATAACTTGCTCAATGGTTTGGATCTTTGCAGGTTGATCAGGACCAAGTTCTAGTGCTATGGGAGCAAAAATAGGAATAATCGCAACAAATAAGAGTATAATGAAAGCTAATCCCAGAGATACACCAGCAATTAGAAGTTGTCTTTTTTTATCTTGACTTAAATAAAACTCTACCAAAAAACTAAGTAAGAAAACTAATAATAAAGAAGCTGCCATTAGAACTAAAACCGGGATTACTTCTCCCGAGCGAAAATAGGAATCTAATAAAAAAGCTACCGGAACTGCTGCTAAAGCAGTTACCGCCAGGTAAAGAAATGAGCGCATCCTTTCACCGGGAGCAGAAGCAAAGATTAACAACAAAGCCAGTGGTGGCATTAGCAGCCAGGCTCCCCGGGAAAAGGTTAGGACAATGACAATCAACATCAGAGCTGCTGGAAGCATATAAAACGGCCTTAATTTCTTGCTGGCCAGTGAAGCAAGAGCAAGGGTCATCAAATAAGCTGCCATCATGTAAGCAGCTGCCGTATTAGCATAACCCATAGGAGAGCCAATACGGTAGGATGTATAAGTACCAAGATATTCCCAGGATAAGATCGGAGACAGAAGGCTTGCTATAGCAACAACTGTTGCTGCTAACAATAGCAGATGTAATATTATTCGTAAGCCTGGTGGAGGCAAATCAGGATCTATTAGTTCAGCTTTACTATCTCTGCTGTTTTGGGTCTTCTCATTGATGAATAAATTGTAATAACGGCAAATATCAGTTACCACCAGGTAAATAATAAAGTACATCATAATCTTCATTGTCTCTTCTAATGCAGCACGTTTATATACTGCAAAGAAAAAAGAAACGATGTAGGCAATTATTAGAATTACCAAACACAAATCAAGCGGAGTTTCTATAAAACGGCTATCTTTCTTGGAGAGGCGAAAAATCCCCCAGACCATTAAAGTAGCAAATACCACGGCCTGGGCATAAAGCAGCTCGCGAGTAAAGAATAAACCACGGAAAAAAGGTCCGGCAATCAATAATGAAGCCATTACAATCAGCATAAAAATTAAAAGCACGGAAGCTATAGAAATAGAAGTTTGAGTATGTTTGTCGGTTTGATTATTTACTGCAGGTTGAAATACATTATTTTTCTTGGTAGTTTTTTTAGGTGACAAACTCATACCTCCATTTCTCTAGATATTTCTTTCTTATAGCCGGAAATTATTTTTATTATATTAAGCGCGTCAGTATGACCTTTAAAAGAACTAAGTATGTTTGATAATATTGCCTCTACCCTTAAAAGGCTGCCCATCAGTAATCGGGCAGCCTTCTTGTGGATTAAAATAGATGCCGGCACTTCGACATTCGTGCAGGTATATGTATCCTTCCTAATCCCAGGCTTTACTCCTCAGCTATATCATCAGGCACATTGCCCTGGTAGGTATTATCATCTGGGTTAGGTAGCTGTAATGTAGCAGTATTTGATACATAAACAGCTCCACCTTCGTTTGCCCGGTTATTTTCAAAGCTATTGCCACTTAAGCCAATAACAGCATCAAGATAGGCAAAGATTGCTCCACCATCTCGCCTGGCCTCATTACCATCGAAAATATTACCTTCAATCTCCGAAGATGAGACATGTATAAAAATGCCGGCGCCATTACGCTCAACAAAATTACTTGAAATGTTATTATTACGAATTTCACAATCTGACTCTTCATCAAGAATAATACCACCACCAAACCTGGCCTCGTTACTGGAAATGTTATTATCTTCAATGATGGGAGAAGACGAATAAACTGTAATTCCGCCACCTGTGCCAGAAGAATTTCCTATAATCATATTATTTGCAACAAGAGGAGAAGAGCCTGTATAGATGGCAAGTCCCCCGCCCGATGAACTGGAACTATTGTCGGAAATATCATTATTCATAATCGAGGGAGAAGCACTCAACAAGTGAAGGCCACCCCCCTGTTCGTCCGCCCGATTACTATAGATCATGTTATTTTCAATCGTAGGGTTCGATTCAAAAACTGATATAGCTCCACCGAATAATGCTGCCAGGTTGTCAGATATTGTATTTCCTTCTAAAGTTGCTGGAGTATCAGCTTCGCCCATGATTGTGATCCCCCCACCACTACGACCGGCGGAGTTACTGGATATAACATTGTCGATAAGGGTTATGGCTGAATCATATATAAAAAGGCCGGCGCCGCCACCAACAGATGTATTGTCTGTAATCATATTATTGCTTATTTCCGGGGATGACCCGTGAACCATAATACCGGCTCCACGTTCGGCAATATTATTAGTAATATGGTTTTTTGTGATGGTCGGGGAGCTGTTTTCAATAATAAGAATTCCACCACCATAAATTGAAGGCACTTCAGTTACTTCACCTTCTACCTCAAACTCAAGTGCACCTGTAGTACCACTGCCACCAGTTATGGTGAAACCTGTCAATACTGCTTGTGCGCTTTCTCCGTTTGCGAAAACAACAACAGAGTTTGCAGCACTGCCATCAATCACAGTTTCCGCGACAATGTCCGGATCGTCAGGATCCATGCTGCGCAAGGTTATATTTTTCCCTCTAAAATTAATGCCTTCCTTGTAGGTTCCCGGCCTTACCGCAATGACATCGCCATCTTCAGCAGTTTCAATGGCCTCCTGGATTGTTTCGTATTCATCGGGAACAGTTATTGCTCCCGGTATAACTGTCGCACTATCGTCTCCACAGGCCGAAACAAGTAAAGAAAGTGCCACAATCAATACAACCATTAAACAGAGCTTATTAGAATGCCTTTTTTTATATGAGTTCACTTGGTTACCTCCAGTTTGCCTTTTATGATAAAGGTTTTCAGGCCTTGAGAATAAGCCGAAAACCCTTACCCTGGTGGACGTGAGGGGATTCGAACCCCTGACCTCTTGAATGCGAGCCAAGTGCTCTCCCAACTGAGCTACACGCCCTTGCAGACGTATTATAGCAAATCAAGCTTTATTAAGCAAGGGAGTGATATTGCCTTTACCCAGTACACTATCATCTAATAAATCATTGAGAACCCTTAAGGATTTCCAGGAAATGCTTCATTGACAGTGTTCAAATTTTAAAGTATTATACATTTATAATAGTTACAAATACCGATTATTTTAATATATTGAAGGCAGGGTCATCTATGCGCCCAATAATTAAGGATTTAACTGTCAAACTGTCAAGCAAGAATATCCGCCCTTCTATCCAGAGAGTAAAAGTCCTGGATTATTTGCTTAAAAATCAGTCTCACCCGACGGTAGAGCAAATATTTAGGGGTTTGCAGAATGAAATTCCCACCCTGTCGAAAACTACTATCTACAATACTTTAAACCTCTTTGTGAAAAGCGGCCTGGTAAAGGTACTAACAATAGAAGACAATGAAACACGCTACGATATTATCACTGAGAGCCATGGACATTTTAAGTGTGAAGAGTGTGGTTCGATCTTTAACTTCAGGGTTGACATTGATTTAGTTGCGGCTGAAGATTTATGTGGCTTTGAAATTAATGACCGGAACGTATATTTTAAAGGCTTTTGTCCGCACTGCCTTATAAATATAAATAACCAGCGAAAGGAGCAAATTTCATGAGTGAAGAAAGAAAATGCCCGGTAACGGGTATGACAAAAAGAGGAGTCGCCGGTGGCGGCACATCGAATAGGGACTGGTGGCCGAACCAGCTGAATTTAAAGATGCTTCACCAAAATCCCAAATCGCGAAATCCTATGGGTGAGGAGTTCAATTATGCCGAAGAATTCAAGAAGCTTGATCTTGAGGCTCTTAAAAAAGATTTAGCTGCTTTAATGACCGATTCACAGGATTGGTGGCCTGCCGATTACGGTCACTACGGGGGACTGATGATCCGCATGGCCTGGCACAGCGCCGGCACCTACCGGATGGGCGATGGCCGCGGTGGCGCCGGCTCGGGCACGCAAAGACTTGCCCCTCTAAACAGCTGGCCCGATAATATCAACCTCGACAAATCCAGGCGCCTGCTCTGGCCTATCAAGCAGAAATACGGCAACAAAATTTCCTGGGCCGACCTGATGATTCTGGCCGGAAACGTGGCAATGGAGTCAATGGGTTTTAACACCTTCGGCTTTGCCGGTGGCCGTGAAGACGTCTGGGAACCCGAAGAAGATGTTTACTGGGGCGCAGAGGATGAATGGCTCGGTGACAAGCGTTACAGCGGTGACAGGGACCTTGAAAACCCCCTTGCTGCCGTGCAGATGGGCCTCATTTATGTTAACCCGGAAGGGCCAAACGGAGAGCCAAATGTTCTCGCTTCGGCTAAAGATGTTCGTGAGACCTTTGCCCGTATGGCTATGAATGACGAAGAAACAGTAGCCCTGGTCGCCGGCGGCCACACCTTTGGCAGGTGTCACGGCGCCGGTAGTCCGACCCACGTAGGACCTGAGCCCGAGGCTGCTCCTATTGAAGAACAGGGTCTCGGCTGGAAAAACAGTCTGGGCAGCGGAAAAGGCGAAGATACCATTTCCAGCGGCATAGAAGGGGCCTGGACACCGACCCCGACAAAGTGGGACAATACTTACCTCGAGGTTCTCTTTAAATATGACTGGAATCTGGTCAAGAGCCCTGCCGGGGCCTGGCAGTGGGAACCGGTTAACCCTGATGAAAAAGACCTGGCTCCGGGGGTTCAGGACCCCTCCAAAAAAGTCACAACGATTATGACCACGGCCGATCTTACCCTGAAGATGGACCCGATCTACAGGCCCATCGCCAAACGATTCCTGGAAAACCCTGACGAGTTTGCCGATGCCTTCGCCCGGGCCTGGTTCAAGCTGACTCACCGCGACATGGGCCCGCTCTCGCGCTATCTTGGCCCGGAAGTCCCCACAGAAGAGCTGATCTGGCAGGATCCGGTACCCGCAGTTAGCCATGAACTAATCAACAATAAAGATATCACTGAACTCAAGGATAAAATTCTTGGCTCAGGACTGACGATTCCCGAACTGGTAGCCACAGCCTGGGCCTCGGCCTCCACTTTCCGGGGCTCTGACAAACGTGGCGGAGCTAACGGGGCACGCATCCGCCTGGCACCACAGAAAGACTGGCAGGCTAATGAACCGGAAAAACTGGAAAAAGTACTGCAGGCCCTCGAAAAAATACAAAACGGCTTTAACACTTCGCAATCAGGTGGCAAGAAGGTTTCCCTTGCCGATCTGATCGTCCTGGCCGGTTGTGCCGGTGTAGAACAGGCAGCTAAAAATGCCGGTTTTGAGGTCACTGTTCCTTTTGCACCGGGCCGGACTGATGCCTCCCAGGAGCAAACCGATACAGTTTCATTCTCCGTACTCGAACCGAAAGCGGACGGCTTCAGGAATTTCTGCAAGCAAAAATATGCCGTATCAACCGAGGAAATGCTAATTGACCGCGCTCAGCTTCTGGGCCTGACCGCCCCTGAGTTGACCGTTTTGGTTGGCGGAATGCGGGTTTTAAATACCAATTACGGCAACTCTCAACATGGCGTCTTTACGAAGAACCCTGAAAACCTGACAAATGACTTTTTTGTCAACCTACTCGACATGGACACGGTGTGGACCGCTGTTAATGAAGACACAGAAGCCTTCGAGGGGCGCGACCGCGAAACGGGCAAGTTGCAGTGGACAGCTACCCGTGTTGACTTGATCTTCGGTTCCAATTCCGAGCTGCGGGCCATCGCCGAGGTTTATGCAAGCGATGATGCAAAAGAAAAATTCGTGCACGATTTCATTAACGCCTGGAACAAGGTAATGAATGCCGATCGTTTTGATCTTGCTTAAACTGCATTAAACAGAAACCAGTGCCTGAGATTATTAATGGGCTGTCCCATCTATAAAATGGAACGGCCCTTTCTTTTTATAGTTTAGTAGCAATCCGCACCAAGCTGGCACTGCAGTGAAAGCAAGGTAAAGCGATAAGCGGCGCAACAAAGATGGTAACAAAGTCCCAAAGCACAGCGCAAGCCGAAAGGAAAACGATGGGACTGTTCTCCTGGCTTGGATCAGGTATTTTGCTTTATCTCCGTCACACATTCAGTTTTGATTTTTCCAATCAATAACTGAATGGCATCTACTACATGAGGCCTGATATTACCATCAATGAGAAGAAAAATAATATCATCGCCAACAGATAGTTGGCCTTCATTAAGCCACACTTTGATAATGAATTTAAATACTCCGGAGCCCTTTTTAAGGCGGTCAATTTATAATCAGGGTCCCGCTTCAGCTTAGGCAAGCCCCGCTTTCTTGACCGTTTTCAGGCTATTTAAAAACAGATCCTGTGAGCAGGATTTAACTGATTCATCTTGAATAATAATGAAACGCTGCACACCATAATTGCTGGAAAAGAGATAAAGACAATGGCTAAAGACAATCTATTACAAGAACTCACTGTTGATATCAGATCATCTCTTCTACTGCCCGGCCTCAGCGCCGGAGTAGTAATCGGCCTGATGGTAATCGTCCTCCAGGTTTCCTTCGCTTCTATGATTTTTTCCGGACCACTCTCGGTTCACGTGAGTAAAGGCATCGGGATGATGCTGGCCGGATCGCTCATTATGATTCTCACTGCTTCCTTATTCAGCGGAATCCGCTCGATTATTGCTATATCTCAGGACGCACCTGTCGCTCTCTTTGCGGGAGCAGCGGCTTTAATCTCCGTAGGAAGCGACAACCCTGAGAGCCCGGAAACTTTTATTACGATTACTGCCGGTCTAATCCTTACCACCTTTGTAACCGGGATCTTCTTCTACCTGATCGGTCGCTTCAGGTTGGCCGACTTATTCAGGTTTATGCCTTATCCTGTGACCAGCGGATTTCTGGCCGGAGCCGGCTGGTTACTCACCAGGGGCAGTCTTGAAGTAATGACCGGTCTGCCGCTTGATCTTGACTCTTTCCCCATCCTGTTTAGTTCTGAACTACTTATTCTTTGGTTGCCCGGCCTTTTTTACGCGCTTACCCTTTTCTTTGTGCTGCATCGATTCTCCAATTTTCTTATTCTTCCAGGCTCGCTGTTTGCCGCTGTTTTACTCTATTATTTAGTCCTTTGGATCTCCGGCATCTCTGTGCCCGAAGCACAGAATATGGGCATGCTTTATCGCCCTTTCACCGAAACAGCACTCTGGCCTGCTTACCAGCCTGGCCAGTTTATTGACGTTAAATGGAATCTGATCATTAAGCAAATGCCAACTCTGGCCGTGATTCCCTTTATTTCACTGATCGGTCTCCTGCTCAACACCGGCGGAATTGAGCTGGCCGTAAAGAAAGAATGTGACATGAACAAAGAGTTAAAGATCAATGGAGCCGCGAATTTTCTGGCCGGCTTTTTCGGCACATCGCCCGGTTATAGCACCCTTAGCTTCTCCCTGCTCGGGATGCGAACCGGAGCCAATACCCGGCTGGTTGGGTTTATTGTATCTTTGCTGGTTGGAACCACCCTTTTATTAGGCAGCAGTATCTTAGTTCTTTTTCCCAAGGCCATCCTCGGCGGGTTTTTGCTGCTACTCGGCCTCTTTTTTATCTACGATTGGCTGATTGACACAGCTAAAAAAATGCCTCGCAGCGACCACATCCTGATTCTCTTAATCTTTATCGTTATATCAGTTTTCGGTTACCTGCAAGGAGTTCTCTTTGGTTTGCTGATGACCATGCTCTTTTTCATAGCCAGATTCAGCAAGGTCCCTCTGATCGAAAGTCAAAGTGATCTTGCCCAGCAACGCAGCAGCCGGATCCGTTCTTTGCCCCAGCAGGCTCTTCTGATCAAGCACGGCACAAAGACCCAAATCTACAATTTATCAGGCTACATTTTCTTTGGTTCTGTTAATAGTTTGATCAACATTATCACCGAATCGGCCAGAAGGCAGGATTCAACAGCTCCGGCTGTCATTATTTTGGATTTTACAAATGTTAACGGCTACGATATCTCTTCTGTAAATAACTTTATCCGCCTGATTAACCGTTTCGCCGGACAGGATGTCCATTTCGTTTTTTCAGCGCCCCCTGATGGATTCAGGAAACTACTATTGCATCACCTGGACAGCGATTCATCCGGGCAAATCAGTTTTATGGCCGGGCAAGAAAAAGCCCTTCAGTGGGCTGAAGACAGAATTATTGAGCGCGAGAGCAAACTCATTGATAACTTGAGCACAGCTGGCCGCAGGGCCCGGGATGAACTATTTGAAAGCGCCTCAGACGAAATGCTGATCGCTTTAGAACGGCAAGCGCGCGTAGAAAAACTGATTGACAGCTGTTCACCATACCTGGTCGAACAAAATTTTAGCAAAGATTCTCTGCTTCTCGAACAGGGCAAACCGGCTGAGGGCCTCTACCTAGTTAAAAGCGGGGTAATTGCTGAGCAAATTGAAGCAGGTACAGAAAGCCCCACCCTACTGCGTGAACTGGGGCCAGGCTCCACTTTTGTTGAACCGGCGGCCTATAACAGCTATCGATGCGTTTATAGCTACAGGGCAAAAACTGCCGCCCAAGTCTGCATTCTTGATCCGGCTGCGTTAACCCGACTTGAACAGGATCTTCCCCGGACAGCCCTCGAACTGCACCGGCTGGTCATCGATCGCTTACTTTTATAAAATTTTGCAGCGAGTTGATAGAAGGATGCGTCCAATCATCATCACCCTAAGTCTAATCATCTGTCTTGGCATCAACGGCTGTGCTCCGGCGCCCGCCTTGATAGAACCGGTCAACGAGGATTCCTCTTTTGACAATCCCCTGTTAGCGCCTTTCAATACACCCTTTGGGATACCCTCCCAGGTAACCGGGGCAGATGGCTCCTACTTAGGCATCATCTATCTTGATCTTCACTCCAGGCCCGGCAAAGAGGGTGGAGCTTCAATGAAATACTTCCGGCCCCAGTATATCAATCAGACAGGTACTTTTATCCATCCCATCCTGCTGATCTCCTGTAATTTCTGCAATCCTCCGCAAGGTACTCCAGCCCTTTTAAGCTACGAGGAGGTGCCCACTCTCTGTCACGAGTTTGGTCACGCCCTGCACGTTTTACACTCAAAAACGCGCTTTCCGCTGCTATCCGGCACAGCTACCCCGCAGGATTTCCTCGAACTGCCTTCCCAGATCATGGAAAACTGGGCTGGGCATCCTGAAGTGCTGAAAAACTTTGCCAGACACTACGAAACTTGTGAGGTAATCCCCGACGCCTTAATTGCAAAAATAGAAGCAGCCAATCAATTTAACCAGGGTTTTAAAACTATCGAGCTGCTCGCCCGCTTCGGGATGCCCGAGAGCATTTATTTTCGTCACGGCAGCACCCATTTTCAGCATATCTTTAACTGGAGCTATTCAGCTGCCTACTACAGTTACCTCTGGTCCGGAGTGCTTGATGCCGATGCTTTTGAAGCTTTTGTCGAAACAGGCGACCTTTTTGATCCGGATACTGCAGAAAGATTCCGCAAGGAAATTCTTGAAAAAGGGAGACCCGTGATACATTGGCCATGTATCTGGCTTTACGTGGACGAAAGCCAGTCCTGGAGCCCCTGCTCAGGCAGCGCGGCCTGAAGTAGGAATTTAATCAGGCTCGTTTAGCCAGCATCTGTGTTAAAACACTAGACTGGCAGGGCTGGCTCAACCTCAGGCACTAAAAAGAGATACGGCTTAACTGTTTTAGAATCGGGCGGGTAAAGGATCCACAACTGTGGCAGTTACCCAAGAATTATATTTTGAGGAGGCGAAAAGATGGATAGATTAAGGGTAGAAGAAATCTTTGAAGATCTAAAAACTTCGGAAGAGTTGCGTGCTAAATTTTGGGATGCTGATACTAAAGAGGAGCAGGATCAGGTGATGAAGGAAGCGTTGCAAGCAGCAATTCCAGAAGGTGCTGAAAAACTAGCGGAAGAAAGCCTGGATACAGTAAGCGGTGGCCGTAACCCGGGATCCTTCGGTGTTAGTGTCTATGTTTACTACCGCTGCACTCACTGTGGCTGGCAAGTTGGGCCGGGTAATCCGGATAGTCTAATCAACAAGGCATATGAACACCTCTGGTTTAGCGAATGTATGAAAAACGGCGGCAAGATTGAGACTATTGTTCGTTAGGTGGGTCTGAATAAAATCTGACCACGTTCCGGATAAGCTGTTTATTACTTTACCGGAACGGTAAGATCACCACAATAGCCTGACCAGATAGGCAGTGCTATAATTAACTAATGTCAGGTTTCAAACCAAATGTAAAAAAGGCAGGACAGAGCTAAATGAAACCGTTCTTAAAGCGCATTCTACTTATTATTGTCTTTCTTGTGGCCATTATTCTAACTGGTTGTGCAGAAAAATCGGCAGAACAAACCTTTGATTCTTTTGAAGCCCTTGAATATGCACGAATTGGAGTATTAACCGGCTCCACCGGCGAACAACTGGCCCTGCAGCACTTTCCAAAAGCCGACATAAAAAGTTTTGACGATACAATGGACGCAGTTACAGCCCTGCAGGCCGGACAGCTCGAAGCAGTTTTAATCGGCTATCCTACGGCTTTTAGCATCACCCGCTATAACCCGAACCTATACTTGCTGCCCGAGGCTGTCAATTACGAGGATACCTGTATTGCCATCCGTAAAGGAGACAGCGAGATGCTCGCTGCAGTCAATGCGGTTATTGCCGACTTGAAAAGTTCCGGGGAACTCGATCAGATTATAGCCAGATGGTTTAAAACTGACTATTCTCCGTATGAAGAAATACAATACGACCTGCCGAACGAAGGTGAGCCGCTCCGCATCGGTGTAAATGCCACGCGCGAACCAACCAGCTTTCTTGATGCGAGCGGCAACTTTACCGGTCTTGACGCCGAAATTGCTTATCAGATTGCCATCGCCCTCGATAGACAGGTTGAAATATTGGACATGAATTTTTCTGCGCTCATCCCCGCCCTGCAATCGGGAAAAATCGATTTGATCGTAACCGGCATGTCTGCAACTGATGAACGCAGGTTATCTGTCGATTTTAGTGATCCATACTTTGCCAACAAACAGGTATTGACAGTAAAAAAACCGGCCGGTGACTCCGGGCTGAATATGACCAACTTAGAAGATCTGGCCGATAAAAGAATTGGCGTCTACTCAGGTACGGTGCACGACCAGTTTGTTCAGGACAATTTTCCAAGCGCCGAGTTGTTCCGCTACAACACCACTACCGACATGATTGTTGCCCTAAAAAGCGATAAGATAGATGCAGCCTTTTTTGATCTTTTTTCAGCCCGCGTGGTAATGAACAATAATCCCGACCTGGGTATCTTAAGCGAAGATGCCCTTGATCTGCCGCTTGGAATTGGTTTTAACAAACAAAACCCTGAGCTGCGTGAGCGCTTTAACACTTTTCTGGCTGCAGCAAAAACTGACGGCACACTAGCCACATTAGAGGAACGCTGGTTTATCAACAATCCGGAAGAAGCGAAAATGCCGGAATTTGATTTCAGTAAATTCAGCGAAAAAGCAACCCTTGGGGTAGCCGTTGCCGACCTGCCCTATGTCGCCTACATGGACGGGCGCTACGTTGGTTATGATGTGGAATTGATTTCCCGGTTTGCTGCTGCGGAGCAAATTAATCTTGAAATAATAACAATGGAGTTTTCAGCCCTGGTACCTGCCCTGGCATCGGGAAAAGTAGATATAATTGCCGACGGTATCGCTATCACCGAGGAACGTAGCATGCAGATCGATTTCTCTGACAGTTACAGCACCTTTAAAACCGCGGTCCTGACCCTGAGAAGCAACCTGGCCGCATATAACGAAGAGTCCGCAGCTGAGGAGAGTCAGGAAAGACCAACTATAGCTTCATCTTTTATCGATAGTTTCTATCGCAACCTGATTCATGAAAGCCGCTACCTGCTTATTTTTGATGGCCTGAAAACCACAGCCCTTATAGCCATTTTATCCTGCCTCTTTGGAACAGTACTTGGCGCAGCAATCTGTTTTATGCGGATGTCAAAAATTAGGCTGCTCAATTTACCTGCCCGCGTCTTTATCTCGATCTTGCGCGGTATTCCTGCTTTAGTGCTGCTTATGCTGATCTTCTATGTTATCTTTGCTTCGATCAACATCAAACCTGTTCTTGTTGCCGTGGTTGCTTTCGGCATGAATTTCGCTGCTTATGTTTCTGAAATGTTTCGCAGTTCAATCTTAAGTATCGACAGGGGACAACATGAAGCCGGTATTGCCGGGGGATTTAGTAAACTGCAAACCTTTATCTATATCATTATGCCCCAGGCCATTAACCGGGTACTGCCCGTTTATAAGGGCGAATTCATATCAATGGTAAAAATGACATCAGTAGTTGGTTATATCGCTGTTCAGGATCTGACTAAAGCAGGTGACATTATTCGCAGCCGAACCTTCGACGCGTTCTTCCCCCTGGTTATGGTTGCCCTGCTCTACTTTCTTATTTCCTGGCTGCTGGGGCTATTTCTCGATTACCTTTCTTTCAAAACTGATGCCCGGGCTCAGCGGGAAAAGAGCAATATCAGTCGGCTCAAGCGCGATAAAGCCGAGAGGAAAGGAATGGTCGTAAAATAAGATGATCACAGTCAACGGATTAGTAAAAAGTTTTGGCGCCGTGGAAGTACTAAAAGATATTAATTGTGTAATCAGCAAAGGTGAAATAATCTCCATTATCGGCCCTTCCGGAACCGGCAAAAGCACGCTTTTGCGCTGCCTCAACCTGTTGGAACAGCCAAACGGTGGTAGCATTGAGATCGAAGACATCAATATTTTAACTCCCGGTGTTGATGTGCCACGTCTGCGCCGTAAAATGGGCATGGTTTTCCAATCTTTCAACCTCTACGATCATTTAACGGTGCTGGGCAACCTGACTATCGGGCCGCGCAAACTGCTTAACAGAACTAAGAAAGAAGCGGAAGAGAAAGCGCTGGAATTGCTGCGACTGGTTGGCCTGGCCGAAAAAACAAACAGCTTCCCCGATGAACTCTCCGGTGGCCAAAAACAAAGAGTCGCCATCGCACGCTGTTTAGCCATGGAGCCAGAAGTGCTTTTATTTGACGAACCAACATCTGCTCTTGATCCGACGATGGTGAGCGAAGTGTTAGCAGTAATCCGCCGCCTGGCCCGGGAAGGAATGACCATGGTCATTGTAACTCATGAAATGGAATTTGCCCGCAATATTTCAACGAGGGTCTTTTACATGGATGAAGGTTTGATTTATGAGGAAGGCCCGCCAGAACAAATTTTCGGCACGCCGCAAAAAATTAAAACCAAAATCTTTATCAACCGGATCCGCAGCTACAGCTATACTGTCACTGATAAAAACTTTGACTTCTACGGGATGAACGGCGAGATTAAAATGTTTGCCGAGAAATATTTTTCACCGAAAGCTACCCATAATATCTTGCTCCTCACTGAAGAGCTGATCCTGCTTTATCAGCCACCTTTTACTATTGCCCTTGATTACGAGGAAAAACAAGGTATCCTGAGAATCTCCCTCACTTCTGACCGGCAGCGGTTGATCAGCCCGCTCGATTCCGGCTCCGGAGCGGATCAGATCAGCAAGGCGATCATCGCCGGGCTGGCTGAGCAATTTCTGGTAGAAGAACTGTCTGAGGGAAGCGTGGGGACAAGACTGTCAATGATTGTTAAAAATACGTCATAAAATGCTAATCATACCAGTACTATTACCTTTTTGTCAGCGTTAACGCCAGCATGGTCAGGTCATCCGAAGCAGGTGTCTCCCCGACATAGGCTGCAATATTATCTTTAACCTTTTTAATGATCATACGGACTTCGTCATCACTGCTTCGGTTTAAGGCGGCTAGCATCCGCTCATCGCCGAATAGCTTTCCGCTGTCATTCATCGCTTCATTAACCCCGTCTGTGTAGAGAAAGATCACATCGCCAGGCTGCAAGGTCAGGCGCTGCAACTGGTAGGGATAATTTTCCATACCACCGAGGACCAGGTTTCGTTTGACTTCTAGAAATCGGTACTCTCCACCCTGCCTGGAGATCAGGGGGGGATTGTGTCCGGCGCAAACATATTCAACTTCACCGTTTTGAGTATTGAGGATACCCATGAATACTGTAACAAACATATCTTCCACATTATCCGAACAAAGCAGATTGTTGGCTCTGTAAAAGGTATCATCCAGGGAACTGCCCTGCATGGCCTGGTTCTTCAATATGGTCCTCGTGATCACCATAAACAGTGCAGCAGGAATCCCCTTGCCTGAAACATCGCCAACACTGAAGCAGAAACGGTGAGCATCGAGCGGGAAGAAGTCATAAAAATCACCGCCCACTTCCCTTGCCGGTTCCATCATGGCGTATAGGTCAAGATTTTCAATATCCGGATAAGGGGGAAAAGAGCGCGGCAGCATACTGGACTGAATCTTATTTGCCACCTGCAGTTCACTCTCGATTCGCTCTTTCTCGGCAGTTGTTTTCTGCAGATTGCTGATATATTCTTTCAAGTCTTCTGTCATTTTGTTAAAAGCCCGGGCCAGCTCTTCGATTTCATCACCGGTTTTAATATCAAGGATATGATCAAGATCGCCCGCGCTGACCGTTTTAACCCCATTTTTAAGCATAATAATTGGCTCAGAGATCCGTTTGGAGAGATAGTAAACCATCAGCAACACTGCCAGAATGATCCCAACCATGGTGGCAACGATATGCTGCATCAGATCATTTGCCCTGCCCAGCAACTCTTCCTCATACATTGCTACCCCCAGGCTCCAGCCCGGGGTATGGGGAATGGGGTTGAAAGCGGTTACCAGCTTTTCTCCGTTAGGGCGGGTATAAGACATAACAGCGGTCTTACCTTCTGACATCGCCCGCCCCA
>CAZVLE010000107.1:0-11025 GCA_964627855.1 uncultured Syntrophomonadaceae bacterium | reverse complement strand
GCTCAATTATTACGTAATTTTAAATCGAAAAAGAAGAATTTGAATGTTGTCAAGCTTTTACTGTTGTGTTATAATTCTGGCTATAATGAAAACTCTATCTAGACCTCGATAGGGGGAATGCCTCACTACTATTACCGCAAAAAACAAAGCAACACGAACGGTTTTAACAAAAAAGAGGAGGTAAGTTGATTGAAAAACAAACTGTATCTTTTTACCGCTCTGTTGATCATGTTTTTGTTTGTATCAGCCATGGCCGGTTGTACGCCTGCAGCGCCGGATGATGATGTTGTGACACCACCGGAAGATGAAACCCCGGCAATGGAATTTGATGGTGAAATAAAGATCGCTATCACCGGCCCGATGGCACTCATTCAGGGTGAACAAATGTGGCGTGGTGCCCAAATGGCTGCTGAAGAGATTAATGCAGCCGGAGGCGTAGCGGTAGGCGATGAAGTCTATGGGATCAAACTGATTCAGGTCGATACCGATGAAGTATTGGACCCACTCGGAGCTGTTTCAGCGGTTGAGAACGTAATAGTTTCTGAAGATCCGGACGTGCTAATTGGTGGTTTCCGGACTGAAGGAGTTATGGCTTATTCAGAACTTGCAGTAGTTGATTACCAGAAAATATTTTTGATTGTCGGAGCTGCCACAGATGAATTAACACAAGGGCGCATAGATGAAGATTATGATACCTGGAAATATATATTTAGGGTAACACCGATCAAATCTACCGACCTGGTTATGGTTACAATTCAAATGTTAAGGCAGGTAGCGGATGCAGTTCGCGAAGAACTGGGTATTGAAACACCTAAAGTAGCTATTCTTGCCGAGGCGCTGGAATGGAATGAGGCGTTAGTGCAGATGGCCCCGCAGATTATCCCGACGCTTGGCATGGAGTTTGTCGGTACATTTCGCCCTTCTCAAACAGCAGCTGATGTAACGACCGAGCTGCGCGGTATTGAAAGCTCCGGTGCACATATAATCTATACAATTATGTCCGGGCCAGTTGGTATTTCATTTGGGAAACAATGGGGTGAACTGCAGATACCGGCCTGCCCGGTAGGTATCAACGTTGAAGCCCAAAAGTCAGGATACTATGCGGCAACTGACGGCTTTGGCGATTATGATTATACTCTTAGCATGATTGCCCAAAATGCGGCAATTAACGAGTATACGATCCCATTTATAGAGAAGTTTAGTCAAAAATATGGTGAGCTGCCTATGTACAATGCAGATTCTTATACGGCTATATACATTATGAAAGAAGCCATTGAAAGAGCAGGCACCATGGATACCGATTCTGTTGTCGTCGAGCTAGAGAAAACAGACCACATCAGCGCTGCTGGACGATTTGTTTTTGATGAGATGCATGATGTCGTCTGGGCTCCTGGGTACATTACTGCGGTTGGGATCCAGTGGCAGGGCGGCGAACTTCTCGGTACTTGGCCTATTGATTGGAAGCCTGATCCAAATAACCCGGATCTGGTTGTTGGCTATGAAGGAATGCTACCGTATCAGATTCCACCTCATGTATTAGAGCAGTGGAGAGAGTAAGACAATAGCTAAAATTTAAAGAGAATAGGTAGCTATAAGAGGAGCCCCTCTAACAGGGGCTCCTCCGGTTGATAAACTTGGCTGGTAGAAAATCTTCTAAAAATAGATTAGAATTAGGTGTGCAGTATTATGTGCCCTGACAGTCGAGCCATCCATCTTCGAAACATATGAGAGGAATTTGCCATGCTCAGTGACATTCTAGTTTACGGCCTCATGAACGCCGCCGTCTATGCTATGCTGGCGGTCGGTTTTTCCCTGATCTTCGGTGCAGCCAGGATTATTAACCTGGCCCATACGGCGTTTTTCATGCTGGCTGCCTACGCGGTCTTTTACTTCGGCACAACGTTATCTTTTCACCCCCTGATTTCGATTCCACTTTCAATAGTTGTTGTAATTTTGATTGGCGTATTTGTGTATTATGTTTTCATGGAACCGATTCGCGAACATGAAACGGCAGTTTTAATTATCACGGTTGCCGTTGCTCTTGTTTTCCAGGAACTTATTATAATACTTTTCGGTGGCCATTACCGTGGGGTTTCAACGATTGTTTCCGGCTACATCAGTCCGATGGGTATTAGAATATCTTACCAGTATCTGCTGACTCTCGGCGTGGTTAGTATCTCACTGGTCGCAGTTTGGCTGGTGCTGATGAAGACCCGTCTTGGAACAGCTATCCGGGCCTCGGCCCAGGATCGCGAAGTAGCTAATCTGATGGGGATGAATGTGGCCAGGATTGCCGCGGCAACCATGGCCATATCGGTTGGCCTGGCTGCAGTTGCCGGCGTGATGGTGGCACCACTCTATACGCTTGAACCGCATATGTGGCTTAACCCGCTTGTCCTGGTGCTTGCTATAGTTATCCTTGGCGGTCTGGGCAGTATCAAGGGCAGCTTCATTGGCGCAATGATCCTGGCCTTTATTGAGGTTACCGTGGTATTTCTGATGCCAGGTGGTGCATTTCTCAAAGTGGCGATCGCCCTTACTATTATGTTAATTATTTTAATTATTCGCCCCGAAGGTCTCTTCGGAGTTTACATGGAAGGGGAGCGATAGACCAATGGCTGCAATCAGAATGGCTTTCCGCTATGTCCGTAATGAAGTACTGGTTCTCCCGACCAGGGTAATCGCCGTCCTCTTTGTTCTGATGCTTTTACTCATGCCTCTTATTACTAATGATATGTATATTTTGAGGATTCTTGCTATCGCCGCCATTTTTTCAATTTACGCCGCCAGCTGGGATTTACTGTCAGGTTTCGTTGGGCAGGTCAGTTTCGGTCATGCGCTTTTCTTTGGCGTTGCTGCCTACACCACGGCGCTGCTGAACTTGCGCCTGGGATTATCGCCACTGATCACCATTCCGCTGGGCGGGATTGCCGCAGTCTTGGTCGGCCTGCTAGTTGGCATCCCCTGCCTGCGTCTGAAAGGGCCGTACTTAGGCTTGGCTACTCTTGCTTTTCCGATTATGCTGATGGGCATTATTTTTGTATTTCCAAAATTCTTCGGCGGAGAACTTGGGATTTCCGGCATTACCCGCCTTGCTTCTGTTCGCTTGCATGAATATTACATTGCAGTGATCGTGATGCTAGTGCTCTGCTTTATCATGTGGAAGATAACCGATTCAAAAATCGGCATTATTTTTCACGCCATCCGTGAGGATGAAATTGCAGTGCGAGCTTCAGGGATTAACACCACTAAATATAAACTTCTTGCCTTTTGCCTGAGTGGTTTTTTTGCCGGGATTGCAGGAGGGCTATACACCCATTTCTTAAGGATTGCCGGCCCTTCAATGCTGGCGGTGTTGATGTCTTTTCAGGCCATTATTTGGAGCATCTTCGGTGGAATTGTCACTATTTACGGGGCGGTTGCCGGGGTATTTATTCTTTATCCAGCCCTTGAATTTCTAAGGGCGGCAGCTGAATACCGGATGCTGATCTTTGCCTTGATTGTGCTGTTGGTCCTGCGTTTAATGCCACAGGGGATCACAACCTTTTTCCGGGATAAGCTGGAACGAGAATGTCCGCGCTGTAAGGTGCGTAACGCCTTTACCCGCAAAGAATGCCGCGTTTGTTACTCTGATATGCGCTAACAATTTCCTCTCTCTCACTGATATTCTGAAAAGAGACAAAAACTCCCTCCCCCTTGAGTGGGGAGGGGTGGGGTGGGGGTGAAAATAGCTCATGCTTTTTCCAACCTCTCACTCAAGGAGAAAAAGGGAGCGTCCTCAGACGCTCCCTTGATTTTTGATCAGCAGTTATGTTATGAAGTTGAAGCAATAAGCTACAATCCTAAATACGACTGCCTCACAGTTTCGTCCTTCAGCAATTCCTCGCTGGTGCCCTGGGTCACGATCTTGCCATGCGACAAAATATAATTACGGTCGGCCATAGCAAAGGTCATGCTGACATCTTGCTCAACCAAAAGAATAGTCATCCCGGAAGCCTGGATCTCCTTAATCTTGTCAAACACCAACTGTTTAACCTGCGGAGCCAGGCCGGTCGACGGTTCATCAATACAGAGCAGAAGCGGTTTGACCATCAGCGAACGACCGATGGCCAGCATCTGCTGCTCACCTCCGGATAGGGTGCCTGAAATCTGTTTAGCACGATCTTTTAAGACGGGGAAAATATGATACACCGCTTCTAAATTATCGTGAAAATCTTTCTTATTTTTTACAAGATAAGCCCCGGCAACCAAGTTTTCATAGACGCTCATCTCCGTAAACGGTCGCCTGCGTTCCGGACAGTGAATCAACCCCCGCATCACAATCTCGTGAGCGGGTAAACTGATTAGCTCTTCACCATTAAAGGTGACTGAACCTTCTATCGTAATGTCACCATAACGAGTTCCCTTTAAAGTCTCCCGCTCCCAGCGCACCAAGCCGGTTATGGTCCGGATAAAGGTCGATTTACCGGCTCCATTAGGGCCAACAAGGCTGACCAACTCACCTTGGTCTACGGAGATGCTAACATTGTTTAGGATCATCGCCGTATCGTAGGCGACAGTCAGATTTTTGACTTCGAGCATCAACTAGACCACCTCCTTGCCAATGTATGCTTCGATTACTGCTTCGTCCTTGATGATCTCGTCCGGGGTGCCGACGGCGATTACCTTGCCGAAATGCATTACCACTACCCGATCAACGATCTTCATCAGCTCATGCAATTTGTGCTCGATGATGATCATCGCTGCACCTTCACTGTGCAGGCGTCCGAAACGTCCACCTTTATGCAGGCGGCGCACGGACTTGGCCATTAGCTCTGTTTCGGTAGGGGTTAACCCGCCGAACGGTTCATCTAGAATAAGCAGTTCCGGTTCCGTGGCGATGGCCCGGGCTACTTCCAGACGCTTCAGGTCGCCCTGCGAGAGGCGGGAGGCCGGTTCCATCGCCAAATCTGAGATCCCGGCAAATTCCAGTGCATCCATTGCTCTTGCTTCAACCCTCTTTACCCATTCCCCGCGACGCGAGGTGCGTGGGCCAAGGCAGGGAACCATAACATTGGCGACAATCGGCAGGCGGCGAAAAGGGCGGGTATTCTGAAATGTACCGGCGATACCTTCTTCGACAATATCCCAGGTTTTCATGCGGGTAATATCTTTACCCCTTAAGCGAATCGAGCCGCTGTCAGGTCTCAGGATGCTCATGATCAGGCGGACTAAAGTAGTTTTGCCGGCGCCGTTAGGCCCGATTAGGCCGATCATTTCATCGCGGGCCACCTGGAAACTGACATTGTCGATTGCTGTTAATCCGCCAAAGCGTTTGGTTATATTTTCTACTTCAAAAAAGGGTGTGCTCAAGTCTATACCTCCTCATCAAGCTCTTCGCGCAGTTCACGTCTTGATATCTTGCCGACATCGGTTTTCGGGAGTTCCCCACGGAATTCGATTATCTTTGGCACTTTATAGTGAGCCAGGTTTTCCTTGCAGTAAATCATTATGTCTTCCTCGGACACCTTGCCGCGGGCCTCCGGATTCAGGACGATATTAGCTTTAATATACTGTCCCACTTTTGGATCGGGCACGCCTATTACTCCCACAGCTTTGATCTGAGGATGCTTGTAGAGCACTTCTTCAATTTCACGGGCAAAGACGGAGTACCCTTTGAACTTGATCAGGTCTTTAGAACGGTCATAGAAAATAAAGTAGCCTTCTTCATCCATGCGCACCAGGTCACCGGTTTTCATGAATTTCTTACCATCTATTTCCAGGAAGGCTTTCTTATTGTCCTCATCGCGGTTCCAATAGCCCTGCATAATGTTTGGACCATTGATGATCATCTCACCTGTCTCACCCATGGGCAAAAATTCATTGGTGTCAGGATCGATGATAGCAGCCGTAACGTTGGGCAGGGGAACGCCGAAAGAACCCGGCTTGCTGCCACCCAGAGGGTTAACATGACTTACTCCGCTGGTTTCAGTCATCCCGTAACCTTCAGTGATTATGCTGCCAGTCCTTCTGGTCCAGCCATCGAGTGTGGTGGTGTGCAGGGTGTCAGCGCCGCAGGTGATCATCTTCAGCCTTTTCCAGTTTACTCGATCTGTTTTTTCATATTCTTTGAGGTACTCAAAGAATGTTGGAACGCCGAAAAAGGTGCTGGCCTGGTATTTTTCCATCGAGTAGAGGATATCATCAATATCGGGAGTGGTAAATAAAATCAGCGTACCTCCTGTCAGCATTGTGTTTAGCATCACCACAACCTGGCCGTAAATATGATAAAAAGGCAAAAAGGCCAGAACAATTTCTTTGCCTTCTTCGATAATCGGCCATGAAGCTTTGATCTGTGCCTGGCAGGCGATTAAATTTTCGTGAGTCAACATAACCCCTTTAGGCTGCGCGGTTGTCCCTCCAGTATAGGGTAAAGAGGCGAGATCCTTACTCGGATCAATTTCCACTACCGGCGGATTGGGGCTAGTTTTCTTGATCAATTCCTTCATCCGGTAAAATCCGGCACTTTCGTCAATTTTAGGAATCGGAACCTCGAGTTCGCTAAAGGCTTTGCGTAAAACGCTTTTTCCAATCATGCGCCTAATCGTAGGCAGGTAGTCGCTGATGCCGGTCAAATAAACGCGATCGAGTTTAAGGCCGGTTTTATCCACATTATCGAAAAGAATATCCTGGCAGACAATCGTATTCGCTCCGCTGTCTATTAACTGGTGTTTTACTTCGCTGCTTGTGTATACAGGGCTGATTGGGGTTACCGTTGCCCCAACTTTTAAAATAGAAAAATAAGCGATCACATATTGCGGACTGTTGAGCAGGTAGAGGGCGACTTTGTCACCCTTTTTAACCCCCATTTGCGATAAGGCGGTGGCGAAGCGATTAACCTCATCGTGGAGCTGCTTGAAGGTAATTTTGTTGCCATAAAAAATAACCGCCGGTTGATTGGCGTATTTTTTTGCTGTTTCATCAAACATGTCAACCAGCGATTTCTTGGAAAACTCTGCGGTGTGCGGTACATCTTTGTGATAATGCTTGAGCCATGGTTTTGAGAAGTATAATTCCTTGTTTTCCACTTCTGTTATGAGCCCTCCTTTTTTAAAAGCGCGTATATTTGTAAATTACTAAATATTATAATAAAAATTGCCTAATAACACAATAGAAAAAAATTAGCACTATTGGCATCTTCTATATATTTCCACGATCGCCGATGGTCTTTCTACCGGCCATTATTGTTTATTTTCTTGACGGACTGGTAATGAACCCTTATAATCGTTATGGAAAAAAATTTCATGTCGGGGTGGCGGAATAGGCAGACGCGCACGTTTGAGGGGCGTGTGGTGAACACCGTGGGGGTTCAAGTCCCCCTCCCGACACCACTTGAAATGGAACGTGGAGAGAGATCTCCACGTTTTACTTTTTCGATCAGTAAATCAGGGTAAAGTATTACCTGTATAAGATTAAGTGCTGGGTCAAAAACCATCGTACGGATATAGGTTTTAAAGAGTGTTTTCTTCTGTTCATTAGTTCCGTTTTCATATATATCTTTCAAATTATTGAAGAGCTCAATGGCTTTATTCGTATCAATATTTACAGGAGTCGGTTTTTCGTCTCTAAGTTTATTAATGCTGCTTTCTATTTCAAGTTTACTTTTCTTAAATTTTTCTAACCTTTCATTGCAGAGATCAGGATCGAGGCCTTTTGCAAAAGCGGAAAAAGTTAGTTCAATTTGTTCTTCAGTAGAAGCTAAGTTATTTAATAATAATTTTAGATTAGCCTCATACGCATGGATATTGCTGTTAAGCCGGTTATTTAATTCTGCAACTAAAGATTCAATTGCTCCAGGTGTACTAAATTTTGATTCGATTACTTTTAACAGTTCCTTTTCTATAATAAAGCGATTAACTCGTTCCTTATTTGTGCAGCCAGCTTCGCCTTTGTATTGATTGGTGCTACACTTATAATAACCGTAGTTGCTGTTGCGGCCCTGAATGCCAATCATATTTTTACCGCATAGATGACAAGTAAAAAAAGGCTCATTTTCTAAGTTCAGGCCAGTTAACAACCATTGGCTATTAAAACTTCTGGATGCCGGAGTTCTGGGTTGTCTGCTCCTGGTAATTGCTAAGGCAGCTTCAACCTCGTCTTGAGTCAAAATTGCAGGGTGAGCATCTTCAACCTTGATCCATTCAGTTTTATCTTTATAACGCTTACCAGGCGTTCTATGATCTTCTTTATTCCAGTAGTAAATTCCAGTATATTGTTCCAGCCTGTTCTCAACTAACATTTCGCGAATCGTAGATACTCCCCAGGGTCCTCCTTCCGGTCCAGGTATATTTAAGGCATTTAATTTATCACGGATTCCCTTATAAGAAAGGCCTTCACCTATTCTTAAATCAACGACTATTTTTTTCAATACTATTGAGGTTTCTGGATTAGTTTCCCACAAAAGCTTATGTTTAATTTGGCCTTTATTATCCTTTCCTGCCGGGATTCTTTTTAGTGAATAACCATAAGGAGCTCGGCCACCATTTTTGTAACAGTAACCTGTTTCAGGATCACGTTTGATGGCATTTTCTTTCATTCCCTTAATGGTATGCTCAGCAATTTGCATCGAAGTGGTTTGGGCTATAGTTTCATCAATTGACTCTCGCCATAATCCAGAAACAGTATTTGTATCATAAGGAGAGCTTGTCGTTACAACGCTTACTCCACGTTTTCGCAACTCATTTTTTACTGAAGATGAATGATACTTGTTTCGAGAAAATCTAGAAAACTCATGAACTAGTATTAGTGAAATCTCTGGATCAAGTTTAGCCCGCTCTATCATTTTATTGAAAGATAATCTTTTCGTTTCATCGTTATAGGCTGAAAGGCCTTCATCGATATACTCATCAACAATTTCAATCTTGTTAGTCAAAGTGTACTGCTTAATTTCCCTTAACTGTGCAGGAATTGATAAATCTGCTTCTGCCTGCTCAACCGTAGAGACTCTGGCATAAGCTAAAGCTTTCAAAGGGTTGCTCATTCTTTCACCAGCCTTTCTATTTTAGCAGTAGCAATAGCGATTAAATTTACAGTGTAAGGATCATGCTGCCATTCTGGCTTTAATGTAGGAGTTACGTTTTTGTAAAGGACAATTTCACATTTTTCTGTGTCACCTCTTAAAGCAAGCACTAAATCTTCAGGATTAGGTTCAATGTATACAGGTTCACTTTTTTTAAACAATGGTAAGCCAGATACTTTAGGTGTTGCCTTATAATATTTAAAAAGGGTATAGCTATAAGAATCCGTCACGGCATTATAATCTCTAACCGCAAAATGATGATCACTAGCTATTTCTGGTGGTAGGGGGATTAATGGAGTAGGTTCTTTTTCAACGTATAGTTTACCATCTTCTAATCGATATAATAGCTCTATATAGACTGCATCGGTAAATCGACCAACAGCATTGATAAGTGCTTTTGCTACTTGAAAATCATGATTGATTGATGGTCCTAAAAAGAATTGAAGGGGTTTGCCTAGAACTGTTGATAGAGTAATTAATATATGAACTGGAATCTGTCGTATGCCAGACTCGTAATTAGAAATTGCTGAAGGGGTTAACTTTACCGCAGTTCCGATTTGAGCTAAGGTATGACCTCTTTCTTCTCTCGCTAATCTCAACTTATCACCAATAGCTTTGTAATAGTCTGATAAAGCTTCTATTTCACTATCTGGAATAACAATTTTTTCTAAGTTATTCTGTTTGATTTCCTCATCCATATACAAAACAACACCCCCGACTTGTTTAGTAATGCTATAACGTTAATTATTATACACGAAATGTGATTTTCCTGCTTGACCGTAAAAATATTTTGTGTTAGCGTAAATGTGTAATTATAAACACGATCTGTGAGGTTAATCTTGGAAACTGAAAAGAACATAAAAGGATTAACTATAGAGTTTAAAACAGCGCAATACGATCAAAAAGTATTGTGTCAAATAAATAATGTCAGAAACAGAATAATAACCGATATGGTTTTCAAAACTTATCTAAGACAACAAAAACATAAAGCGGCTGGTTGATGACTGGGAGCGAGAAATCGCCCCAGGCATCATCCTGCCGCAGAAGGTAGGTGTAAAAATGAGTGAAAAAGATATAAATAAAATATTTGCGCTGCTCTATGAGATAAAGAAGCGTTTAGCTAAATTAGAAAAAAATATGAGTGAAGATGATAAACAGCATCAAATCAATACTGAAGATAAATATACAGGCGACTTTACACGGGGTAGCTCCCTCTGGTAAGCTCCAATGCTAGCCGGCAGGCGGTTTTCCGCCGACCAGCTGCCTTTGGGAGTCCAGAGGGGCAGGGGGCCCCGTGTCAAGTCGCAAAAGAGAGGAGGTGAATTAAATGCAAATTGATGAGGAAACAGAATGGATGCTCTATCTGCACTTTGGACCACACCTGCATAAAAAGAAATTAAAGTGTGATAACTGCTTAGACTACAAGGAAAAAGTATGTGATGGCAAAGGTTATAAATATAGAGAAGTAATTGATTGTATGAGCGAACATGCTAAAAATAATGATCTTGGAATAATCACGAACATAGACCTGTAAATCAGATTAGCCCAGCAAACATATAACATGCTGGGCTCTAATTTATAAAGGAGGTGATTACTATAAATATCAGGGGTGTTGATAGATTAGAATTTGGGATAGATATTATCGATTATAAAAGTAAATTTAGGCCAATACTATTAGAATTAAAAGAGAAAAAAGAAACAGGTCAGGAACTGGGCATGGCGCTGCAGGTAAACTATAAAGATATACTTTTTGATGTTGGCTTAACAGGCATAAGTTTCTATTCCTATAAAATAACCTGTAAAGATTTTATGATGGCCTTTGCCGAAAAACCGACCAATGAAAACCCTCCAATCAGGGTTATTATCTATTCCGGTTATCTGTGGTCATATGGCTACAAAAAAGCATATAGCAAATTCCTGGACTGGTTTAAAATATTCCCTGGCGAAATTGAAAAAACAAGATTATC
>CAZVLE010000106.1:0-14648 GCA_964627855.1 uncultured Syntrophomonadaceae bacterium | reverse complement strand
TGGCCGCTATCTGATCTTTTGCTGCGCTGCCGATGCGAATATCATAAATTTTTTGAGCAGCATTGATCAGAGTTTGCAACCTGAAGCTGATACCTGGATTCAAGTGCAGGGCACAGTAGATATTGGTTATTTTGGAGATAGAAGGATGGGTATGGTCATTATCGAATCCTTCACAGTAATCGAAGAGCCTGAAGTCCCCTATGTTTTCTGGTGATCACCTAAATGAATGATTAAATAACTTGAAACCTGGAGATTAAAAGCCATTTGAGCAAAGGGTGCTCAAATAGCGAGTTTTTTTGTTACGGCTATAAGATCGCTAAGTATGGCGTAGGCAGTTTGCCTTATCTTCGGTTCAGCAACTGTAATTGTTAACTCCCCCATTAAATCAGTTTCAATGGTTAAGGCTGAGCTGGTACCATTTACATTAGCGAGATGGTTGGTAATGGGAATTGCTCTCGGCTCAACTTTTCCGAAACAACTAGTGCCATCTTTAAAGCCTTCACAGATCAATTTAATTACCTTTCCATCAGCCAGGGCTTCTTTTAGTTTTTTGCCGGAGATTTTATCAATTCCTGTTCTTTCAATTTTTTGCGGAGTAGTTTTGGCGTTCATTAATACATTCAACAAGGCGGCAGTTTTTGCCGCAGAATCCCATCCTGCCAGGTCCATGGTCGGATCCGCTTCTGCCCAACCCATAGTTTGAGCAGTTTGCAGGGCCTTAGCAAAGGATGCTCCTGAGGTCATTTCGCTTAAAATATAATTTGTTGTACTATTCAGGATGCCCCTGAAGCCGGTAACCTGACACTCTGGCAATGTATCCCTGATCAGGTTAAAAACAGGGGCTCCGTCCATGACCGTTCCTTCGAAATAGAAAAGGCATTTATTTGTTTCCGCAAGCGTGTTTAACTGCTCATAATTAAAAGCAATGGGACCCTTGTTGGCAGTAATGACATGTTTACCTGCTTGAAGGGATTTAAAGATATGATCAGTGGCCGGCTGGCCATTTTCTATATTTAAAGTTGTAATTTCTATAACTAAGTCCACATCTCTACTGGCGATTATCTCCAATGGCTTGAAGATTGAATAGTCGGGAGTATTTGTTGAAAACAGGCCCTTGCTAAAAATATCTTTTAAAGCTCTTTCCAAATCCAGGCCATTTCTATTGAATAGTGAACCCTTGCTTCTGGTAGTTATTGCGATTACCTGATAATTATAACCATATTTTTCGGTCAGTTTACTGCTATAGTCCAGTAGTAAGCGGCAGAACTCCTGACCAACATTACCAAAGCCCAGTAAGGCAATATTTAATCTTTTCATTTTCCTGGCTCATTTCTTGATATAAAATTTGAGTCCATGTTTAAAAACCGTAAAAAGACTTTGCATTTTTATGAGTTATCATCATGGCAACAGCCTCCGCATCATCATCTTCGAGGATACCCTGGCTGATTATATTGTTTAGAACTGTCTTTAGTTTTCGCTTAAAGACAACTGCAGCGAACCAGTTAAATTCTGGGATGATGAAGGCATCTGAACCGTACATAATTTTATTGAATGGACACATATCCATCAGGTCTGCCAGGCCTTTGTTCATACCGAGGGGCACTAAGGGAACGAACTCAGAAACATCACAAAATAAGTTTGGATACATGGCGCACAGATATCCTGTTTCGAAAGTATAAGGATATCCGCCATGAACCAGTACGATCTGTTGTTGTTTGACTTCTTCATCATCAAGCAGCTCTTTTAGCAACAGGGGGTTATTCAAAATCAGGTTGTTGTTCGACTCACCAAATGAAGTATGTAACTGAAGTGGCAGGTTGTGGTTTCGACAGAATCTGAGGGCCCGCGAAAGGAAAAAGTCCCGCACAGTTTTTTCATCCCCGCTTTCATAGGCGGACATGGCTTCAGCTTCCCGAACCCTCTTAACGGCGAGCCCGGTGCGATAACCAATGATACTTTTCAGCCCTATAAAGTCAGGCATTTTCATTGATATTTCCAGTGCCTCGTCAAATTGTTCGAGTGCTTTTAGGAATGGGTTACGTTCCTGCCATATTTTATCCAGCGCAGTTTCAATCCTGAAAAGATATTTCACTTTTACCGGCGCTATCTTGGAGAATTCTGTTAGACTTACCGAGGCAGGTTGATAGCCCACATCGACAACCAAACCCTCTATCCCTGCGTTGCGGAAAAGGTCTATTAAGTAACCTTTGTAATCAGCTTTTATTTTTTCAGCTCTTGCCTCTTCTATAGAGTTCTGCTGCGGTTTGCAGTCTAAATAAGTTGATAATTCCTTGATAAACCACTTATAAATTAAAGTTTGCCGGCGCTGTTCCAGCGGAGGGTTTTCAAGCGATAAGGTCAAAATCTCTGATAAATCTCTCGGACGGTAATCTATGTCGAATAGATGAGCATGGGTATCGATGACAGGTAATTTTGTCAGATCCATTTGCAAAGGACTCCTTTATTAATGATCAATCAACCAAAACGCCTGTTTGTATTATCATGCAAGGTGCGCAATTGACGATTAAAACGCTTCAAAATAGCTATTTGCTTCCCAGGTAGTGATCTGGTTATGATATTCCTGCCATTGATATTTTTTCAGAGCTATATATTCCCTAACAATGGTTTCACCCAGTTGTTCGGAAAAAAACTGATCATTTTCAAGGGCGATTATAGCTTCATTTAAATTCGATGGCAGCCGTTCGATATTCTGCGCTTTTCTTTCCTGCTCAGAATATTCATAGGGGTCGATCATCACGGCATCTCCGGGGTCAAGCTTGCGCTTAATCCCATCAAAGCCGGCACTTAATAATGCAGCAAGGGCAAGATAGGGATTGCAGGCTCCATCTGTGGGCTTAAACTCTAGATTTGTTGATTTAGCTTCGTTACCTTTTTGTCCCGAGCAAATTCTCACTGCTGCTTCCCGGTTGTCTAACCCATAACAGGTATAAGCCGAGGCCCAGTTTTGGGGAACCAGCCTTTTGTAAGAAGATACAGTGGAGGCGGTAAAAGCACAAAGAGGGGCAATGTGATCCAGGATTCCCCCAATAAAGTAAAGGGCAGTATCACTTAAGGTGTGTTTTCCATTGCGATCATAAAATAAATTTACATTGTCATTCCACAGACTTACATGGAGGTGACATCCACTTCCGGCACAACCCTGAAAAGGTTTTGGCATAAAAGTAGCAATGACACCATGTTTGGCTGCTACAGCTCGAACGGTTTCTCTAAGTAAAATCTGATTATCGGCGGCTCTTAAGGCGTCTGCATATCTGATTACCAGCTCCTGCTGTCCAGGGCCCAGTTCCGGATAGTACTTTTCAACACGAATACCCTGTTTATCCAGTGCGGCAACTGTTTCAAGAATTATTTTTTCTGTAGACTGCATCCCAGGGGTGGCGAAACACAAGCTACGATCAAAAGGGCTATATGAACCGTCGTCATTTTTGAATGCGTAATAGTATTCGTTCTCAAAACTGGCTGAAACCCGGTAAGGGCTGTTCCTGAGGACATTCTTTAAAACTGTTCGCGAACAAAGCTCGGATTCTTCATGATCTATTGTTTTAAAATCGCAGATGACAACACCCTGTTTCTCGGCATAAGGTAAAACAGAAAATGTTGAAAGGTCAGGAACACAACGTAGTTCACCGGTGCAGCTTAGTGATGAACCGGGAACTATTACATCGAGTGTGCTAAAAACCGGCATTACTTTAGCGAAAGCCATCCCTGAGTCTAAATCACCGGCAACAAATTCTTTCGCGGAGCAATAACCCCTTATGATACTGTCATTGTCAGTGTAGAGAAAGCGCAGGAACTCCAATTTCGCGTTATCAATAATCTTTAGAATGTCTTCTTTAGTTTTAATGTTGTTAGTCATGGTGTCGCCTCCAAAAGTAATAATGTATAATGTGGGTGGTATTTGCATTAATAAAAGCCCTGAGTTTAAGAAGGGTGCATTATTAATAGCACTATTATTATTTCAAGGCAGAACGACCATTTCCTGCTATTAAAAGTAAGGAAATTAGTTAATCTCCTATAAATTTCTTGCCTTCATGAGCGGGCTGAATATCACTATATTATTTCAGGTCAGTTGCCGGTTCCTGAGCTGTTCAGACTGAGCCAGGCCGGCCAACATGGCAAATTGAAGTTTTAGCTATGTGGCTTATATTAACTGCAAACTAAGGTAAGGAGGATAAATAGTTGGATTACCTTTCCATTCGTAAAGAAGCGCAATTAATTAAGGATAAACTTGTAGACTGGAGAAGGGAGTTTCACAAATATCCCGAACTCGGTCTTCATTGTAAACGAACAGCATCTTTTGTAGCGGATGAACTCGATAATATGGGTTTTACTGTACAAACCGGTTTAGCCGAAACAGGCATTGCCGCATCAATCGGCCATGGGGAAAAAGCAGTTGCCATTAGGGTAGATATGGATGCTCTCCCTATTACTGAAAAAACAGGATTGCCTTTTGCCTCTGTCAATGAAGGAGCGATGCATGCCTGTGGGCATGACGGCCATACCGCAATTGGTCTTGGTGTGGCTCATGTTTTTTCCAGGCTAATGCCACCTGACCAGGGAAAATTGCTGATCATCTTTCAACCTGGAGAAGAATATCCTGGTGGAGCGGCATTGATGATCAATGAGGGAGTCTTTGAGGCTGAAAAACCATCCATGATCCTTGGCATGCATATATTTCCGGAATTACCATCAGGTAAAATCGGCCTTCGTTATGGAATTATGACTGCTTCAAATCTAGAATTAAAGCTCGTATTTAGCGGTTTGGGCGGTCATTGCGCTTATCCGCATAAAGCAATAGATCCATATCCTGCTTTAGCTTCCTTCATTGATGCTATTCAAACTATTGTTTCAAGGAACAAGTCTCCATTGGAACCCCAGGTTATCAGCCTTGGCGAAATAAGAGGAGGCAATGGTTATAATGTCATACCGGAAGAAATTAAGGTTAAGGGAACCATCCGCTCTGTTAGTGAAAGCGCTAAGAATGGAGCCTTACAACGAATGAATGAAATTGTCAGGGGTCTGGAAACCACTTATCAGGTAAAAATAGCACTTGAAGTCGCTGGACAGGATCCTATGCTAAAGTGTGATGAGATGATAACTGAGCTGGCTGAAAGGATTCTAAAAGAAACTTTTGATCCAGATACTGTTGTTAGGATAGAGCAACCATCTATGGGTGTAGACGATTTTGCTCATTTTGCAAACTTATTTCCTGCCACCTACCTGCGGCTTGGTTCATTTGATCGACAAAAAGGTTACATATATCCACTTCATAATGATAAGTTTGATTTTGATGAAGCCATACTGATAAAGGGAGTCGAAGCAGCTTCGGTTGTATTGTCGGCCGCACTGTTAAAATAAGTCCTGTCAACCTATTCTGACCAGGTGTTCTTTTCACTCCAGGCTGCGGGTGGCGACCAGATCGATACCGGTGCCAAGCAAATCCCTGATGATTACATCACCCATCCGTACGGGTCCTTCCAGTTCGACCTTGTTGATTTCATCCATGGCCCTGTAAACCAGTTCCTTCGGCAGGGCCCTACTAGTTTTCACCGGTAGGCGTGGCAGGGTTGTGTTATGAATAGCCACCGTAGAAGTGAGAGTCCTGGTCGGATTCTTGTACTCTTCATAGGCATATTCCTTGCCCTTCTTACACTGGATGTTGCGGATGGTCAGTTCTCCGGGCTGGTCGGGTTTTTCCGCAACCTGCATTTTGCAGCCCAGTGGACAGAGTATGCAGATTAACTCTTTTTCTGTCTTTTGATTGGTCATTTTTCCTCAGCCCCTTTTGCCAGTTCTACTACCAGCTCTGAAAATGGTTCGGCGGGCAGGTCGGCTTTCTTGATTTTAATGTCAACCATTTCCCCCGGTGTTAAAACTTTTTTCTTGATTGTCTTTAACAAATGCTTCCCGGCCCTGACCTGCAAGGCTGTATTCTGGTGCTGGCCTCTTACCCGCATGTAAAGTTCGAAGCTGTCGCCGGCCAGATCAGGTCTGACCAGGTGGGGGACGATGTAGCTGACAGCACTACCGGGCCTGGTTTTAAAACTTGTCTTAAAGGGCTGTTTGCCTTCTGCTTTGATATAGGCGGCCGCTCCCTTCCCGGCCTTGTAGCTTTCATCGGTTACCCAGTCAACAAGGTCGTGCACGTGCACCACGTTACCGCAGGCAAAGATACCCTCCACACTGGTTTCCATGGCCTCGTTAACTACCGGGCCACCCGTGCTGTTGTCGAGGATGACGCCGGCTCCCTTGGAAAGTTCATTTTCAGGGATTAATCCCCGCGAGAAGAGAATGGTGTCACATTCCAGATCGCGGTAGGTTCCCTCGATCGGTTCCTTGTTCAGGTCGGTTTTGGCTATGGTGACCCCTTCAACACGGTCTTTGCCCCTGATATCGACAATTGTATGCTGGAGCAGCATCGGTATGCCATAATCTTCGACACATTGAACGTAATTTCTGACCAGGCCCTCGGAAAAGGGTTTTCGTTCAATTACGGCGATCACTTCGGCGCCTTCGAGGACCAGACGTCGGGCCATGATCAGACCGATATCGCCGGAACCAAAAACGACAACCCTGCGGCCCACCATGTAGCCTTCAATGTTGACAATGCGCTGTGCTGTTCCGGCCGAAAAAATGCCGGCCGGTCTTGTACCCGGAATATTGATTGCCCCGCGGGTTCTTTCGCGGCAGCCCATGGCCAGGATTACCGCTTTGGCCTGCAGGTTTGTGATTCCGTCGCTGGTGTTAATATAGGTTACCTGGCGATTAGTTCCAACAGATAAAACCATGCTGTCAAGTTTGCAGATAATCTGTTTCTCTTTCAGCATGTCGATAAAACGCTCGGCATATTCCGGGCCGGTCAGCTCTTCCCTGAACTGATGCAGGCCAAAGCCGTTATGAATGCACTGCTGCAGTATACCGCCCAGCTCATGATCTCTTTCTATTAAAAGAATATCATTGATACCATTGTCGCGGGCTGCCACGGCAGCAGCCATACCGGCAGGACCTCCGCCAATAATGACCAGATCACAATGCTCTCTGATTTTTTCTTTTTCACTGAAGGTAAATTTATCAGGGGGGCATTTGCCGACAGGTCCCGGGGCACGCTGGTCAACCCCTTTGTTCTTTGTCGTTCCCGTCAGGATATATGAACCGGGGTTGTCTTTTTTTACTTCAGGCAAGGTCAGGTTCAACTCCCGGGCAATGATTTGCATTACCCGGGGGCCGCAGAAACCACCCTGGCAGCGTCCGCCGCCGGGACGGGTTCTTTTCTTGATCCCGTCAACAGTCCGTGCTCCAACCGGACCATTGATGGCCCTGACAATCTCCCCCTCGGTTATATTCTCGCAGCGGCAAATTACTCTTCCAAAACGCTGATCAGCTTTAATCAATTCTTCCTTTGCCGCAGCATCAAGTTCCATGAAGGGAGTGTGTTTCTTGGCTTTAGGTTTAAAATTATTTTTTTTCTGCAGCGGACCGGTCAGATTTTCCAGGAGGGAAGTAACATAGACGGCAATACCCGGGGCGGCGGCCAGGCCGGGAGAGTCAATACCGGCCACGTTGATGAAGCCCGGGGCCTCTTCGGTCTCGCCGATTATAAAATCACCCTGCTCCGTTTTGGCCCTTAACCCACTAAAGGAGGTTATCACCTCGTTGAAGGGCAGGTTTTTCTTGATCTTTTCGGCATTAGTTCGCACGAATTGCAGACCGGCTGCCGTTGTCTGGGTTGCTTCTTTCGAATCGACCCACTCGGCGTTTGGCCCGATAATCAGGTTGCCGTGTGCCGTCGAGGCGACCAGCACTCCCTTGCCCAATTTTGTCGGACAGGGGAATAAAACATGCCTGGCATGCCTGCCTGTGTGCTTGTCCAGTAAAAAATATTCGCCCCTGCTTGGCTTAATTTTGAAGAAGGGTTTGTTTGCCATGGCATTAATCTCGTCGGCGTAAAGACCGGCGGCGTTAATGATGTAGCGGGCTGTTACCTCTTCATTGCCACAGTTTATGCAAAAGCCCTGTTCAGTCCTGGTAATTGCCCTGACCGGACTGTCAAACTTAATGACGGCACCGTTTTCAACGGCGCACTCGGCCAGGGCTATAGCCATCAGGTAGGGGTCGCAGATCCCGGCTGTTGGAGCATAGAGTGCTTTGATGGCAGCCTCGTTTAAACCCGGTTCCATGCGGTGTAGTTTTTCCCTATCTACGAGTTCAAGTTTCGGAACTCCATTTTCCAGCCCGCGCTCATAGAGTTGTTGGAGGGTTTTCTGCTCTTCCTGGCAAAAGGCGATCACCAGCGAGCCGGTCTGCTGGAAAGGAACATCCAGCTCATGACAGAGGTCGGCGAAGAGGCGGTTGCCTTCTGCGTTCAATCTGGCCTTCAGGGTGCCTGGTTCAGGATCGAAACCGGCGTGAACAATGGCGCTGTTGGCCTTGGTAGCTCCGTTGGCAACATCACAGTCCTTTTCGATTATAACCAGGTTGAGGTCATACCTGGAAAGCTCCCTGGCAATAGCGGTTCCGATAATGCCCGCTCCTATAATAGCAACGTCGTACATCAGCATCCTCCATTCGCGTGCATAGTTCTTTTACCGGTTCCAGAACACAAATTCATTTACTGCAGGTCATTGATAAAAGCTTCAATTCTATCTAAACCTTCGACAATATTTTCCATGGAAGTGGCAAAAGAGAGGCGCACATGATTGGGAGCGCCAAAGCCGGTCCCCGGCACCAGGGCTATCTTACGGCTCTCTAAGAGGTGAGCGGCAAAATCGTCGCTACCGCTAATTTTTTTGCCTGCCAATGATTTGCCCACGGTTTTCGTCACGTTTGCAAATAAGTAGAAGGTTCCTTGCGGTTCAAGGGCATCGAGGTATGGGATGGATTTGATCTTATCAACCATATACTGGCGGCGTTCATCAAAGGCCAGGCGCATTTCTTCAACACACTCCTGGGGGCCGGTTAGGGCAGACAGGGCCGCTTTTTGAGCGATCGAGTTTGCATTGGAAGCCGTGTGGCTTTGAATATTGCTCATGACGGTGGCAATTTCCTTTGTTGAGGCCGTATAACCAATTCGCCAGCCGGTCATGGCATAGCTCTTGGAGACCCCGTTAACGAGTATAGTCAACTCTTTTACCATCTCGCTGAAAGTGGCTATGCTGATATGGCGGTTTTCGCCGTAGAGTAATTTTTCATAAATTTCATCGGCGATGATGAATAGGTTTCGTTCACAGCAAAAATTGGCAATCATTCTCAGTTCATCCTCGCTGCAAACCTGGCCGGTCGGGTTGGAGGGGCTGTTAAGAATAAGGGCCTTGCACTTTTTGCTATAGTCCCGCTCCAGGTCGGCCAGGGTCGGCTTGAAGCCATTTTCTTCGGTTGTTGCAATAACTACCGGTATGCCGTCATTTAACCTGACCATCTCGGGATAGCTGACCCAGTAGGGAGTGGGAATCATTACTTCGTCACCGGGATTAAGCAGCGCAGCGAGAACATTATGCAAAGAATGCTTGGCCCCGTTGCTGATCACGATTTGAGCCGGGCTGTAAGCGAGGTCATTTTCCCGCTTCAACTTGTCGCAGATAGCTTCTTTTAACTCCAGGGTTCCCGCGGCCGGGGTATAGCGGGTATGACCTTCCTCTATGGCCCTGATGCCCGCTTCCCGAATATGGGCCGGTGTGTCGAAATCCGGCTCGCCGGCGCCAAAGCCAACTACATCAATACCCTGACTTTTCATTTCCTTGGCCTTGCTGTCAATGGCCATGGTCGGTGAAGGGCTAATGCTCAAAGCTTTTTTAGATAACACCAACTGATCACCTCATTAATAATCTTGTTCAGTAAAAATTTTCAGGTTGGGTGGAGCAATCAATAGGAGATCATCATCCATGGCCTGATCGGGGTTAACCGGTGTCTGGCCAACGCGAAGCTCCCAGTGCAGGTGGGGACCGGTAGCGTACCCGGTCATGCCCACGGTGCCGATAATCTCTTCCTTCTCCACGAAAGCGCCCTCTTCCACAATGACCGTGTCGAGGTGCATGTATCCGCTGGAGAGCCCGATTCCGTGATCGATTATAACCGTATTTCCCCCGGAAAGCAAAAAATCGGCCAGCCGGACAATACCGTGGTTGATGGCCATAACCGGTGTTCCCTGGTTGGCCGCAATGTCAATCCCATGGTGGCGACGGGCCGGGTGATTATTTATATACCTGATCGCCGCGAATTCGGAGCTGACCCACCCTTCATTAGTAGGCGGGGAGAAACTTTTCGTCCAAAGAGGGTAGGGCATGGTTTCTTCCCAGGCCTGGCGAAGCTTTTCACGATCTTCAGCCAACTGTTCTTCAGTCCAGCCTGCAGTGCGGTCCGGCGGCATTGTAAAACGTTGCACGGAAAAATCTTTGGCGGCTATGGCGATCTCATCCTGCAGCGATATTCTTTCTGCCTCGTCCTGTTCCTGTCGGTAACTTTCAATACTGAAAGCATAAAGGCCAGGTTCAGTGTCATAACTGATTGCCACGATGGCAAAGTAGTGCCTGTCTGTGCGGTACTCTTCTGATAGCGTCCCCGGAAAAGCAAATTCCAGGCTAACTTCAGTTTTGCTGTCAAGGGGACCGGCCTGCAGGACCAGAAAATCTCCGGGAGCCGGCTTCAGGGGAGACCAGGACATCTCTACCTCTTCAACCCATGCTTGCCGGGGTTGATAAAAGCAGCGGCTAATTTCGGCCTTAGTTTCAGGTGGAACTTCCTTGCCCTGGTCCGGTTGCCTTAAGAGGAAGAGGGAGGAGGACAGCAAGAAAATAGCCATTAAGAGGTAAAACAAGGTTTTTAGCCTGCTCGAGGTCATCTGTCCTCCCTTAAGTTTTAGTCCTTCTTGTAAGTAGTATTCCCTTCCAACCTATTTCCTAATCGAGCTTCTGCTCTGCCTTTTTCCAGTCTTTCAGGAAACTTTCAATGCCCAGGTCGGTTAAAGGGTGCTTGAACATTTGCTTAAGGACCTTGTAGGGCATGGTGGCAATGTGGGCGCCGGCCAGAGCGACGGCCGCTACATGCTCTGTGTGCCGGATGCTGGCGGCGATTACTTCAGTGTCGAGATCATGCAGGTCGATAACATCGACGATGTCGCGCACCAGCTCAACTCCGGTATGGCCGATATCGTCAAGGCGCCCCAGGAAGGGACTAACGAAGGCTGCCCCGGCACGGGCGGCAAGCAGGGCCTGGTTAACCGAAAAGATCAGGGTTACATTAACCCGGATTTTTTCGGCGGCCAGCGTACTCACCGCTTGCATTCCCTCCGGTGTGATCGGAATCTTCACGACAACATTGGGGTGTACTGCGGCCAGTTTACGTCCTTCACTGACCATTCCTTCGTAGTCGAGAGCTATTACTTCTGCGCTGACCGGGCCATCAACCAGATCGCAAATTGAGGGTAGAATCTTGGTAAAATCCTCATCTTCCTTGGCTGCCAGCGACGGATTAGTTGTTACTCCGCTCAAAACGCCCCACTGGGCTACCTCTTTGATTTCTTCAACATTGGCTGTATCCAGGTACAGTTTCATAAATTATCCCTCCATCATTTTACTCTAATGCAATCACTATTTATTATATCATTTCAGTATAAAAAAAATAACCTTCTGAACGGGATTCCTGCTGGCCCGCGGCTTAGTGTAAAGTACCTGCCGGATAAGTTAAGTTGCCTTCAACGTTGCAGGCTGGTAAAATCAGGGGAGGACAGGGTGAGGGGAGGTTATCGGCCATCAGCGAGCAGGATGCTTTGCGCCGGCAGTATCCGGAAAAGTTTGCCACTGCTAACAATATTTTTAGTAAAATCAGGGCAGGCGATCGTATCTTTATCGCCACCGGCTGTGGAGAGCCGCAATATCTTGTCCGCTCCATGGTTGAATACGTGGAGTCCAACCCCAAAGCCTTTTTCGATACGGAAATTCTCCATGTCTGGACTCTCGGTGTAGCGCCATACGGTGACGAAAAACTAAAGCATAATTTCCGCCAGAACTCCTTTTTCATCAGCAACCTGACCCGCAAAGCAGTTAACGAGGGATTTGCCGACTACACGCCTATTTTTCTTTCAGAAGTTCCCGCTCTGTTCAGGCGTCGCCAGGTCGCGGTAGACATTGCCCTGATCCAGGTTTCGCCTCCCGACCGCTATGGTTATTGCAGTCTTGGCATTAGCTTGGATATTACCAGGGCCGCCGTTGAAAATGCCGGCCTGGTTATTGCTCAGGTAAATTCCGCCATGCCCCGCGTTCATGGCGACACTTTTATTCATATTTCAGCCTTTGATTACCTTATTTATCACGATGAGCCTCTGCTTGAATACCGGTCTCATCGCCCCGATGCCGAGTCTGTTGAAAAAATTGGCCATTATGTGGCAAGGATTGTTGAAGATGGCGACACCATCCAGGTCGGTTACGGCAGTATACCCGACAGTATTGTCGCTTGCCTGGGCGGCAAGAAACACCTGGGAGTTCACACCGAGCTACTAGGTGACGGGCTGATCGAACTGATGAAAAAAGGGGTCGTTGATAATAGCAGGAAAGAAAAAAATCGTGGTAAACTGGTGGCCTCTTTCTGCATGGGCACGCAGGAAACTTACGACTTTATCGATGACAACCCCGCTGTTCTTTTTAAGGAAATCGATTACACCAACAATCCCATGGTGATTGCCGGTCATGATCACATGACTGCCATTAACAGCGCCCTGGAGATTGATCTGAGTGGTCAGGCATCTTCAGAATCGCTTGGGAGCACCTTTTACAGCGGCATCGGCGGACAGGCCAACTTCATGCGGGGCGCGGTGTTGGCTCGCTATGGCAAAAATATCCTGGCCATGCTTTCCACAACCCGCAACGATCAGGCTTCGCGCATAGTCCCTGCCCTCAAGGAAGGGGCCGGGGTTACTTTAACGCGGGGGGACCTGCATTACATTGTCACCGAATACGGCATAGCCTACCTGCATGGTAAAAATATCCGTGAACGGGCCATGGCTCTGATCGCTATTGCTCACCCCAAATTTCGCCCCTGGCTGATTGAGGAAGCTAAAAAGCGAAACCTCATCTATCGCGATCAGGCCTTCTTTCCCGGGGAGAGGGGAGAATACCCGGAACAGCTCGAGACCTACCGTACATCCAATGACGGCACCGGTTTGCTATTGCGTCCGGTCAAGATAACTGATGAGCAGCTGGTTAAAGATTTTTACTATAACCTGTCTGAAAAAAGCCTTTACCAGCGCTTCATGTCGATCCGGCGCCACCTGCCTCACGCCGAACTGCAGAAAAAATTTGTCGTCATTGACTACACCACGGAGATGGCCATTCTCGCTGTCATAAAGCAGCAGGAGCGGGAGATTGTTGTCGGTATGGCCCAGTATTATAGCGAGGAAGATACTCTTTCCGCTGAAATGTCCATTGTTGTGCGTGACGATTTTCAAAGGAAGGGAATCGGTTACGAACTCTTTTCTTATCTTCTTACCGTGGCCAAAAACCAGGGGCTGCATACTATTACAGCTGATATTCTCCCCGATAACATGGCAGTATTTCGCCTGATGGAAAAACTTGATCTTCGATTTGAACGCAAGTGGGATAATGGCCTGATCCATACCATTATCTACCTGAAATAGCTTATTGCGTCCTCTTAGAAAGGAAAAAGATATCCTTGCACCTGCAAAAAGAACCCTTCTCAAACCTTGCCGGTTACTATGCCGGTAAAGGAGAACCATTAAAGTGGTCTTCGCCCTTTATCCTGCCCGCCTGGCTTGAGAGCTGGTGGGCGGTTTTTGGCCACGGTTATGAGGAACTGCTCTATTCAGCCTGGTCCGGCGGGGAACTAATCGGCCTGGCGCCAATGATGCGGCAGGGAGAAGAAGCGAGCCTCATCGGCAGTCCCGATGTTTGTGACTACCTCGACTTTATCATAAAGCCGGGAACGGAAGAACCTTTCATGGCTGCGCTTCTGGCACAGCTGCAGAAAGAAGGGATCAGAAAAATCAATCTGCCGGGCCAGCGGCCCGATGCCACTGCCTTCAAGGGTTTTTTTAACTCTGCTGACAATTTCGGATGGCGGGGTGAATTCATTCGGGAAGCGCAAAGCTTCGAACTGTCCGTTCCGGCAACCTGGGAAGAATACCTTTCAGGCCTGCCCAAGAAACAGCGCCACGAGGTGCGCCGCAAGCTGAGGCGCCTTGAGAAAGAGGCGCCGACTAACGATTACAGCATTCTCGCCGGAGAGGAAGAGGTAGTGGCTTTTCTGCCTTTATTCTATGAGCTTTTTCTCCAGAACCCTGAAAAAGCTTCCTTCCTCTCACAGGAAATGAAACGCTATTTCCATACCCTTGTAAGCTCAACCGCCAGGATCGGTATCGCCCGTTTTGCAGTCTTAAAGATAGATCACGAGCCGGCCGCCGCCGTCCTATACTTCGACTATGCCAACCGGATCTGGCTCTACAACAGCGGTTACAAGACCGAGTACCGCACCTTAAGCATCGGCCTGATTTCAAAGATCCTCCTGATCAAAGACAGCATCACCAGAGGCCGCCAGGTCTTCGATTTCCTCAAAGGCCGCGAAGTCTACAAAAGCCGCCTCGGCGGCACCCCCATCCCCATCTACCACCTAACCCTCACAAT
>CAZVLE010000105.1:0-18781 GCA_964627855.1 uncultured Syntrophomonadaceae bacterium | reverse complement strand
AGGTCTGCCTGCTTTACTTCTCCCTTTCCGGCCATTTCAAGCAGTTCTTCCCAGCTGTAGGGTCCAAGTTCCCGGTCTTCTTTCATCACAAACCATTCTTCAGGCAAAATGTTACCCCCTTAAAGACCGGACAGCTTAGCCCGGTAGTTTAAAGATAGTTTCTTCAAGCCAAAATAAATGGTTTTGCCTTAATATCTTAAGGTTTTTTGTTTGTTTGAATATCTCATGCGAGACTGGGAACCCGGTCTCGTGTCTCATTAAAATATTAAATAATGATTGCCCGTTCCAAGGTATCCGCGCTGCCCATAAATTCATAGGAGCAGCTATACACTTAAACTATAGCTGAACAGTTATAAATATTCTAAAACATGGCTGTGAAATTTTTATGAAATTTTACGTTCAAATTATTGCAAGCCTCTAAATACTCAGATTAATATACTTTGCTGAGGTTTATGCTACCCCGGGTTTGGTTATGGGACAAAATCGACTGAGGCAAAGAAAGATAATGCTTGAATAGTTTGATTTGTTTGCCTTGTAGAAGGTAATCTCTTCTTTATGGCGAAATATACTGTATTCTATAAATGAGGAAAAATATTTTGAAATCCAGGATTGCGCCAGGAAGCAAAAACGTAATGCCTTCTCTTCCGCATAACCTGATCAGTACAGAACGGATTGCCGGAATTCATCATGACATGCAATTGGCACAGACTATCTCGGTCAATGCCCCGGCCGGCTATGGCAAAACAGCCCTTGTTCTTTCTTTTTTAAGAACCCTGCCTGCCGGTAAGAGGGTCCTTTGGCACAGGCTGGGGCCGGAAGATAACAACCCGAAATTTATAATTCACAGTCTGATCGAAACATTACTCTGCTCTGAAGCTGATGCCGGCGGAGGGGAAGAAACGATCAATGAGGCTTTAGCGACAGCTGATTATAGAGAGTTAATAGAGCTTGCCTGCCAGTCGCTGTGGAACAGCGATTGGCAGGTCGACTCAGATCAGATCCATTTGATTTTTGACAACTGTCAGTACCTTGATTATGACAGTAATACGGCAATCCTTTTAAGACAGTTAACCGCTAACGCTCCCCCCCTTCTCAAAACCTACTACCTCAGTCGTAAACCTGAAACCATTGTTGATGAAAAATATAAGCTGGAAAAAAGTCACCTGCAAATCAATTCCTCCGACCTGCTGTTTAGCAAACAGGAGCTGGAAAGAATCATCGAAACCATGAATTATGATTTTATTGTTCCCGGTCAGATTAGTGACCTGAGCCAGGTTACTGAAGGCTGGATTGCCGCCGCCCTGATTCTGCTTCAGGCCCTTAAAAGGCAGGCAGTCGATAGCTTTCATAAATTTCATCCGCTGGAAGACGATCCCGCGCTCAATCGTTACCTGACCGTTGAAATTTTTGATTCCTTTGAAAAACCTGATATCGAGATGTATTGTAAGCTTAGCCTGCTGTCTGAGTTCAGCAATGAGAGCGCAGCTTCGCTTTTCGAAATTGATAACCTGGAAATAGAGCTAGGCAGGTACCCGGAGTTGGGTTTATTTATATTCAGAACAGATGGCGATCCGTCAGAATATCGCTTTCACAAACTGGTCCGGCATTATCTGCAGGGAAAAGCAAAAGCTCTATTTACCAAGAAACAGCTTGCGGAGCTTTATTTCAGGGCTGCCGATTATTATATCGGTCTCGGCCATTTTAACCGGGCTGCAGATCATCTTAAAAACTGCAGGGACTTCGAAAAAACTGTTGAACTGGTTACCAATGTGGGCATCAGGTTTATGTTGGTCGGCGAAAGCGGCCAGCTGAAAAACTGGCTGACCATGCTCCCGCAGGAACTCGTTAACCACAACCCGGTGCTTTTAATCTTTAAAGCTCTGCTACTTCCGCAAAACGAGTTTGGCGAAGCAGAAAAATTGCTGATCAAAGCTTTTCGATACTCAAGGGCGCAAAAGAATCCTCTAATCCTCTATCGTGCGGCAACTTCGCTGGTCTTTATTTATTATTGCAAAAACAATATGCGCGGTATAGCTGCAATCACCAGAAAAGCCGGCGAAGAATTGATCTCATTCAAAGATGATTCGGCTGGCAGAATCAATTTGCTCTCTATCATGAACTGCATCGGTAAAAGCTCTTTTGTCAAGGGTTTAAAGCTGATAGACAACCAGGACACCTCTGATCTGCCGGAGGAAGATTATTGGCTTTACCTTGCCTATTCAACTGTCATAAACCTCCACCTGGGCAAATTGGATCATGCCGGGAGGCAGATAGCAAAAGCGCTATCCCTTGGCAGCGTTGAGCGGACTGAACCGGCGAAGGCTACCGCGCTCTACCTGCACAGCATTATTTCAGCCTTAAAAAATAACCCCGAAATGATGGTTGCACAGCTTAGTGAATTAAACCGAATCAGTGAAAAGTACGGTTTTAGCTTCTTCCAGGCAGGGGTAAATTACTTAAGCGCATACGCAGATTACATGGGCTTAAAATATGATAACGCTTATCTGAAGCTTGATGATGCTGCTTTTACCTACCAGGCTTTCGGTAACCAGGCGATGACGATCCTGGTAAAAATGTTGAAGCGGTTGTGGGCCAGGCAGGTGGACAGCAGCGAAACAGCATGGGAACAGATTGCCTGGGAAGCGGAAACAACAAGCAGGTTGAAACCCGGCCTGATGTTGGAAGAAATAACCCTGTCCATCCAGGGGGCAATTGCCCGCGAAACCGGTCGCTATAAGTCTGCCGAGCAAATTTTACTGCAAGCTATTACCAAGGCAAAAAGAAAAAAGGCAGCCCAGGTTCTCTGCGGCAGTTACTTTCATTTGGCTAAGCTTTATTATGATACGGGTAAAAGACAGGAAGGCAACACCTATCTCAGGAAAGCCATGACCATGGCCGAAGAAGGATCCTTCTTCATGTTCTGGGACATCCATCTGCCGACTGCTGTTGAGTTAGCCCTGAGAGCCATTAAGGAATGTATTGCGGCAGATTTTGCCGGCGAGCTTTTAAGCCGTCTTATCAATGCCGGCGCGGCGGCTTTCCTCAGCTTTAAAAGTGCCGGCCTTGATGATCAATCATTTCCCGCTTTTACAGCTGCATTCCTGGCCGAGATAGAAGCAAACCCGGCTAAAAAGTTTTACCATCTTAAGGCCACTCTTTTTGGCAACGCTGCCATTCAGATAAACGGTTCAACAATATCCGGGTCGGCCTGGAGAACGAAAAAGAACAGAGGGTTGCTGGAATATTTGATCCTGTGTTGTGGAAGACCGGTTGCCAAAGAAAAAATAATCGATCTCTTCTGGCCGGATTCTGACTGCTACTCCGGGCAAACATCTTTAAGAACAGCCCTTTACCAGCTCCGCAAAATATTAAGTGCCCGGGCTGTGGAAACTGCCGGCAAGGAGCCCCTGATTGTCGAAACCCCGGAAACCCTGGCGATTGAAGACAGTGAAGTTCTGGAATCTGATTTAAACGTTTATAAAATAATATCCCGAAATCTTTTTAACGCAGGCAAGGCGGATGAACCTGCGAAACCTGCTGAACAGGAATCCCTGGAAAAACTGGTATCGCTATATCGGGGAGAGCTTTTAGCTAACAGAGACTACGGGGACATTTTGCTGGTAGAACGGGAAAAATGTAAAACAATTTTTGAAGAGGCCTGCCTCAGGCTCAGCGACCTTTACACTGGGCAGGGAAAGTTTGGCCATGCCGAATCGGTTCTTGAACGTTCGTTAATAGCCGATCCCTATAGCGAAAGGGCCTGTCTGGCCTTAGCCAACATCTACACAAAGCAGGGTAAAAGAACCAAAGCGCTAAAGCTGCTCAAGGATTTTAAAAAACGTCTGAAGGAAGAACTGAACCTTGACCCGGATACCAGCATAATCGAAGCTATCCAACATAATTGAACCTGCAAACTCTTTGCCCTTGTTATCACCCTTCTTATTAGCAGGGAGTAATTGCAGCACAATTGCCTGACGGTGAACTTACCGGCTGCCTGCAGCTAATCTATAATGCTGATCTATACAAAGTAAGCCGCTTCAGGTGTCGGGAAGTAAACCATCTGTTTTTTAAGATATTGGTGTACGGATAATATATTGAGCCAACCTTTCCAATCTGCTTTGATCAGCCTCTTCCCTGTGTTATAATTCTATTGTGATTGCTCTATTCCGGGCTTAACCTGGCGAATTAAGGAAAAACTCCATCGCCTTTAAAAAGGATCTTTGCCCTGTAATAATGAATTAAGCAATATAGCCACTGCAATTGATCAACAAAACGCTGGAGGTGTAAGATTTGAGTTACCTCTACTTTCCGGGATGTACCCTGAAGGATAAAGCAGCTTCTGTAATGGAAAAAACAGCCTTGCTGGCAGCCGCTGAACTGGGGCTGCCTTTGGAAGAGTTTGACGAATGGCAGTGCTGTGGAGCCGTTTACCCCCTGACCGATGACGAGATCATAATGCTGGTTTCGCCGTCCAGGACCTTATATGCGGCTAAAGATAGGCCGGTTGTGACTTTATGCTCCGCCTGCTATCATGTACTCAAGCGTACCAGGGTAAGGCTTGCTGCAGATAAAGATGCCAGGGATAAAATAAGCAGTTACCTGGAGGAGGAATATCCCGGTGAAACACCGGTCCTTCACTACCTTGAACTTTTGCGGAATGAACTGGGTTGGGATGCACTGAAAGAAAAGGTTAAAAAGCCCCTGGAAGGACGCCGCGTGGCGGCTTATTATGGATGCATGCTGTTGCGTCCGGCCGATGAAATGGCTTTTGACAATCCGGAAAGGCCTCGCATTATGGAAGATTTCTTACATGCCTTGGGAGCGGAAGTGATCACTTTCCCCTTTAGAAATAAGTGCTGCGGGGCATACCTGGCCGTGTCGGAGAAGCAGGTTATGGAAGAAGCGTCAAGCAATATTGTTAACATGGCACTTGATTACGGAGCGGAGGAGCTGACAACAGCGTGCCCCCTTTGCTACTATAACCTGGAGCAAACACCAGCTGTAAAGGAAGGAAAGATAAAGATATCCTTCTTCAGTGAGCCTTTGTCAGAGGCATTAAACCTGGAAGTACAGGAGGTTATAGGTTAATGCAAAAGCAGGATAATGCAGCAAGCAAGCTGCACAGTGAAATCATGGAAAGAAGCGGTGAGGACTTTTATAATTGCATACAGTGCGGGAAGTGTACTGCCGGTTGCCCGCTCATTTCCGCTATGGACCTGCTCCCACGCGAGGTATTGCTTTACCTGCAGATGGGTGAAGAAGATAAACTTGTTAACAGTAAAACCCCCTGGATCTGTGCCTCCTGCTTTACTTGCGGAGCCAGGTGTATAAAAGATATAGATCTTGCCCGGATCATGGAAGCGATCCGTGCAAAAGTGCTGCGGCCACGCGGAGCTACCTGCCTGGGTCCCGGAGATATACCCAAAGAGCTGCTGGAAAAACTGCCGCAGCAGGCACTGGTAAGCGGTTTTCGCAAGTATACACGTTAATCAGGCGATCTGGGAACGTTTCCCTTGACGTGCTTTATCCCGCAATATTTTTTCAGAGTTAACTGCTCAGCTGTATATGCTTTGATAACCGGTGAGTCGTGTCATGAAGCCTCTTTGAGGGTTACCTTAAGTATGGCTTTTAGTCCGGAGGATATAAACGGAAACCGTTCCCGGTTCGCACGGGTTAGTCATTGCTGGTAAACTGTTCCTTGATCATCTGAGCGTAATCAAGAATATCAACCAAATGTTTTTGCAAAATACTGTATACAATCTCCGGATCTATTTTGGTGTAGTCGTAAACCAGTATATTGCGAAACTGGGCCATCTTTTTCAAATTAACTGTTTGTCCGTCATCGAGAAAAGACTCTTCTTGTAAAACTGCAAAAATATCCTTGTTATCCTTTGGTTCCCTGTATCCTTCATAAGCAATAATGTGGCTGGTAATATCTAAACAGGCTTCAATGGCCAGCTGTAGAGTTCTTTCGACATAACGCCGCAATACTTTGTCATGTTTAAAGTCATTAAAATCGATAGATTCTCGGGCGTTATGTAAATCGCGGCAGTATTCTTCAAGCAATGTTAGGCGCCTAACAATAACTTCTTTTTCAACCATGACTGTATTTTTCCCTCATCATTTCAAGCCTTTTTAGGGACTGGCTATGGTATTCTTCGTAAAAGTTTTTTCTATCAAAGTAATCACGGCGTTTTGCTGTTTCGAAGGCAACCCGGCGCTCTTGATCGTAGTCCACAAATAGTATTTTATTAAGCATCATCTGGTGCAGAAAAAAAAGATCGGCGCTTTCCATATCAACAATATCAACTTTTTGTCCAAGTAATTCTTCCAGGTCATTTTTGATTTCCAGCTTGATTTCGAAACGTTTAAGAGAAGATAGCCCGGCAGCAAACAGAATACCCAAGTCTATGTCGATGGTTATTCTGGACATCCCTTTAGCTACTGAGCCAAATAGATAAACAGCACAGATTTGTGGCCTTTTGGCAAAGTAGGCCTTTAATACTTTGAATGTTGAATCTTTCAAGCTCTTGTTCATAAGCTAATTATAGTTGTAGAAGTAAATTATTTCAAGGCAACTGATAAAGCGAAGAAAATTTACCTTACCCCTGCACTTTTCTCACAAAATGACAAGTAAGCAAATATACAGTTGTGTCCGGTAAACGAGGAGAACATAGACAGTTACATTTTCCGAGGTGGAAAAGGTGAAAGAAAAAAAATCATTTGGGCTGATGAAAAAGTCGGTGGTAATTAACGAATGGATAAAAACCATCAATACAAGGTGTCAGTAACACCGGCCTCTAAGCTTACTCGCTTTTCGGCATAGAATCACCCTAAATTGCAAAAGAATGAAACTACTGATGTTGCAATATGGAATCGTTCTCTAATATTTACTCAATTATGAACTACGCTGCACAGCCTGCTGCTGACTTCCGCTGGATTATCGGCCTGAATTACATTGCGGCCGAAAACTATACCACTTGCTCCGAAAGAAATATAGGCAGCCGCTTTTTCATAAACAGCTTCTTCATGCTCTTCTTTAGCACCGCCTAAAACCCAGACAGGGATCTTTACAGCAGCAACCAGGCTTCTGAGCCCCTCTTCATTGATAAATGGTACTTTTAGTGCAGAAGCGCCCAAAGCCTCAAAGCGGCATGCTGCATCAACCAGAGCCTTAACTTTTTCATCTTCATCGGCAGTAGGATTGCCGGGTAGTGGTTCGGCGATCAGAGGTAGTCCTAAGGAAATTCCTTCCCTTATCGCAGCGGCTGCCATGGCATAGCCACGTCGTTCATATTCCGGGGTAAATCCTGCCAGGTGATAAACCATAATCGCTTCTGCCCCAAGTGATAAAGCTTCACTGGCGCTACATGCTGCATAATTTTCCATCTGACTCATGGGCAGTTGCTGAGAAAAAAAACGCGGTCCACTGAACCAGTCTGCCCTGATTATCAAGGCCGGTGCATCCCGTCCTTCGAACAGCGAAGCCAGCAGCCTGGCCCTGCCTTTACTTAACAATATTCCATCCGGGTTTCCTTTTATTACTTCCTTAAGGGTTAAAGCAAGGTTATAAGTGCCGGGAGAAGGACCCATCAGAAAAGCATGATCGGCGGCAACTATATAGCTGCGCCCGTCTGAGGGACTCATTAATCGGCTGAGCCTGATTTTTATACCGTTCATATTATTAACCTCCCAGCCACACCATCAGCTCCGGCTATGAAAAGGGGAACCGTTGATTGATATGTGGGTGAAAAACCGGCGGCTGCTTCTGTGGGCAGAATAACTGCATCTGCTCCAATTTCCTCGGCAGCAGCCAGGGGTACTTCAAGGCAGGCAGAATAATCACTGCATGCTTTATTAAGCCTAATCACCGCCACTACCGGCAACCCCAACGCATGGGCTTCTTTTACAGCGTGAGCCAGTAACCGCATCGACTCTATCTCAAGGGTGTCTTCATAACCGGCAACCAGGTCGACTGCACAACTGTCACCGCCCAGAGCAGCAGCTGTTTCAGCACCACACAGGCAGGACATTTTGCTGCCATCCCAACCGGTTAGCCTGATTATAAGCGCTATTCCTTTGAAATAAGATTCTTCTGCCAGCAATTCGGGTAGCTGGTGGGGGAATACTATTAAGGCAGAATAATTTGCAGGCCTGGGTCCTCCCAGGCTCAGATCAAATACGCCGTCGCTGTTTTCAGCAAAACGGCTCAGTCTGATCTTGATACCGGTCATCGTTCCACCACCTCAGTTGTCTTTTATTTATTGTTCTAATTCCTATTACAGGTCCAGGATTAAATCCTGTTCCCGGGTGAAAGCAATCATCTCCTCCATCGTAGGCAAGCCCCTGCGACCACCCAATCGGGTAGCCTTCAGGGCAGCATAGGCATTGGCAAAAACAAGTTTCTGCTGCAGAGGCCAACTCTTAAGCTCTCCATAGAGATAAGCTCCGTGGAAAGCATCTCCGCAACCGGTGGTATCAACTGCTTCCACTTTAACAGCATCCGCATGGACGGTTTCACTATCCTCCAGACCCCAGCTGCCTTCTTCTCCATGGGTGATGATTATGATTTTAGGACCAGATTGCTGTAGTTTTCGTAAACAGTCTTCTACCCTATCTTCACCGGTAAGATTACGGGCAATCTCCAGGGTGGGCATAAAGATATCGACAAGCTCAAGCATGTCATCAAGGCCGGGGAACGGCACCCCGGCATCAAGGGAAACCTTTATGCCGTGTTCCCTGCCGTACCGGGCAGCCTGGAAAGCGCCGTCGACTAACCCGCCATCAAGATGAATAAGCTTGGAGCTCTTCAGAATATCGGGAGACAGGTCTCGCTCCAGGAGAAGAGAGCAGCCCGGGTGAAATATTATGCTTCGGCTGCCTGTATTGCTGTCGACAAGGATAAAACTAAGTGGGGTAGTCCCGTTTTCATCAACAAATACATCAAGAAGTACTCCCTCGGCCTTAAAGTCATCGATTATCCAGCGCCCAAATTCATCGTCACCGACCCGGCCTGACCACATTGCTTTTTCGCCAAGGCGTGCTAAGGCCGCCAGGGCATTAGAAACGGGGCCGCCAATCTGACGATCAAATTCCAACATGATCGAAAATCCATCAGGCTCAGGAAATGAAGGGACTCTGCCGATCAGGTCAACAGTGGCAGTACCGATACCAAATACGTACTTATTCATCAAAAACACCTCTTTCAAGCATTTTCTCAAATTTAATCATAGTATCTTTGTAATCTCCCGGAACCAGGCCAATGTGTTGTGAATAGATACAATTGAGCAGGCCCCTCGCATCCGGAGCTTTTATGAAAATGGTAGGCCATTCCATGATCAGAGCTTTCAAATCAGTGCGCTCAACGATTTCAACTTTCTCGGCAGCAGCCCAAAAGGATTTTGTTTTCGGTCCCATCGAGAACAATGTAGCCTCGGAACATGACGTTGCAATATAATCGAGGGCAAATGAAATGCTTTTACCCTGCAGGTTGCGCACAACACAGGTTCTGGACAGGTTTTCCTCCAGGCTGGCACTCCGGCATGAATGCCATACCGATGCCCCTCCGCAATTCTGCAGGGCGATCGTATTATCATCAAAAAAGGGTAAAATCAAATCGCCAAAAAATGGTGGTTGCCCCGACAGGCGATAAAGCAGATAACAGGAAAGGGCAGCGAAAAAATCGCCCTCGCAGGAAACAGGTATAACTCTTTTTTCTCCTTCAGGATCTACCGGAGAAGGTAGAAAAGATGCAGCCATGCAGAGGGCTCCATGATAATCAGAAAACTCGGGCTGGCACTGCAGGGACATGAACGCATAATTTTCTTCTTCAGCCAGGTCTTTCAGGGCAAGGTAATAACTAACCTGGCTCTCAAGAAGGCCGGTATCTTCGGGAAATGAAGCAGTGGAGTTTTTCAAAGCTTCCATAAACTTTGCTATCCGCTGATTGTCCAACCTGCCGGCCTTAAGAAGAATTCTTGAACCGTCTACCGGATCAATATCAACCCCGAATTTTCTAAGCGCAGCCGCGGGGCCCGGTTCGGCATAGTGCATATTCATGCTAAAACCGCCAATGCGGGCCGCCCTGATCCCTTTCAGAGAATCAGCAAGCTTTCTGGCCCGGGCTTCCTCTACACAACCGGAAACCAGGTCGGGGTCACCAAAGGAAATTTCAGCATCAGCCCCGATTGCCGCCAGTTCCCCTCTCATCGCCATCGGACCCGAAAGGGCGAACGAAGCATTGATAAGAACAGGTACCCCGGTCAGAGTATAGAGTAACCCTCCCCACCCCGGGGGTGTCCAGCCAGGCATATTGAGGATTAGCAAATCAGATCCGGTCTTTGCCAGTACTTCTGCAGCATGGATCAGGCCATCCCGGCTGTCGACTATGCCCAGGTCGACAACCTCTTCATCAGCAACAAGGGCAAGAGCTCCTTCATGATTAAAGCCATACTGCTCACGCAGATCCATGCCCTTTGTTTCAAGAAAATTCGTGTAGAACTCTTCCCGGGGGTCAATCAGGGTAATGACCCCTGTTACAATAGGTAAAGTTTTGCCTGGCATCACAATCACTCCCTCAATTTAATCCCACTCTGCACTCTTTGTAGGTATCATCAAGTTGCAAAAATAATGAAAGGTCACCTGCCCCCTGGTCAGGTTTAGGATCAATCTTTTGGCCGTCGAAGATTACCCGGGCTGCTTCGCAGGGAGAAATAGTGTGCAGATTGATGTTGGTCGAACCCTTGCCTTTGATTCTAAATTCAATTTGACTGCCACTAATAGCAAACCCGCGGATCATTACAGCCGGTTTCGCTGACAACAAGAGATTCCCATTCATATTAACTTCAAGCTTCTCAACGCTAGCATCGATTGAATAATAATCACCGCAAATATAAACCTTCGCCACAGAAACTGCATGCTCGAAAAAGGCCCCGCCAAAGCAGAGACCACCATCAGGATCGGTGTCGATCAGCTCATCAACAACCGGTTTAAGAAGTAGTGCTCCCCAGGTATAGAAGGGATCTGAACCGATATTGCCCATGCTTCCATGATCAAAGTTTTCTTTTTTGCCGGGAACATCACATCCCAGCCCTGTCAGGGCATGGTAATTTTCATGACAATGCCCATTTAAAGTCCATTCTTTCATAAATAAACGGTACGTTTTTAAAGCCAGTCTGCAGGCAATATCATCAAATCCGTACTCCTTCAAACCAAGGTAAACCAGATAATTAAGTGGAGGCCAGATCCTTCCTCGCCAGTAAAGCTGATCATTAAAAGCCGGGTCTTTTCGACTAATTGATGGGATCACATACTCACCCCAGAATGCTTCTTCATCCAGAAGATGCTCCCGGACAATCTCTTCAGCTTTGCCTTGGGCAGGTATCCGGGCCAGAAGGGGAAAGAAAGAGCACGGAGAGATGCGCTTTGAAAAGAGACCATCCCAGTAACGGTCAAGATAAAGTCTATTCTGATCCGACCATAGCAGGTTCTCGATTGCTTCCTTTGTCTTGTCGTATCTGTGCAGCAGCTTATCCATCTCAACCTGCTGATTCAGTTCGCCTGCAATACGAGACAGGTAGAGACAATCGGTAGCATAAAGGCTGCTCAACCCAATACTGTTTAAATTCATAACCTTTTTCTCTTCGTCAAATACAGCATCGTCAAATAACGGTGAATTGTCCATCCCCGATTCACATTTAGCACCAAAAAGAGTTCCGGCGTCATTGCCCGGCATTGCTACGTTATCATCAGAACCCCATTCCAGCAGGCCGTCACCATTACCATCGCGGGCCTGCAACCACCAGTAGTTCCAGCGGAGCAAGTGTGGGAAAAGATCCTCCAGGAGAGTTTTATTACCCTGCTTTTGATATACTTTCCAGGCTACCAGGCCTGCGAGTGGCGGTTGAGAGCGATCGCCCGATTTAATCGGTGAGGCTACATAATTAGGAGGATATCCGCATTCAGTTAATACATTTTCGTCAAACAAAAGTCTCAGGTTTCCCTCGGCGGCCTCCCGGCAGTGGCCGGCATGCATCAACGCAGCAAAAAGGCTGTCCCATAAACCAAAGACCGGACCTTCGGCCTGTGGATCAAGGCCAAGTCGTAGCTGGTAGAAATCATTCCACCGGCGAGTTACCGGGGTATAGAGATAACCATGCCAATTATCCCAGGCCACCTGTGAATTTACTATTGTATTCAACGTTTCAAGAGAATCATCAATTAAGCCGCCAGAGTTAGGCCGGTTGGCCAAATATATTCTGCGGGCATCCTGCAAGACCGCTTCAACCCGGTCGGGGTCTGGCATTCCGCTTTCAGCAATCGCTACAGCCACTGTTTCCCCGCCACGGAAAGCCTGAACCGCAATCATTCCAGTACCGTCTACCCTGTTCAGGCTTCCTTTCTGAAGGTCTTCTTTAAGAGCGGTTTCATCAACATAAAGGCCATAGCCATAGTTTTGATCAATAATTGCTCCGGCCATAATATTAGCCCATTTGCCCTTTTCAAGAAGAAAAGAGATCAACCCGTCATCCTTAAGGACAAGTTCCCCGCTTTTCCAAAGTCTTTCCACTTCAAGGAGAAGGATGACGTTATTTCTGTTTTCAGTGAGTGGTTTAAGCAGACAGGCAAAGTCTCCCCACTTTGAAGAGGCAGCAGCTATTTCGAAGCGATAACCCTGAAAATCAAATTCTATCTGAATATATTCACCATATGGGGCATGGTTAACTACACGAGTTACCTGCCCGGCTTCAACATCTCCTGCTTCAGTAAAGAAAAAGCGGGGAGTGTAAAGGCCTGATTCCGGCAAGAACACTGCAAACCGCAGTTCACAGCACTCAGGCAGCTTAAGCAGCCTGTTGAAGCCAATCCCGCTGTAGGTGTTCCAGTTATAAACGGGGTTATCCATTAATCAGCAGCACCACTTTCCGATCCGGTGTTGTCCCCAAGGGAATAACCCAGGAAGCAAATTAACCCAAGGAAAATAAAAATTGCAGCGGTCGGACCTGCCAAGCGAACTCCCAGGGGATTCGCCTGTGAATAACCAAAAGTAATAAATAGAGCACTGATCACCAGGGCGGAAAGAGCAGTGGAAACCTTATATAAAACGCCCTGAACACCATAATACATAGCTTCCCGGCGGCAGCCGGTGCGTGATTCATCGTAATCTACTATATCGGCCAGGATAGCATTAGGAAGGACAAATAAAGCAGACAGGAAAATTCCCAGGATAAAAACAAATATAAAGCCCTGGTGCAGACCACTGATGCCGGGTATAAAACCGATAAAATACATCCACGGGAAATATAATGAAAGAGCTACCAGGGATATTATAAAAACTTTCTTTTTGCCCCAGGAAGCGGAGAGACGGGAAACCAGGGGAATAGACAAGGCCATAGCAAGCAGGCAGACTCCAATTACCGGCCCGCTCATTCCTTCACTTTCCCTAAGCATCAAGACAACCATATAGGGTAGAATAGCCAAAACAAGCTCGAAACCCATCTTGAAGAAAACAAACCCACCGATAAAGTGCAGAAAGGGTTTGTTGGTAAAAGTTACCAAAAAAGCTTCGCGCAATTTGATTTTTTTCCTGTCCCCACTTGCTTTTGTATATTGTTTTTCACGAATGCCGATAATCGGCAGGTAGTAAGTTAAAAGCAGAATTCCAATAATCACACCCATAACAATAAAGCCCCAGCGATCAATGATTATTCCCGACACAAAACTGGCAAAAACCGCACCGATTATGCCAAAATAAGCCATTGCAGCAGACAAACTTACCCTTTCGGTGCTGGTCGAAGCAAGTTCGGGTAAAAGAGCCTGGTATGGCACCATGATCAGTGTGGAAGTAAAAAAAACCACATTATAAATTACAAAAAAGTAGATGACATTAAGGGTGCTTAATCCATCAACTGGAGGCATCCAGAGAAGGATAAAAAAGAGCACTAAAAAAGGAGTCCCGAAAGCAATAAGCGGTGTACGACGTCCCCAGCGTGTGTCGAGGTTGTCGCTCCAATTGCCGACTAGGGGGTCGGTGATACCGTCGATTATTCTCATTAACCCCAACGATAAACTAAATGCCAGGGGAGTTATATACTGGGTGCCCTGACCTTCCACTCCCACGTAGAAATAGAGTAACCAGGCTCCTCCTGTTGTAAAAACAAGGTTTGCCGGAAACGAACCTGCCCCATAAAGTATTTTTTGCTTCAGACTCAGGGTTTTTCCCACGTTAACCCGCTCCTTCTATCCCCATTCATTATTCAGGGTACTTAAGATAGTGAAAAACTAAATAATGGTTCCTGAAGCGGCATCTTCTTAAAATCACTGTTAATCAACATTGCAAACGTTTACGAAGATAAATAAAAAAAATATCAACAACAAATTTAATCTTGCTATATTTCTATCTTTTTTTGCGATTTCCTGCTTGGTGATGGATATATTTTCAGTGGCCCGATTAAATGCCGATTATTTGCCTATAAGCCAGTAGATTCCAGTTTTTAAAGTCGAAAATAACCTTTAGTGTCTTCTCGCAATCAAACGGATTTTTCCAGGTCGCCGATGATAGGATTTTATCTAATGATTATATTGTACTCGAAGGTACGGCTATCAGAGGGCTTTAATTTAAGCAGGCCTTCTTTTAATGTAAAATCCTGGGGATCATTGACTGCTGAGTCGATCCCCTGCCATGGCTCTATGCAAACAAAGGGGGAATCACCAAAAGACCAGATCCCCAAATATGGAAAACCTTCGAAATATACTCGTATTGATTTATCGTGCCTGGGACTACTGATTTCTACCCATTTGGATTGCAAGCCTTCCAGGATGATGGCATCCCTTTCAAAGAGACTGTGCGATAGTCTCATTTCGTTTGAATTTCTAAGAAACTCCTCGGTTTCTCCTGTTATTAGGCCACCTTCTTTTATCCTTCTATAAATTGTTTCAGCTTTTTCAAAGGTAAGCAGATAATCGCTCATATTTTCTCCTGGGAAAAAGGGACAATTAAAAAAGGGATGGGCTCCAATAGAATAATACATGGGCTTTGAATCCAGGTTAATTATTTCCCACCTGATTGTAAGAGTGCTCTCACTGAGCAAATAAACTATGTTCAAGCTGAATATATAGGGATAATGCTTTAAAGTATCCTCATTCTGTCCGGTTTTATAGGTGATTCTGTCCGGTTTTATTTCAACTAACTTGTATTGCAGTAGATTTGCAATGCCGTGTAAACCCATCTCGTAGGTTACTCCGTCCAGTTGATAAGCATCACCGGGCAGGTTACCCACGATTGGAAAGAGTAATGGAGAATGACCTGAATTGTCACTATCATCATCCTGCCAGAGATACTCGAATTGATCAGGGCAACTCTTTAGGCTGACCAGTTCAGCATTAATTTGATTTAACGCCGCTCTGACCGACTTGTTTTCAATGATATCAATCATCATGAAACCTCCTGTTAGCTATTATATCCTTACAGCGCTGAAAGCTTAACTGCTTTCAACCTGCTCCAGGCTCTTACCCTTAATGGAATCAGGAAGCCGGTAAGAAAGAAAACCGATAAAACCAAGCACGCTGATAACTCCCACAATCGGACCAATAAGGCGGATGCCATAAGGATTATCTACGGTAAATCCAAAGACGGGCAGCACGATGGAAACAATAAATGCAGATATTGCCCATGCTGCTTTTTCCATAAAACCGAAACCAGCGTAGTACATGGCCTCACGGCGTTTATTTGTTTTTAGTTCGTCGTAATCGGCGATGTCTCCGACAAGAGCATTGGGAAAGACATAAAGCCCCGAAATAGGGATAGCCAAAAGGCCAAAGTATAACAAGGCCTGGATGCTTGGAGTGAAGAATTGACTGTAATTTGAGTCAATTATAGTATTATACTTTTAAGCATGTCAACAATAACTTAAGATAAGTCTTATTACTTATGTGCCTCGATAAAGATTCCCCGCTGGGCTTGTTGTCTGGCGGGTCATTGCTAAATACCTCTACGAAGGTCTCAAGGCCGCACGTCACTTTGTTTTTCAAAAAGCTGATCGGCAGGCTTGCCTTCTCAGCGGCAAGAAAAACCGACTGGAAAGAGAGCGATATGCGTAAATAAGCTAAAAAAATTTATGCCCGGCCCAGGCTGACAAAGCAGCGGTTCATTTCGTTGTGCTGCGTATGCCAGCGCGTGCTCGTTCCTTAGGATCAGCTGCTTGAGAATACTGCCGCGGCAAGCCCTCATAGGTGCTAGATCTCAACTGTTGGACGAAACTGAACTATTTTGCGGAAAATAAGAGTTAAAAAAGGATTTTCAGTAAACATGTTGAATATATACTATTCAAAATTTACACATTTCAGCTTTTTGCTTCTTTCCAGGCTAAATCAGGCTAAAAGATGCTTTTTATGGGTCGGGTTAGCTTGGTTTGCAGCAAAATCATGATAGGATAGCATTACAGCCCCAGAAAAAATCCAGAGCCGGAGAAAGGAGCAATAACCCGATATGTCAACCGTGAACATAAACAGGCTGTCTCCCTCAACCCCTGGTCAAATCAGAAGCCATAAAAATCTAAAACCGAGCAAGGCTCAACTGTCTCATGCAATTCCGCGCGCCCTACGGCATGTCCGGTCAAGAGGCAACCCCGAACTAACCGCACTCGCTCGTTCTACTGGCAGGGCGATGCAGGCGAATCGAACAAAAAGTTACAGGAAGGCCCGAATGACCGGATTGCGTGTGCTCAGTATGCTGTGCCTGTTTGCGCTGCTGCTGGCATTGACAGGCAATGCCTTCGCGCAATCTCCCGCCTTGCAGCCGACAACTCAGGCCGGACCGACCGAAACCGGCGTGGCCAAGATGAGCGTTACCCGCCCATCTCACTCGGCGACGGAGCTTAACGACAGCAAGATTCTCGTCGCTGGTGGCGATATTGGCAGCTCCAAGGTGACCAATTCCGCGAAGCTGTATCAACACGAGCCAGAACACAACCCCAAAAGTTTAACCGGATGGGTTATAGGGAGGCGGGTGACAGGTGAAAATGTTCGCACCGCCGCCATTCTTTATACTGACGACGGCGGTGAAACCTGGGCTGAGCAGGGTGACCCTGCAAAGTGGCAAGGCATGGACGGAAATGACATATCCGCTGCCGACGCCATGACAGCATGGGCGGCCGTGGGGGATATTAGAGGTAAAATTCTTTATACCAATGACGGCGGCGAAAACTGGTCTGTTCAGAAAGAGATGGACAATCAGGTAAAACAGGTCAGGGCCCTGTCAAACCAGGTAGCGTGGGCTGTTACTATCAATGGTCATGTTTACCGGACGACTGATGGCGGCGAAAACTGGATCTCGATCAGCACGGGAGATATAACCATGGATCAAGTAAACAGGATGGATGCAGTCGGCAATAGTATATGGATTGCCGATGAAGGTAATCAGGATGATAACCCTGGTCAGGTTGTCTTCTCTACGGATTTCGGCAAAACCTGGCAAGCTAAAGAGCTGAAGGATGCAGATGGCATTGCACGCATGGGCCATAATGTCAGAGCTTATAATGAGCAGATTGTGTGGTTCGCCATATGGTATGAGACTATATTATTCAGGACAGATGATGGCGGGAAAAATATTAGAATAGTACACGATGGTTTCGCGGCTAACGATCTGGATGACATGTGCGCACCTGATGAGAACACACTGTGGCTTGCACAATATACAAGTTTTAATTCTGGCGCTGTATATCGAGCCGTATTAGCCCCGGATGAAGAAAAAGCAGAGATTACCCAGATGAACATTAATTATCCCTACGCTTATGGAGGAGTGTTCTGCTATTCAAACGATATCATTTGGGTACTAGGCTACAATTCTGAAGAAAATCCACAAGGAATCATCCTTCATACCAGTGACGGTGGCGAGAATTGGACGCGCCAGCAGCTTCCCCCGGGCGCCCATGATGTTCAACTGTGGAAAGGATCATTTGTCAGGGAGCGCGGGCCGGAAAATCGGGCAGATCTCTCTAACCTGACCTTAAGCGAAGGGTTGCTGAACCCATCCTTTGCTCCAAACACCACCGTTTACACTGTAGCAGTGGGCCAGGATGTCAGCTCCATCAGCATTACCGTTACCCTGGCGGATGAGAACGCTACGCTTACCATAGGGGGCGCTGCTGCAACCAGCGGTGTTGCCAAAACTGTGATCCTCGGGGCAGCAGGAACGTCAACACCTGTTGCGATTTTAGTTACCACAGCAGGCGGAACAACCGAAAAGACTTATACGGTTACCGTAAACCGGGCAGGAACGACCACTGCTGCTGTTCCAAAATACATCTTTTATGAAAATGCAGGTGGTGATCTTGTCAGGGCTGATTATGAACAGGCAATAAATGATCTTTTTAAACCGAACCCGGACCGCAGGCTGCTTAATGCCATCAGAGACAGTTTAAACACAGCCTCTCAGGGTAAGAAGGCAATCTATGTTCTTAATGAGGGTGGTAGGGTTGTAGATTACGGCAGAGCCCTCATCGATGGCCTTAGCTACACTGAAGCCTTTAATAACTTTGACTACTGGGCCGCACCGCAAAACCCGGTCAAAGAACTGGTAATCAATCCACTGACAGGGGAACCTGAGGAAAGAGAGCTTTAAGCAAGCTGAACTAAATGCGGCTTTCCGGGAAGGTAAAAATCTACCTCGAATCCCTGCACAGTTTTATTATAAATCATGTCGGGGTAGGTTCAAGCTTGAGATCAGGAATAAATTCAAAGTGTTGATCTAAGCTCATTACTGCAGCATCGCGGTTAATGGCTA
>CAZVLE010000104.1:0-45848 GCA_964627855.1 uncultured Syntrophomonadaceae bacterium | reverse complement strand
TACCTGAATCCGTGAACAATGTTCACGAAAAACCTAGCAATAAGCTTTAAAACGAAGTATAATAGAGGTATCGAGGCAAAAATGCCATGTAAACATATTCACCCTGGAGGTGCCTATGCGATACCTTTTAGAACAATCCGATGAAACATTAACCACCCATTCCGGATTAGCCTTAGTCGGCCTATTGTTAGCGAAAACTGAACTTGAAAAGAAACTGAGTCGGATGCCGTTGTCTGACCGGATGGCACCAACCATATCGCACTTTGACATAATTGCTTCATATATAGGCCTGCTCTGCCAGGGCAAGAGCGACTTCGACCATATCGAACCATTTCGCCAGGATCCTTTTTTCAGCCAGGCGCTGCTGATCAATACTGTTCCATCGAGTTCCACATTACGGCAAAGAATGGACATGGGTGCCAAAACCGGCTGGGCCAAGCTGGTTGTTGAGCAATCTGTTTCACTATTAGGAGCGCTTCGGGCAAAGATCAGCCCCTGCCTTGACCAGCTGGTTCCCCTAGATATTGATGTGAGCCCCTTTGATAACTCGGGCACTAAGAAAGAAGGTGTATCCTGCACCTACAAAATGGTTGATGGTTTTGCCCCGGTCTTTGCCTATCTTGGCTTGGAGGGCTACGGGGTCAACGCTGAATTGCGTGAAGGCAAAGAACACAGTCAAAATAACACACCCACTTTTTTAGAGCAATCAATTGCCAATGCCCGCCTGGCCACAAATTCTAAGTTGCTGGTGCGCATGGATTCCGGTTTTGACAGCATCGATAACATCAAACTTTGCCTCAAAGAGAACTGTGATTACCTGATTAAACGCAACCTGCGCAAAGAGAGCAAGGAAGGCTGGCTAGAGGTTGCCGAGAAACAGGGACAGTGCACTGAAGAGCGCTCTGGCAAAAAAGTTTACCTTGGTGAAACTACCCTTGAGCGAGGGTTTGAAAAACCCTTACGGATCATTTTCAAGGTAACGCAAACAAACATTGATGATAAAGGACAGGTCCTGTTGGTTCCCGACCTTGAGGTTGAAACCTACTGGACCTCCTTAAAACACCCAGCCGCAGAGGTGATTAAACAATATCACAACCACGGGACAAGCGAGCAGTTTCATAGTGAGATCAAAACCGAGCTTGACTTAGAAAGACTGCCTTCGGGCAAGTTTAAGACCAACAACCTGGTATTGCATTTAGGACTGGCGGCCTACAATATCCTGCGCTTTATCGGTCAGGAAAGTTTAAAAACAGCAGACACGCCGCTTAGGAAAAAAGCCCAGCGCAGAAGAATCCGCACCGTGATCCAAAATCTGATTACCATTGCGGCAAAGGTGGTTCACCATGCCCGGCGCTACAAGCTTGCTTTTGGTCGCCACAGCCCCTGGTTTATTACTTTCAGGCGAATTTATTACTCACTGGCCTGAGCGGTTAAAATAGCATATGGCAAAAGTTAAAGATAGGATCCAAAAAGCGGGAGATAATTTGTCCCGGCGATATGGTTTTGTCAAAGAACGGATTGCTGCGTTTTTGTAATGGTCTAGTAAGAGCTTTAAGTAATGCCAATGCCTATCATTGCCTTTAATTGGCAGTATAGGTTGGCTTTAGTTCCGTGATTGGCTTTGTTATCACGGATTCAGGTGTTATTAATAGTACAACATTTGAGCTTTTCCTGCAATGCGGAAATAACTAAGCCGGACCGATGAAAATGGGGTTGGAGTAAATCCAGGGGCGGGGTGCGCCGAACAAAGGGCGGTGATATACTTCTACCCTGTAAACTCCAGGTGAAGAGGGTTCCATGGTAAGGGAATTGCCGGTTTTTTCGCAGATCAGTTTACCATTACAAATAAGCCTGACCAGGGGTTTCCTGCCGGGAGCTGTTATGCTAAGTTCCCTCGCTTCAGCCAGGTCAGTTTCTTCACCCATCAGGATTATACCCTTGTCAGTGACGGCTGAAAAAGTAAAACCTTCACCGGAAGAGAGGCCGTCATAGGAGATATAGCAAGAGCCAGCGCGCAGGGCTCCGAGAATCTGGCTCTTAGCCGTTGAAAAATGACCACTCAGCTTATTCCTGAGAACGATATAGGTGTTAATGGTATTAAAAAGATAGCGGTAACTAAAGATCACCAGGGGGATCCAATAGAAGCGGTAGATATAAGCATGGGCATCAGTGCCCCCGATGGCCGCGATGCGATGCCCGTGACAATTGTAGCAGTCCCAGAGGCGTATAAGGCTGCGGGAGGGTCCCTTCATGGCAGCTTTGCGGTTGAAAAAAAACCAGTAGAGGGTGCGCAAAAGTGATGGGTGAAGGCCCCGCCAGTAAGAAGAATAATTCCAGAGCTCAAAACCGTTGAAACCGAAAACGGGCCAGTTGACCCAGGGGTAAGCCTTGCCTTTCTCTATATAGGGAGAACCCCTTTCAAAGGGGTGGGCTAAGAATCCGAGGCCACCGGATTCTCTGACCCGGTCGATAACATCCTGCGGATCAGAATCATTTGAAGCGACAAGGTTGTCAATACCGATAGCCAGGTAGTGATTACAGCTGCGATTTATCTCAGCCCCGACGAGGACAACAACCCCGTTATGAATTGCTTCCCGGTTATAGCCGGCCAGGGTTTCGTGATCGTTAATAATCAGGTAGCGTAATGCGGCAGAAGAGGCGGCAGCGCTGATCTCTTCAATTGACCCACTGCCATCAGAGTAGGTGCTGTGAATGTGGATGTTGCCAGGGTATGAAAACATGATCGCCGGGCTTCTTCCTGCTCAGCTATAGTGAGCCTCAACTTCTTGCAAGTCCTCCCGGGGATAAGCCTTGAGGTGCGCCCCCAGTTTAATCAGCCTTTCTTCAAACCTGCTATAGCCGCGCCACAGGTAATCAATGGCCGTAATTGTTGTTGTGCCTTCTGCCGCGAGGCCGGCCAGGAGCAGGGCTGCAGCAGCGCGCAAATCTGAGGCCATTACCGGGGCACCACTTAAACTATGCCTGCCCTGGATCACGGCCCGGTTGCCTTCGATTTGAATATCAGCACTCATTCTAAGGAGGCTTTCAACGTGCATAAAGCGATTTTCAAACACGGTTTCAGTGACCAGACTGGTTCCCCTGGAAATAGCCAGTAAAACCATAAACTGTGGTTGTAAATCAGTCGGGAAACCCGGGTAGGGAAGGGTCTTCAGATCTACGCCAACGGCTCTTTCACTACCAACCACCCTGATAGCCGAGTTATCAATTTCTTCGACAGCCACACCGGTTTCCCGCAGTTTTGCCAGGAGCGGTTTGAGGTGTTCCGGTAACACGTTGGTGACGGTAATATCACCACCGGTTACCGCGCCGGCGATAAGCAGAGTGCCTGCTTCAATACGGTCGGGAATAACAGCGTAGCGGGTAGAACCGAGCTCCGTTACTCCCTCTATGCGGATAGACGTTGTGCCGGCACCGCTTATTTTGCCGCCGGCACTGTTTAAAAAACCGGCCAGGTCGACAATTTCCGGCTCTGTGGCAGCATTATCAATAATAGTGATCCCTTTGGCCAGGGCAGCGGCCATCATGATATTTTCAGTCGCACCCACGCTGGGATAATCCAGGTAAATACGTGCTCCGCGGAGACGATCGCACTTGCCCCTGATCAAACCTCCGGCAACCGAAAAATTTACTCCCATCGCTGCCAGACCTTTTAAGTGCAGGTCAACCGGCCGTGAACCAATGGCACAACCGCCGGGCAGTGAAATAGCCGCCTCACCAAACCTGGCTAAAAGCGGCCCCAGCACTAAAAAAGAGGCCCGCATTTTTTGCACCATCTGCCTGGGTGGTTCTTCCGGTCTGAGTACACCTGTCCCGATCTGAATAGTTTCCTGCTTAGAATCATAATCGGTTTCTGCACCCAATGATTCTATCACCGCCAACATATCCCTGACGTCAAATAAATCGGGAATCTCTTCAATGACAACCGGCCCTGTTGTCAACAGGGAGCTGGCAATAATTGGCAGCCCGGCATTTTTAGAACCTTTTACTTTAACCGTTCCGCGCAGGGGGACACCTCCGCGCACCAGCAGTTCGTGCATCTTATCGCCTCTTTAAATAATAATCCAGCTTTACATTTTTGCCCGCACTACGTCTTTAATTTTCATCAACCTGGTCAGGGCCCCGCGTTCGTTCTCTTCCAGCTTCATGGTAATATACTTGATTGTCTCCTCAAGTTTCGGCAGGAGGATATATTCAAGAGCATTAACGCGGCGGCGGGTTTTTTCAATTTCTTCAGCAAGCAGCTGCACGGCCTTTTCTACTTCGGCAAGCTCCATTAACCTGGACAGGATGGCAGAGAGGGTCTCGATGGAAACGTCCAGTTCAGCTGAAGTGTCAACAAAGCCGTAAGGATAAATACTGCTCTTGGTGTCTTGGTCCAGTTCTTCATCAACCCACTTAAAGCGGGGAGCATAAACACTCATGATGTTTTGTTTCTCTATTTCGAGGCTGAGCTTCTTGGTCGGATACATCAGGGCCTCTTCCAGGATCTCGGAAGGCATAAGGGCCCTGGCCAGTAAAAACTTGGCAAAGGCATCGGAAAGCTCTTTTTCAATATGCTCACGCAGCTCCTTGTTCTTGCGCACGAGAATCAGGAACTGGCGAATCAGTTCATCCCTTTTATCTTTGAGTAGCTTGTGACCCCGCTCCGCCATCTTCAGGCGCTTTTTGAGGCGATTAAGTTCCATGCGGGTGGGATTAACCCGTATTTCCATAACCTCTAGACCTCCTCATGGGCGGGCAGGTACTTCTCGATATATTCATCACGAACCCTTTTCAGCTCAACGCGGGGCAGCAAAGCCAGCAATTCCCAGCCAAGGTTGAGGGTCTCTTCGATACTGCGATCCTCTTCTTCGCCCTGGGTTACATAACGGCTTTCAAATTCGTCGGCAAAGCGGGAAAACTTCTTGTCAGCTTCAGAGAGGGCAGCTTCACCGAGAATGGCAGCCAGTTCTTTTGCTTCCTTACCGCGGGCATAGGCAGCGTAGAGCTGGTTCATAGTGTCAGCATGATCTTCCCTTGTTTTGCCCTCACCAATTCCCTTATCTTTCAATCTTGAAAGCGATGGTAAAACATCTATCGGCGGGAAGAGGCCTTTGCGGTGTAATTCCTGGCTAAGGATGATCTGTCCTTCGGTAATATAGCCGGTCAGATCGGGAATAGGATGAGTTTTATCGTTTTCAGGCATGCTGAGAATTGGCAGCTGTGTAATTGATCCTTCGCGACCCTGGATTCTGCCGGCCCTTTCGTAGATAGAAGAAAGGTCAGTATAGAGGTAACCGGGGTAACCGCGCCGGCCGGGCACTTCTTTACGGGCTGCCGAAATTTCCCTTAAGGCTTCTGCATAGTTTGTCAGGTCAGTTAGAATGACGAGTACGTGCATATCTTTCTCATAAGCCAGATACTCGGCTGCAGTGAGGGCCATTCGCGGGGTGGCAATCCGTTCAATGGCCGGATCATCAGCAAGGTTGATGAATAGAATAGCCCGTTCAATTGCTCCGGTCTTCCTGAAGTCACTGATAAAGTAATCGGCCTCTTCAAAAGTGATGCCCATCGCGGCAAAGACAACGGCAAAATTTGATTCAGTCCCCAAAACCTTGGCCTGACGGGCTACCTGAGCAGCCAGGCGGGAATGGGGCAGGCCTGAACTGGAGAAGATTGGCAGCTTCTGGCCACGGACCATAGTGTTCATGCCATCAATAGCAGAAACACCAGTCTGAATAAATTCAGATGGGTAATCACGGGCGTAGGGGTTAATCGGAAAACCATTGATATTGAGGCGTTTTTCAGGAATAATTTTCGGACCCTGGTCACGGGGTTGCCCAAGACCACTAAAGACCCGGCCGAGCATATCCATGGAGACTGGCAGTTCAATCGATTTACCGAGAAAGCGAACCCTGGCCGACCCAATATTGATCCCACTGGAGCCCTCAAAGACCTGAACAAGAGCCCTGTCTCGATCAACTTCTAAAACCTGGCCGCGGCGGATTTCACCACCGGGCATCTCTATTTCAGTCAGTTCGCCGTATTTTATTCCCTCCACCTTTTCAACCAGCATCAGGGGGCCGGCAACGTCAACAATGGTCTTATACTCTTTAAGCATCCTCTTCTCCTCCTTCACCGGCCAGTGAGGCTATTTGCTCTTTGATTTCCTGCTTGAATTCCTCAAGATCTTTCAGTTTATCCTCCGGAACATACCTGGCCCGGGCGATTCTTTCACGCACAGGCAGGGAGAATAATTTATCCAGGTCGAGGTCTATTTCACCTTTATCGACAAGAACCATAGCCTGGTGGTGATACATTAAGATCATGTCGAGCATGACAAACTGTTTTTCCAAAGAGCTGTAGGTGTCAATTTCATGCATTGCATTTTGATGCAAAAAGTCCTCCCGCAATGATTTCGCCGTCTCTAAAATCAGCCTTTCCCGGGCCGACAAAGCATCAACACCGACAAGACGAACAATTTCTTCCAGCTCCGCCTCTTCCTGAAGCAGCCGCATTGCCTCGCGGCGCATCTCATTCCACTGCTCGCCAAGGGTGTCCCGGAAATAAACGGCAACATTGTCAAGATAAAGGGAGTAACTGAGCAGCCAGTTAATGGCCGGAAAATGTCTCCTGTAGGCCAGCGAAGCATCAAGGCCCCAGAATACCTTGACAATCCGCAGGGTAGCCTGGGAAACCGGCTCTGAGAGGTCGCCACCTGGTGGCGAAACTGCACCAACTGCGGTAAGCGCACCCTCCCTGCCGTCACTGCCAAGGCAAATTGTCCTGCCAGAGCGTTCGTAAAAATCAGCCAGACGGGAACCAAGATAGGCAGGATAACCTTCTTCACCCGGCATCTCTTCGAGACGACCGGACATTTCACGCAACGCCTCGGCCCAACGGGAAGTGGAATCAGCCATCAGGGCAACGCTATAGCCCATGTCACGAAAATACTCGGCAATGGTAATACCGGTATAAATGGAAGCTTCGCGGGCGGCAACCGGCATGTTCGAGGTGTTGGCAATCAGCACCGTCCGCTTCATCAGGGGTTCACCCGACTGGGGATCTTTTAGCTCGGGAAACTCCATTAAGACATCAGTCATTTCATTGCCGCGCTCCCCGCAGCCGATATAAACCACTATTTCAGCATCTGCCCACTTGGCCAGCTGGTGCTGGGTCACAGTTTTACCACTGCCAAAAGGACCGGGGATACAGGCAGTCCCACCCTTGGCAACCGGGAAAAAAGCGTCAATGATTCGCTGCCCGGTTATCATCGGGATATGTGGGCCCATCTTTTCTTTATAAGGGCGCCCCTTGCGAATAGGCCAGCGCTGCATCATTGTTACATCGTAGACTGCTCCATCAGCGGTTTCAACTCTGGTTACCACATCAGATAGAGTTGCTTCACCGCTTTTAATGTCCTTTACCGTCCCGGGTGCCGAACCTGGCGGAATCATGATGCGATGCTCAACGAGGGTGGTTTCCTGAACAGTGCCGATGATATCACCGGCCTGAACTGCATCACCTGCTTTAACCTTGGCTACAAAGTTCCATTTACGTTCACGGCTCAAGGGATCAACTTCAACACCGCGGGTAATGTAGTCACCAACCTGTTCACGAATCAGGTCAAGAGGACGTTGCACCCCGTCAAAAATAGCTTCAATTAACCCGGGGCCAAGTTCGACTGAAAGCGGATCACCGGTAGTATAAACCGGTTCCCCGGGACCGAGACCTCCGGTCTCTTCGTAAACCTGGATCGATGCCCGGTCTCCGTGCAGTTCAATTATTTCTCCCAGCAATCGGGCTTCACTGACCCTGACCATATCGTACATCCGGGCATCACCCATATTATCTGCCACAACGAGGGGGCCGGAAACTTTAATAATCCTGCCAACATCCAAGTTATCAACCTTCTTTCTTGAAAAGAATATCTGCACCGATCGCTTTTTCAACGTTTCTCCTGATCTCTTCAATTCCCAGGCCAAGAGTACCCCTGCTGTTTGGAATGAGAACGACAGCTGGTAGAAAACGTTTTTTCAAATCTTCGAGAATATCCTGAAGTTCAAGGGCAAGCTCTTCGGTGATAAAAATAACGCCGTACTCTTCTGCAACAGCTTTCTTCAGGGCAGCCAGGGCCGCCTCGCTGCTAGTGACAGAGAAGGTATCGACACCGATGGTCTTAAAGCCAAGAATAGAATCCTTGTCCCCAATGACAGCAATTTTATATGTAGACATTACGTAATCGCTCCCTGATCGCTTCGGCCGGCAGTTTATTAATCTTGCCAACCAGGACCAAGCGAATATTTTTAATTTCTATTTCCTTCGCCCACAGGTAACCAACAAGGGGTTCAACGCCAAAGGCGGTCCATTTGCCCCGTTTAAGATAAGCCGTGATATAATCATCAGCGAGCTTTTCAAGGCGAGATGCCGTTTGCTTCTCCAGCCACTCACGAACCCCTTCACCGGCCAACTCGGCATATTCTGTCATGGCCAGGGTATTGATCAGGGCCTCGTAAGGCTCTTCCAGGCTGACGGTTAAGCGGTCAATGGCAATAGAGCCGTGTGGTAAAAGAACTTTCTTTAAAAAGTCGCGATCAAATCCCATTCGCTTAACCCTGATTAAAGATTTAAGATTGGTTAAATCAATTTGCTTGATAAAAAGCTGCTTTAAAAAGCTGGAACCCATTTTTTCTGCCGCAGCAATAAGCTGTTCATAGAGGACAGCGTCAAGAAGCAAATCGATCACCTGCGGATTACGGTTTAACAAAAAATCTTCATGTATTTTTTCCACCGCAAAGCGCATAGACGGGGGGAGATCACGGTAGTATTCTTCACTAACAGCATATTGGAGATCATCCAGGGCCAGCGTTCCTGCATTAATCAGCAAATCGCTTTTTATGCCGAGGAATTTAGCCTTGAGGAGAACTTTTAGATTGTGGATATCAAAACGGAGACTAAAAATTGCGATCTCTTCGGGTTTGGGACTGATATTAAGTAAAAGTTCAATACACTCTTGCATTGCTGCGGTAAGCATTTCTTCGAATTCATGAATATCGGCCAACTCGCTGACCGCATTGGCGTAATCAGACTCAGCAAGAACTTTGAGAGCCTCTTCGACTGATGCAGCGTCAATCATCCGTTCAAAGCGACTACGCTCCAGCAAGCGAGTTTCAAGGGCACGAACGCGCCCGACCGCGTAAGCATATATTGTATCACTTAAAACCATAGTAACCATGCTCCCCTTTCCCGCAGGAAAGCTCATCATATCATTATAGTACTTTAACCAAAAAGAACCTCAGCCACCTCTGGCTCAAGATCATCTCTACTCATTTCCAGGAGGGCATCAAAGGAAGCGTTTATTTCGGCACCTTCGGTTTGCAAAATAAACCCTCCGCTAATTTCTCTAGCCTCTTTCGCCGGCTTCAAGTCACCCTTTTTGCCATCTTTAAGCAGGGCATCATTAATTTCCCGCCAAAAACCATCCGGAATCCTGGCAAAATCCCGGGATGAAAAAACAACAGTTTCTTCACCGGTTTCCGCTAATTTTAGCAGCATACCCTGAATCACTCTAAAATAAGATCCTTCCTCCATCGCGCCAAGCTCAGAGAGGGCTGCAGCAAAAGCATCGCTGATCAACTTCTGTTTAGCTGTCAGCATTTCCTTACGTGCTTCAAGTTGAGCCACCCCAATAATGCGCCTCTTTTGCTCATCAGCTTCTTTGCGAGCCTGTTCAAGGATTTGCTCCTGTTTACGCTCGCTCTTTTGCTTCGCTTCCGCTTCAATAGATTCGGCTTTCTTTTCAGCCTCAGCTATAATTGAAGCAGCGCTTTCGCGGGCATCTTCAAGAATCCGCTGAATGATTCTTTCTGCTCCCTCACCCATATTACTCACTCCCCTTATACAGGTATACCGAAGAGCAGCATGATTGAGGCCAGCAAGGCCAAAACTGCATATGTTTCAACCATAACCGCATAGACAATACCCTTACCAAGTTCTTCCGGCCTTTTTGCCACAAGACCCACTGCAGAAGCAGATACACGACCCTGGTAAATACCGGAAACAAGGCCGACAATGGCAATAGGCAGGGATGCCATCAGGAAGGCATAGCCTTCAGACACACTCAGAGCAAGTAAGGCATCCCCAATGATGCCCACCCTTTGCATAATGATGAATCCGGTGAGCAGGCCATAAATGCCCTGGGTTCCAGGGAGTGCCTGCAACAGCAATGTTTGACCGAATTTGTCGGGATCTTCTGTCACCAGCCCGGCTGCACTCTGGCCAACGATTCCTACGCCAATTGCAGATCCGATCCCGGCAAAACCTACCGCAAGAGCAGCTCCCAAAAGCGCTATTTCAATTCCTGACATATTGTAAAACCTCCCTTTTCATGCATAATATATATCTTCTTGCACTAATATCTGCTTTTTGCTGTTTCTATTCATTACGATCAACAATATCTATGTAACTTGTCTTCACGTTGAAGGGATTAAAAGCTTTCCCACCACCTTCAAAAAATTTACCAAAGAATTCTATGTATTGCAGACGGCTGGTATGCACATATGAACCAAGCGTGCTGATAACTATATTAAAAAGGTGGCCTCCCAGCAATACCAGAACCATTATTATTGTACCGACAACGCTGCCGGCGATCATTCCTCCCATGGAATTTATCGCCGAAGCAATCACACCGGTAGCTAAACCGAGAGCCAGCAACCGGGAATAGGATAAAACATCACTTAAATAACCGGTAATGTTGTATAGGCTGAGCACGCCGCTCATGAATTTCATGATAATTCCCTGTTGACTGCGACCCTGTGTAAGAATCAAACCGGCTGCCCCACCGATAGCCAGCCACTGGCCGACAGTGGCTAATTCCGGGAGAAGAAGCATGATCAAGCCATTTAAGAAAATAAACCAGAAGCCCTGGTCAAAAAGGGCATTTAAGGGATGCCCCGCTTTTATATTGCGGTAAGCCTGCAGGCCCATGCCAAAATAGACATGGATCAGGCCGAGGCCGAAACAATAAAACAACATTCGCATTGGATCATCAAGAGGATCGAACCAGAGAGCCGGCAGCTGCAACAGATCCCCAAAATAACTGCCAAGCAGGATACCAAAAAAGATTGCCGAGATACCGCCAAGAAATAGAAGCTTTAATAGCTGCTTACCCATGCCGGCAAGTTTTAATTTACGGGAAACGAAAAGCGCCATCAAAGCAAGGACAACACCGTAACCGGCATCGGAAAGGCAGATTCCAAAAAAAACAAAAAAGAAAGGGGCCATATACGGGGTGGGATCAAGTTCGCTTCTGCGGGGAGTGCTGTATAGTTTAGTCACGACCTCATAGGCATCAGCCGGTCCGCTGTTGTGTAACAGGACCGGAACGTTTTCTCCGGGCTCGGGATCGCGGGCTACAAGCACGGCCGTTTCTGTTTTGTCAGCCATTTTTTTTTGTAAGTCTTCAAGAACCGGCAGAGGAACCCACCCTTCAAGCAAAAAGCTGTTCGCAGTACCGGCAAGGTTGGAGACTGCCTCTTTTTTTCTGGTTTCGTTATCCAGGTAATCGAAGCAGGCCATCAGCATTGGGCGGTGCTCCAGCAGGTCGGCAACTTTATCTAAGACAGCATCCTTTTCAGCAGTGATCGAGCCTAACTGATCCCTTAAAGAAGTAATATTGTCAGCAGCAGTGCCTCTCAGGGATGAAAAATCGACCATTGTTGCCGCTTTATCTTTTAATAAACGCTGTAATTCACTTTTAACGTCATTTAAACAAATAACAAAAATGTAGGCGAATTCATTATCTGCATTGACAACCTCACAATAATTGATTGGCACAGTTTCAAGAAGGGATTCTTCGATAGAAGCCAGATGGTCAACAGGGACGGAAAAGAGAGCCATAAAGGAAAAAGAACTACCTTTTAGATGCTCAAAGGGTAGATCAAGGCTGGTCCAGGGAGAGAGTTCAGCAATAAGGTTGTTAGCCTGCGTTTCTTCATTTCTCAGCCGGGCAAGTTCTTCTTCTGCTTTACGACAGGATTCATGCAACGAGCCAACCTGATCGATACGGCTAATATGGTTGGAAAATTCCTGAGCCGATAGCTCAAGCTTGGATCCGGTAAACTGCTGGACAAAACTTTTACGTAGCGGGAAGTGGCGTTGGAAAAAATCGAGACAGTAACGGGCTTCGCTTAAGCGGTTATCTAAATCCGTTTCATGCAGGTCAGATTGTTCCGGTTCAAGAAGGTCAGAAAATTCATTCCAGCCAGCGCTGGTTTTTACATCTTCCAATTGAACACTGCCAAGGTCATGTAAAAGGGCAAATATTTTATCTCTTTCCTCCCTGTGGCCCAGGAGGAAAACTTTTTTCATGTCAATTATCGGCATCGATTGTCACTACCTTGTCTTTAAGGACTGTAATCGCCTGCGGCAGGTGTTCGGCTGCATCTTTTGTCAGCTGGAGGATCTTTTTTCGCTCTTCTTCCAAAAAAGGCTCAGCTTCGGCTTTCGCTTCAGCTTCGGCCTGGACTACCAAATCTTTGGCTCTGCTTTCAGCCCTGGCTATAATTTCTGACCTGACTTGCTCAGCCCGTAATTCTGCTTCTTTTAGTAACTTACGAGCTTCCTGTTTGGCATCATCTATTATTGTTTCCGCACTGCCCTCGGCTTTCTTAATTTCTTTTACCAGTTCCACGGTCAATGCAATAACACCACCTGTTTCAACTTGGGTTTAATGCTGATCTAACTAAAAAGCATAACAAAGCTAAACCATGTTTAAAAAGCAATCAAATATAATCCCATAATTTAAACGAAACCATCGACAATTATACTATATATTTAATGGCTATGCCAGCTTCTGAAAAGAGGGTTTTGGCCAGGTCATCAGGATAATTATCTTTCAGCACCAGTGACTTTACTCCTGCGTTAACCAGCATTTTTGCACATTGAGAGCATGGGTAGTGAGTAGAATATAGCACTGAACCTTTTATCGCCACACCGTGGACCGCAGCCTGAATGATAGCATTTTGCTCGGCATGTATGCCCCGGCATAGCTCATGCCTTTCACCGGAAGGAATATTCATTTGCTGCCTGAGACAACCTACTTCAAGGCAGTGACTGAGTCCTCCGGGAGCACCATTATAGCCGGTAGAGAGTATTCTTTTATGCAACACCAGTAAGGCTCCGACTTGACGCCGCAGGCAGGTTGAACGGGTAGAAACAACCGAAGCTATTTCCATGAAGTAATGATCCCAATCCGGCCGTTCAGCCAAGCTAACACCCCTTTCCTGTCAGGCTGTACCAAATAAACGATCACCGGCATCACCAAGGCCAGGCACGATGTAAGCTTTCTCGTTTAACTTCTCATCAACAGAGGCCAGGTAGATCTGCACGTCTGGATGGCTCTTCTCAAGAGCAGCGATTCCCTCCGGGGCAGCAATCAAGCTTAAGAGTTTGATTTTTGAAACCCCGGCTTCTTTAAGAACATTTAAAGCATGAACAGCAGAACCTCCTGTTGCCAGCATAGGCTCCAGAAGAAAACAGTCAACATCATTAATATCGGGGGGAAGATTACAATAGTATTCCACCGGAACATGGGTATCATGATCACGGTATAAGCCGATATGACCGGCCCTTGCGTAGGGAAATAAGCGCAAAGCTCCAGGCACCATGCCCAGACCTGCCCTGAGGACAGCGACAAAAACCGGACTGGCCTTAGTGATGACGGTCCCGCTGCCGGGGCCTACGGGGGTAACAATATCTGCCTGATAAGTTTCAATATCCCGGACGGCTTCGTAAAGTAATAGCGCGGTAATCTCTTCAACAAGACCACGGAATTGCCAGGTTTCGGTTTCGACTCGGCGGCACTGGGTCAGCTTGTGTTGAACCAGGGGATGATCAGCAACAAATACCTGATCCACACGAATCATCTCCTCTCAATTATTATTTAGTAAGCCGGAAACTCCCGGCATAAACTGATAACCTGATCTTTGATTGTACTGAGTACATCACTTTGATGGCGATTGTTGATGGTTTTATCTATCAGGGAAGCGATGACTTTCATCTGTTCAGGTTTCATCCCCCGGGAAGTAAGAGTGGGGGTGCCAAGTCTGATCCCACTGGGATTATTGGCCCCCTTTGGGTCAAAGGGTATAACATTTTTGTTAACAGTAATATTGACCGATTCAAGAAGTTGCTCAGCTTCCATACCAGATATGTTCTTGTTCCGCAGATCGACAAGAACAAGGTGAGTATCGGTCCCTCCGGTAACCAGTTCAAAACCGAGGGCCATCAATTGCTCTGCCAAGCTAGCAGCATTGGCCAGGACTGTTTCCTGGTAGGAGAAGTAACCCGGCAGCGCGGCTTCCTTAAAAGCAACGGCTTTTGCAGCGATAATATGCATCAGGGGCCCACCCTGCAGTCCGGGGAAAACTGCCTTGTCTATCAACGCAGCATATTCCCGACGACAGAAGATCATACCACCACGGGGGCCGCGAAACGTTTTATGGGTTGTTGCTGTAACAACATCTGCGCTTAAGACCGGATTGGGATGAACACCGGCAGCAATGAGGCCTGCTGTGTGGGCCATGTCTACCATGAAAACTGCTTCAATTTCCCTGGCTATGGTATAAAAACCCGCGTAGTCAATTAAACGCGGATAAGCACTGGCCCCGGCAATTAATAACTTAGGACGTGTCTCAAGGGCTTTCTGCTTAATCTCATCCAGATCCAGAAGGCCTGTTTCCCTGTTAACCTTGTAGCTGACTGCATCATAATATCTACCGGATATATTAACCGGGCTTCCGTGGGTAAGGTGTCCGCCGTGGCTGAGATCCATACCCATAATCCGGTCACCGGGTTTCAATAGTGCCAGGTAGACCGCCATATTAGCGGAAGTGCCTGAATGGGGTTGCACGTTAACATGATCGCCCTTAAATATTTCTTTAGCCCTGCTGCAGGCAAGGTCTTCAGCCTGATCAACACAGTAACAGCCACCATAGAACCTGGCTCCGCTATAGCCTTCCGCATACTTGTTGGTCAGAATAGAACCCTGCGCTTCTAAAACTGCCTTGCTGACCAGGTTTTCAGAAGCAATCATGATCAAATTATCCTGTTGACGGATTTGTTCGGCGTTTATAGTGGCGGCTATTTCAGGATCGACATCAGTAAGTGATTTGATACTTATTGTTGATTTTAGTAGCTCACTCATTTAAATATCATCAGCTCCAGATATTATTTCATTAAATAATGCTTAGCAGTATTTCGTTAATAATGATCTTACTTTTGCTTAATATATACCATGCTCAGATCATCATTTTTAGATAGTTGCCTTTTAAAGGCAGGATCTTAATGACTACCGGTTAGCTCAATTTTGTCGATGCGACGCTTATGCCTTCCCTCCTCAAAGGATGAATTTAGAAACGTGTCTACAACCTCAAGAGCCAACCCAGAACCTATGACACGTGAACCCATTGTCAGTATGTTGGCATTGTTATGCTTACGGGCAAAAGAAGCTGAAAAAGATTCAGCACAAAGAGCTGCTCTGATGCCCCGGTGCCTGTTAGCTGCAATTGACATACCAACCCCGGTGCCGCATATTAAAATGCCGGTATCATATTCCTGAGAGGAAACAGCACTGGATACAAGTTTGGCCAGATCGGGGTAATCAGCGCTGGCTTCAGAAAACACACCAAAATCATGGAAAGCTATACCGGCACCGGAAAGATGTTCTAAGATAATATTTTTAAGCTGAAATCCGGCGTGGTCACTACCCAGAGCCACTTTCATGTAGCGAGTCCTCCATTTTTGAGATTATCTTCTTGATACACTGTCTAATTTCCTCCAATACCTGCTGATATTTTTCAAGACCCTGGCCCAGGGGATCGGTTATGTCCCCGGGAGCATGATCTTCACCAGCAAATTCTTTCAATAAATAGGTCTTGTTGACTGCGTCAGGAAAGATAGAGCATAGCTCATGCTTGTGCGTGCCAGCCATAACCAGGATCAGATCAGAATCTTCAACCAGGGTTTGGTTTAACTGCCTGGCACTATGTTCGCTTAAATCCAACCCTTCTTGACTTAGCAGGCTCAAAACCTCTGGGGAAACCCTGTCACCTCTCACCGCATGTAAGCCGGACGATGAAGAGACCACCCGGTACGGCAAGCTGCTATGCAGCACTGCGTTATTAAATAGCGCCTCAGCCATCGGACTACGACAGGTGTTTCCGGTGCAGACAAATAATATTTTTAGCAATATTTAGCTCCTCTGGTTCTATTCAGGACTATTCCGCAGCCAAAACTCTGCTGTTGCTTGCCGGCAAGTTATTACCTGCCCTGTGCGGAATGCTAAAGCATAGCGGGCACAGCAGGTCAGGTAACTTTCACAATTCTGCTCGCCGCTTTTCTCAGACGGTTCATAACGGCATAGCCCAGGCCCTGACTTTCTATTTCTTCGGCAAGGATCATGTTAACTCCGCGGCGGTCCATTTCGCGTAAAGCACTGTAAAGGCGGCCAGCCAATGCTTCCGTTGATTTATTTCTTTCTTCAAGTTGAGCACCATATAAAAGCTTATTAAGCAGGCCAATCCTCACCCCCTGTTTCCGGTATTTATTAATCATAGCCCTGATCACCAGGCGACGCCTGCTCTGGGGGCCAATTACCAGGATCAAGGGAGCCCGGGGTGAATAATGACAATACTTCATTCCCGGTGACAACGGGACAGATTCCAAACTTCCAGGTTCAGCATAAACCACCCGGTATTGCAGGAAATTTTCAATTTCTTCACGGGAAATCCCCCCGGGCCTCAGGATAACCGGTATATCAGTTGTAAGATCTATGACCGTCGACTCAATCCCAACCAGACAGGGATCGCTCTTGATGATAGCATCAACTCGCCCGGCCAGATCTTCAACAACATGTCGGAAGGAAGTCGGACTCGGTCGGCCGGATCGATTGGCGCTTGGAGCAGCTATTGGTAACCCCGCTTCTTTAATCAAAGTCAATGCTACAGCATGGTTCGGCATGCGGATAGCAACCGTAGGAAGGCCGGCACTGACAATCTCCGGTATTACTTCAGCTCTTGGTAAAACAAGGCTAAGCGGCCCCGGCCAAAAACGTTCTGCCAGGCGGTAAGCAGCAGTGGGAACTCTTTCAGCTACCTGCGTTAAATGGCTTAAATCTGCCACGTGAACAATCAGAGGGTTATCGGAAGGTCTGCCTTTGGCGGAAAATATTTTTTTAACTGCCCGAATATTTGTTGCTGCAGCACCCAGCCCATATACTGTTTCTGTAGGGAAAGCAACCAGACCACCCATTTTTATAATTGCAGCCGCTTTAATGATGCTATTTAAGTCATCTTTTAAAAGAAGTGTTTTTTTGCTGGAGAAGGTATTTGAAATCATCAATGATCCTCTTTTGTCTACAGCGATGTTTTAGTCCTCAAGAATAAGGTGGGCAATATTGTTGGCATGATCTGCTACCCGTTCCAGGTTGCTCAGCAGGTCAAGGTAAATAACTCCGGCAGAGGGATAGCATTTCTTAGTATTAATTCTTTCTATGTGCCTGTTACGGAGAACTTTTTCCTGTTCGTCAACTTCATCATCTTCGATAACAATAAGTTTTGCTGATTCATGATCTTCATTCTTAAAGGCTTCTACGGCTCTTTCCAGCATTGAACTTACTTTTTCATAAAAAACAGTTATTTCCTCTAAAGCTGTCACAGAAAAAGGTAACCTTTCTTCTGTTTTTAGCTCCGATAGCTGCATTATGTTTTCAGCATGATCACCGACGCGCTCAAGGTCATTAGCTGCAGACATCAGGATGGCAACCATCTTAGACTGTTCCTTGGACAGCGAATGTTGCGACAGCTCTGCCAGGTAGATATTAATCTCTTTTTCTAAACCATCAACCAGCTCTTCCATCTGTTCGATGTGCTTAATTTTCTTGAGGTCATTTTTAAGGAATACCTGCATTGACTCTTCAAGCATTTCCCGGGCAATACCGGCCATGCGTAAAAGCTCTTGCTTGGCACCGCCAATCGCTACGGCAGGCGTTCTTAGAATACGGGAATCGAGATATTTTGGGCCAAACTCAATTTTTTCATCTTCCCCCGGGATAATATAACAGATAAGACGGGTAAAATACTTCAAAAAGACCAGGAAAAATATTGTATTTAATATATTAAAAGCTGTATGAGTATTGGCAACCTGTCGTGGCACAGTGGAGGCTGTTTCAATGATAATATCCGTAAAAGGCTTCAATAGAATCAAAGCCAGTATGACACCAATTAGATTAAATAGCACATGGGCTACGGCCGCTCGCCTGGCAGCCACATTGGCACCTATGCTGGCCAGTATAGCGGTTATACTCGTCCCTATATTGGTCCCTAAAATTAGAGGAACAGCTGAATGAAAGGGAATAAGATCTTGCATTGTAAGGGCAATGATAACCCCGGTTGCCGCACTACTGCTTTGAACAAGGGCTGTAAAAATAGCACCACAAAGAATGCCCAGCAAGGGATAGCGGCTAAATTGAATAATCATAGTGTGAAAGGCATCAAGCTCTCTCAGGGGACTCATCCCGTTGGACATAGTGGTCATACCGAGAAAGAGCAGGCCAAACCCCAGTACTGTCTGGCCCAGGTAGCGCTGAAAACGGCGCCGGCCAAAGAAGTTGAGAATTGAACCAATGCCGATGGCGGGAAAAGCAACTACGCCTATATTAAACGATACTATTTGCGCGGTAACTGTAGTACCAATATTGGATCCGATGATAACACTTATAGCCTGTGATAAATTCATTAAGCCGGCATTGGCAAAGCCGACCACCATAACTGTAGAGGTACTGCTGCTTTGAACCAATATTGTAACGACAATACCGGTGAAAACACCCAGGACAGGATTATTAGTCAGCATTTCAAGAATGCGCCGGAAACGGTCTCCGGCCGCTTTCTGCATCCCGGAGGCCATTATTTGAATTCCGAACAAAAAAAGACCCAGGCCACCGATGGTGCTGAAGGCAATTTCCCAGAACAAAATTTGACCCCCTTATGTAAGGGCTGTAAATCTACCATCAATATTCTTTGGTTATTATAGATTAAAGTATTGTTTTTTTCAATTCACCACCACAGATTATTGATCTATGTATTCATTTAGGTAACAAGCGTAAATGAAATCGGGTATACTATAACCATCATTATATTAATGGAGGTAGGTTTATTATGGCCGATTTAACTCGTTTTGGCATATCGATGGACAGGGAGCTATTAGAACGCCTTGATCAGGAAATTGTCAAACGAGGCTATCCCAACCGTTCGGAAGCAATCAGAGATCTAATTCGTAATCAGCTTGTGGAAATAGACTGGTCTCAGGATGAAGAGGAGGTGGCCGGCACCATAACAATAATCTATAACCACCATGTAAAGGGATTGAGTGACTTACTGCTGGAACTTCAGCATGACCACCACGACATGATCATATCAGTAATGCATGTTCACCTTGAACATGATCATTGCCTTGAAGTTATGGTTATCAAGGGCCCTGCCTCTGATGCAAAGGAATTATCAGCACGTTTAATCGGCGTTAAAGGCGTTAAGCATGGCAAGCTTACTATTACATCGACTGGTAAACGTCTTAATTAGTGAAAAACAATGACAACACCTTAAAGATTAAGTATTTAAGTTTTCATAAGCCGACCTCACCCTCAAATACACGTGGGTATCCAGCGAGATCATAGGTCCAGGAAACCGCATCGAACAATCCGCTCTCCAGACAAAGCGCTTCAACAGCGTCTTTTTGATCAGCACCTATTTCAAATAAAATTAAAGCCGGCCTGCAAACATGTTGGTGTAACTGCGACAGAATAGCACGATACCCATCCAGCCCATCTTCACCGCCGTTTAAAGCTGCAACGGGTTCATAATTTTTTACAGTGTCCGGCAAAGATGATAGTTGATCTGATTGTACATAGGGAGGGTTAGCCACAACCAGGTTAAAAAGTGGTAAAGGCTTAATCTTTTGCAGGGCTGCAAAATAATTTCCCTGAACAAAACTGATTTGCCCTTCTACATTATGGAGTCTTGCATTTAATGTTGCCGTTTTAAGGGCATTTTCCGAACAGTCAATAGCCCACACAGATTCAGGGTTGAGCACCAGGGCTAAAGTAACAGCCAGCACTCCACTACCGGTTCCCAGATCAACTGCCCTGATAGGATCACACTTTTTTCTATCCATCCGCTCAGTCCAATGCATTGCTCTCTCTACGATCAACTCAGTTTCCGGTCTTGGAATAAGAACATTTTTATTAACTGCAAAGCGATAACCATAAAAATACTTTTCACCGATGATATAAGCGAGGGGCTCTCCGGCAGATCTTCTTCTGACAGCTTGCTTACAACTGTCTGCAATTTCAAGAGGTAGCGGTTCATCATCGTTTAAAAAAAGTTGAAGACGATCAATGCCCATGAGGTAGGCAAGCATAGTTTCTGCTTCTTGAAGGGGATGCTCTAAGCCGGCCTGGCGCAGACAGAGGGATGATTCCTTAAGGACTTCTCTGATCTTTTTGCCTTTCACAAATGGATCATGCTCCTGATTCTTCAAGCTGTTTAGCGCGTTCACCGGCAGCCAGCTCTTCGACAATTTCATCAAGATCGCCGGCCAGAATGAAGTCAAGTTTATGCAGAGTCAAATTAATCCGGTGATCTGTTACCCTGTTCTGGGGAAAGTTATAGGTACGGATGCGTTCACTGCGATCACCACTCCCCACCATTGTCTTCCGGGTCTGGGCAAGCTCTGCTGTTTGTTCGGAAATATATTTATCTAACAAGCGGCTACGTAAAATACGCAGTGCCTTTTCTTTATTCTGCAGCTGTGATTTTTCATCCTGGCAGCTAACAACGACACCGGTCGGAACATGGGTAATACGGACAGCTGATTGAGTAGTATTTACACTCTGTCCCCCGGGGCCGGTTGAGCAAAAAGTGTCAATTCGTAAATCCTGCGGGTTAATATCTACCTCGACCTCTTCAACTTCAGGCAGGACCGCCACTGTAGCAGCCGAAGTATGAATACGTCCACTCGATTCTGTCGTCGGGATACGCTGAACACGATGAACACCACTTTCAAACTTCAGCCGGCTGAAGGCCCCTTTGCCTTCAACACCTAAGATCACTTCTTTGTAACCACCAATATCAGTTTGATGCGCATCTACTATTTCTACCTTAAAGTTATGCTTTTCAGCGAAACGTGCATACATTTTCAATAAATCAGCCGCAAAGAGTGCTGCTTCTTCACCACCGGTACCGGCCCTGATTTCGATGAAGACATTTTTATCATCATACGGGTCTTTAGGTATCAAGTGCTCTTTTACCTCTGACTCAAGCTGCTCTTTTTCTTCCCTTAGTGCATCAGTTTCAGAACGCAGGTAATCAACCATATCTGCTTCCTGGCTGTTATCCAGCATTTCTTCAGCCTCATCCAGTTCTTTATTGATCGCTCTTAGGCGACGGGATAGTTCTACTACAGGTGTAATGGAAGCCATCTCACGAGACATATTAAGCCAATGATCCCGCTGATTCAATGATTGTGGATCGCTAAGTAGCTTTTCCAATTCAAGATAGCGCTTTTCAATTATATCGAGTTTATCAAACATTAACGGTAACCACCTCTTGTTTTGCCAGTTAAGCATGGAGAATAATATGAACCACAAGTAAAAATGAAAACCCCGGGCTACCCGGTCTTATCGTACCATCTTTCAGAGTATGAGGGATCTGTAGCTTTTGCAGGGTGCACCCTAAGAAAAAGAGCAGAGCACCTGTGCTCTGCTCTCGGTTTACATACCGTACTTTCGTTTAAAACGTTCTACCCTACCACCCGTATCGACAAATTTTTGCTTGCCGGTAAAAAAGGGATGGCACTTTGAACAAATCTCAACTTTCAGAGATTCTCTTGTCGAACCGGTTTCAAAAGATTCACCACAAGCACATGTTACTGTGGTGCAATGATATTTCGGGTGTAGATCCGCTTTCATAGATTGCAACCTCCTTTGCTCGTTTCCAGTAACAGATCATAGCATATTGCCTTCTATTCTGCAATACGCATCCGGCTACTGAATATTCAAAGTTTAAAACCTTACATTGTATGCATATTACTAAGAAATTCTTCATTCGTTTTTGTTTTCCTGAGCCTGTCCATAAGAGCATCCAAAAACTCGACACTGGTACTGCTACCCATGGCCCGGCGTAGAGCCCACATTAATTCTATCTTGTGTTCATCGAGCAGCAATTCTTCGCGTCTTGTCCCAGAGCGTGAGATATCAATTGCTGGGAATATTCGTCTTTCTGCTATCCGGCGGTCTAAGTGCAACTCCAGGTTACCGGTACCTTTAAATTCTTCATAGACAACATCATCCATTCTACTGCCGGTATCAACAATAGTTGTCGCCAAAACGGTTAAACTGCCGCCACCGTCAATATTTCTTGCTGCGCCAAAAAAACGTTTTGGCTTATAGAAAGCCCCTGGATCAATACCACCGGAAAGGGTCCTACCGCTGGGCGGTATGACCAGGTTGTAAGCACGGGTTAGCCTGGTAATGCTGTCAAGCAAAACGGCTACATCTCGCCCCTGCTCTACCAACCGCTGAGAACGTTCCAGGACTAGCTCTGCTAAGCGAATATGATTTTCAGGTTTCTGATCAAAAGTTGAACTGACCACATCTGCGTCGACACTGCGTTCCATGTCAGTTACTTCTTCAGGCCTTTCATCAACAAGCAGGATAATTAACTCAATTTCAGGATGGTTTATTGATATGCTATTGGCCAATTGTTTTAAAAGCATAGTTTTGCCTGCTTTTGGCGGTGATACGATTAAACCCCTTTGTCCCTTACCAATAGGAATTAAGAGGTCGATGATCCTTGTAGACATGATGTGCGATTTGGTTTCCATGCGAATCAATTCATTGGGGTGAATCGGCACCAGTGATGTATAACCAGGCCTGGTAGCCAGCTTTTCCGGATCTTCGCCATTAATTTGTTCGACTTGTAAGAGAGCATAATAGCGTTCGTTATCCTTTGGCGGGCGGATACGACCGGTAATAATATCACCGGTTCGCATGTTAAAACGTCGAATTTGAGAGGCAGAAGTATAGATGTCATCATCCGAAAAGTAGTACTTTTTACGCCGCAGGAAACCGAAACCATCTGACATAATTTCCAGCATTCCTGATGCACTGTATTCTTCACCGTTTTCAGAAAACAATTTAGTCAAGGCATCAATCAGTTCTTGCTTGCGCATCGTTGACTGTCCTTTTATTTCATGCTCTTTAGCCAGACGATGCAAATCATTTAATGTCATAGAGTTTATTTTTTCAGTATCCAAAACTAGCCACCACCTTTATAAATTACTACCAGACTTAAATAGCAGGTAGACAACCGTTAAATAACCGATCAAAATCAACAAAGCATCATAGCCAAGGCGAACAACCTTTTTTTCAGACCGGTAAACCAGGCTAAATATAAAAATCGAGCTGAAAATAATCACAGTTATTGCCGATAACAGATTGTTGCCAGAAACAGCATAAAGTAAAGGTGAAGGTCGATAAAATATATCAGCAATAAATAAGATAAACAGGTTCATAAAGTTCGCGCCAAACACGTTAGCAACTGCCATGTCCAATAAACCCAGCCTGAGAGCTGTGATGGTAGTTACAGTTTCCGGTAAAGAAGTACTTATCGCCAGTAAAATAGATCCGATAAAAGTATGTCCGAGACCGGTCATTATGGCGATCCTGTCGGCTGCATCGGTTAATAATACCCCGGCAAAAACTATGGCCAGTGCCGCCAGCAAGAAATGAAATATAGCCCGGCCGGTCGAAGAACCAGGTTCTGGTCCTTCCTCTTTATGTTCCAATGACAGCAGCGGTTTTTTCTTTTGCTCATACCTGTATATAAGCCTGCTACCCATAAGATAGACCAGGGCGATCAGTAACGTTTCCAGGCCAACCCAGCCAATAGGCAGATAGACAACTCGTAACATTGCGATAGAAGCAAGACAGACTGTTATTATACTGAGTGAAGCAGTAATGATGTGGCCCTGGTTGATACGGGCGGTCATAGCTCCACGACCCTCAAGCAAATCAATAACCGCTAGAAGAGCCAGGTTGTAGAGACAGCTGCCAAGGATATTTCCCATGGCCAAATCAGGCGCGTTAATCGAAACAGCTCGCAGGGTAGTAACCAGCTCCGGTAAAGAAGTAGCCAGGGGAAGCATAATTGCGCCCGCCCAGGCTGTTCCAATACCGGTGTTTTCTGCAACTACTGCAGCATTTTTAGTCAGTCTTGTTCCGGCAAAAACAATAATTGCAGCGCATACAAAGAATTGCAGCCACGGATTGATGACCATTTTGCTCCTGTAAATTTAAGTTATTAAAGCTCTGCATCTTATAATACTGCCTGGAAGAATATACATTAGGATGATTCCTATCTGATAGGGGATTATAAAATGTACTGGAACGCTTTATATTCCGGGATAGTTAAGCTGTACCAAGGGAGTATAAACTTAACATTTCATTTCAGGTTTTTTCCGGTTGATAAGTATTCTCTATCAATTAAATAATTCCTGCTAATGTTAAAAAAAGATTTCTTAACTGTCCTTTCTCAAAAAGGGATTATACTCAGTTTCGTCTCTTATGGTCGTTTCAGGTCCGTGTCCGGGATAAATAATAGTTTCCGGAGGCAATGTAAGCAACTTCTCATGAATGCTTTTCAATAACTGTTCATAGGATCCTCCAGCCAGGTCAGTTCTTCCAATTGAACCGGCAAAAAGTGTGTCCCCACAAAAAACGGCATTATTAATTAGCAAAGAAATGCCTCCGCCGGTGTGGCCGGGAGTTTCAACAACTGTCAGCTTGTTACGGCCAAATTCAATTACATGTCCTTCCTTTATGAAATCATCCGGCTGCGGTTGTTTTCGCAGAATCAGCCCCAGGCCAAAACCAGGATTATTATAAATATTTAAATCTTTTTCATGAAGCAAGATCGGAACTTTATATAGCTCTTTTAATCCACTATTAGCTCCAATGTGATCGATATGACCATGGGTATTAATAATAAATTGCAAACTGAGTTCACGGGCATTGATTAGAGCACTGATTCTCTTTGCATCGGCGCCCGGATCTATAACCACAGCTTCTCCTGTGTAGCTACATGAAAGAATGTAACAATTTGTTGCAAACATACTTACAGTCAGTGACTCAACATTCAATATCTTTAACTCCTTTCTACACTGATCAGTTCCATCAATAAAAGATCCGTAAAAGATCATACCGCTTCTATGATTACTGCAGAATTTTATAAACAGCATCAGATATACTGGTTATATCTCGCAAACCCGGTGTTACTTCATCACGCTTCTTTTTATTGCCAACCAGCAAGGCAGGAACTTTGTTCATGGTATGATTACGGGTGGTAAGATCTTCAAGATTGCCATGATCGCTTGTAACTAAAAGGATGGTGTCTCGAAAATCAACCGTTTCTACCAGTGCACCTAAAAAGCGATCCAGGATTGCTATAACTCGCCTGGCCTCGGATAAATCTGCCATGTGCCCGGCAAGATCGCTGAGAAAGTATTCAAATAAAGTAAAATCATAATTACGGGCGATTACAGACAGACGTGCAGCTCCTTCTTCCGGGGTAATGAGCGGAACTTCGAAACCCATCCTGCTTATCATATCGTTAGTAATATCCATGAAGAGAGCCCTGCCGGTTTTAAGGTCTTCAAGATCATAAAAATTCAAACCACCGTAATAGGAAATCAGGGTTGAACAGGAATAGCGATTTCCCGGCAATCCGCGCTGTAAAAGCTCGAAGAAGGGGGGGCGATATGCGTTGGCAAAGGTGACCTTATAGCCTTTACGTTTTAGCTGTCTAAAAATCCCTTTTACAGCAAGCAGTCTTCTCAGCTTTTGATCAGGGAAACCGTTTAAATGTCCGCCCAGGTATGCCGCAGCATTTATACCTGTAAAAATAGATGCCTGGCCGGTAGCACTTTGCGGTAAACCGTTTACACCCAGGGTAGCATCAAGACTCAGCAGGGAGGCTTTGAGACCGCCATACCCTGCCGAGTCAGCAACAAAATCCTTTCCATCCAAAAGGGCTGATAGGCCGGGCGTAGCCATTCCATAAAAGGGATTAACCGGTTCTGACTTTCCCAGCCCTAATCCATCGATAAAAATAAAAAGCAGGCGCAATTACTCAGCCCCCATGGAATTTATTCCAGGTCTTCCCCGCTGGTATGATCATTTTCAGGCACTTCTTCAACATCATCTTCCATCTCTTCTTCCTCTTCTTCTTCTAACCCCTCATCTTGATCATCAGGTTCAAAAATATCATCTGGAAAGGTTATCACTTCGGGGCGCTCACCCAATGTTACCTCTACTTCCTGTTCCTCTCCTTCTCGATAAAAGATAACACTGACTGTATCATCAGGATAAAATGAAAGTAAGCTGTCAAACAATTGTGCCATGTAATGCACATCATGATCGCCAATCGAAACGATAATGTCCCCAGGCAAAAGGCCGGCCTGGTCAGCTGCACTGTCCGGAAGTACCTCTACGATCCTGACTCCCATTATCGGTTCCCGATCATCTTCGTAATTTAGCCAGTCTTCGAGAAGTAAGCCAAAATGCGGGCGAATTACTCTACCGAACTCCTTAATATCATCCATGACCCGGATCACTGTTCTGCTGGGAACAGCTAGCCCGATACCCTCAACACCGAGTATAGCAACCTTTGCCGTGTTGATACCAATCATCTCGCCGCTGGTATTGACAAGTGGTCCACCACTGTTTCCCGGATTAATAAGTGCATCAGTCTGTAAGAAAGTATGGGTAAACTCACTTCCGGCAAACCGGACCTGCCTGCCAACAGCACTGATAATGCCTGCTGTGACCGTTTGCTGCAAGCCCAGGGGGTTTCCTATGGCAACAACAGTCTCCCCAATATTGATTTCTTCAGAATCACCTAATGAAATTGAGACAAGACCGTTTTCATCGATTTTTAAAAGCGCTAAGTCTGTTAACGTATCAATCCCAATCAATTCAGCATCATAGCGACCTTTTCCCGGGATTAGCACAGAAATTTTGTCGGCGTTTTCAACAACATGATAGTTGGTGGCAATATAGCCATCACTTGATATAACAACTCCTGAACCCGATTCGATTTGCTCAAAATGCTGCTCACCAAAGCGAGTTATATATGTTTGCCTTGCTACACCGACTACCGCAGGCATTGTTTTTTCCACCACATCAACCAGATCTTCTCTTGGTTCCGGAATGGCTTCAACCTCCGGAAGCACTTCAGCTACTTCAGGCAGCACTTCAGGCTGAATTTCTTCTGTCTCTGTAACAAGAAAAAATGAAAAGAGACAGTATATCAGTACTGCACCGAGAAAAACTCCTAAAACTCCAAAGGACAGATAGCCAATGAAAGACCAAATGCCTCCCCGGCTTTTGTTTTTTTCATAATCATCATTATGTTCAACCATAAATGGTAATCCCTCCTTGCTTTAAAGTTTATAATAAGATTGGGCTGAGGTAAAGTATGGCCCGGATGCAGTGAAGTCAAAACCAGTGTCCCGTCAAACTAAATAATTCTGATTTACGTACTGCCCCTGATAACCTATGCCCATGATCGCCGGTTAAATTCAGCTGATTGCCGGATCGTAATTAATAAATAGTTTGTTAGCAGGGCCTTAATCCAGCTTTCCGAGGGAACGATCATGCTCAGGCTCTTTTACTCTTTTGATCCTGGCTCCGAGCTGCATTAACTTCCCTTCGAAATCCTCATAGCCACGATCAACATGCTCTATATCATTAATCTGGCTCTCACCTTCAGCCATCAGGGCTGCGATTATTAATGCTGCTCCTGAACGCAGGTCGGGGGCAGAAACCGGGGCTCCAGAAAGAATACCGCCACCCTCAACCAGCGCGGTACGACCTTCTACTTTAATCCGGGCCCCCATTCTTTTTAACTCATCAACATGATTGTAACGTCCGTCAAATACATTTTCTGTTACAACGCTCAACCCCTGTGCTGCTGTCAGCAAGACCATACCGGGAGGCTGCAGGTCTGTGGGAAATCCTGGGTAAGGTAAAGTTTTTAAATCAGAGGGTTTAAGCGGTTTTACTGCCTCAACTTGTATTTTTTCAGGATCTACCTTAACCTGTGCACCAACTTCCCTGAGCTTGGCAGTAATAGCTTCAATATGTTTGGGAATCACATCTTCTACTACGACCGAACCACCTGTAGCAGCAGCGGCAAGCATGAAAGTGCCTGCTTCAATGCGATCGGGAATTACTGTGTGCCTTACCCCTGAGAACTTTTTAACCCCTTCGATCCGGATTACATCAGTCCCTGCCCCTCTGATTGAAGCACCCATAGCATTCAAAAAGTTGGCAAGGTCAACTATTTCCGGTTCTTTGGCAACATTTTCCAGAATTGTCTTGCCTTCTGCGGAAGCTGCTGCCAACATCAAGTTTACTGTTGCCCCTATGCTGACAACATCAAAATAAATTCTGGCCCCTTTCAGTTTATCAGCTGATAGACTGATCATTCCATGCTCAATCTGAATGTTTGCCCCTAGAGCTGAAAGCCCTTTTAAATGCTGATCAATCGGCCTTGGGCCTAGATCACATCCTCCGGGGATAGGAACTTCTGCCTCGCCAAAGCGAGCCAGAAGACTACCCATAAAGTAATAGGAAGCGCGCATTTTTTTTACAAGATCGTAGGGAGGTGCAATCTTCGAGAGACTGCCAGGTTTCAGTTCAAGGGAGTTTCGCCCCCTCCTGCGAATGGAAACTCCGAGATTTTGCAAAATAGCAATTAAAGTACGAACATCGATGATATCCGGTAAGTTCTCTAAATAAACAGTTTCCGAAGTCAGAATTGCAGCCGGTAAAATAGCCACGGCAGCATTTTTTGCTCCGCTAATTTTGACCTGCCCGGATAACCCCTTATTGCCCTGAACTATAAATTTTTCCATGATTTCCCCCTGCTTGGTCAGTCATTGATGACACATAAATATAAATTTAAACTATGGCAATTGCTCTGTTATAATACTATCCTGCTCCAGGTTTCCTGTAAAAGCATTAATATAATAAAATTGCTGGTTATCGAAAAAGATTCTCCATACCGGAGGAATCTCCCATTTTTCAGCATCATATTCACCGCTATAATAACCCAGATCAATACGCGCTATTCGACAGGATTCGTCACAAGGGCCCAATATCCTGACCAGATTTGCAAGGGCCTCGGCAATAGAAATTACTTCCATTTTCCTGGAAGGCACTCTATCTAAAGGATCAAGCCAATATATCTCAACTTCAACAACGTAGTCAGAGCGCAAAACTATTTTAAACTGACCTGAGAAAACCGGCATTTCATCTATAACCTGATAATAATAAAATGTTAACTGTCCGGGTTCACTTCGATCCAGGTAATCAAACTGGATGCCCTCGGGAACTAAGGCTCGCTCTTCTAAAAATTGCATAAGGCTATTTTTCAGTTCCCTTTGTTCGAGTTGTGATAAGTCTTCGCCAAGAAATACACCCGGATCATAACTTATCCGGGTTAGACCGGTGGGTTTAAATACTGCTGTTTCATTTTCGCTTGCATAATAAATTGATCCATCAACTTCAAAAACTGAGGCATCCCGGTCGATCAGGCGTTGCCTGATGCTTTGCTGAAATTCAAGCCCCGGTGCAACACTTAAGAAATTACTGGTTTGGACAGCACGTTCTAAGGGAACCTCCAAAATATAATTGTTCTCATCAAGCAGTGATTCGACAACCTGCGCCTCTTCTGCTGTTATTGCAACTTGAGTGAGTCGCCCAAAATCAGGCCAGAATAGATAATAGCCGAGGAAAATATTCAGCCCGACAAAAGCAATGATTAGAATGGATTTTGCCCGACCTAAATTCATAGTAGATCCACCTCAGCAATAAAGTCAAGAGTATCAGCTTTTAAGTGAAACTGCAGATCATTGATTTGCACTAACCAGACAGGCACTCCTTGATAGAAAGGAGGATCACCGGTCAGAACGTAGCCCAGCTCCAGTACTTCCAGCCTGGCTAAAGATTTTAAATTAGGCTGCTTTTCTTCAAACAATTGGGCGGCCTGAACTAAAGCTTCGAGCCAGGGTGCCACAGTAATTATCTCTACCTCTGATAGATCGTCTGCAATAAACTGTGACCGCGTATAATGATAAAGTCCACGATCATTAAAGAAAGCTCTGGTTGGCTTGGAAAGAAATAGGGGATAACCCCGGAAATAAGTTCTCCACTCTGCCAGGTATGATGCACTTGGCCCCCACCCAGTAAGACCGATGCTTTCCAGCCGCAACCCTTCCGGCCAACCACCATGATAACTTAGTGTAGCACTGCTGGTGGTCAAGGCTTCAACATAGGTGAAGGCTGAAGATGAAGTATGCCTTTCTTCAATGCGGGGATTTGTAAACTCAAGACCTACGCTGCCTAAACGAAGGCCCCGCTCGCCATCTGTGTATATCAGGCTGCCGTCTTTTTCTTCAATGATACGAGCCATACTATAATCAACAAAAAATGTTTTTAGCAACAAATCGCGATTTATAATTTCAGGCCTGAACTGTGCCAACTCCATTGACACCTCTTCAGCAGGAGCATAGATCGGGTTTTGCACAGCAAACTCTCTGCCGCTGAGGTCAAAAATATAGTCTGCCGTTAACTTAAAGTAGAGTGCTTTATCATCAGCATTAATCTGCGCTAACAGTTCACTGATCTGCTCCTGCTGCTCATCGTTTAAAGTCAGGTTAAGTCTTTTATTTGTTTCTGCTTTATTGATAATTAACCAGTTCTCTCCATTATGATAATTCAATTCCACCCTGTTAAGCAGCGCATATTCTTCCCCTGAAAGCCAGGGCAAGTCATCACCAACCGGCAAATGCGGATCCAGGTATACGGTAAGCTTATTTTGCCATTCCATTTCTGAAAAGTCCTGAGCAATAATTGATTCTTTATAGGTTTCTTGTAAAACCTGCGATATAGCTTCCCAGATCAGGCTAAAACTCTCCTCGCCATCCCTTAGCATATAATAGCCACCTTCGGCCTTCAGCATAATCTGTCGTGGTATGATAACGTCGGTCAAAGGCCTGGGTTTTTCAACCACGATTCTTTCAAAATCATTATCAATAACCAGATCTGCTGGTTTTTGGCCATACCACAACTGATAAGTAAGGTAGAGGCTCAAAGCCACCAGTAAAACAAGCAGGACGCTTTTTATATTTTCAATCATACCGGCGTAGCCTCCTCTCTCACATATCTGGGCAATGTGAAGTAAACTCTGGTTCCTTCGCCAGATACACTTTCAATCCAGATTAGGCCGCCATGTGCTTCGACTACTTTACGGGCGATTGACAGGCCAAGACCGGTTCCCCCATAATCACGGCTCCGTGTTTTTTCAACCCGATAAAAACGTTCAAAGACTTTTGGCAGTTCACTTTCTGGAATGCCGCCCCCTGTATCTTCAATAGTGATTTTAACAAAGTTATCTTCTTGAGATGCCGATATGGAAATTTTGCCATCTGGTTGAGTGTACTTAACTGCATTATTCAAAAGATTTGCAAATACACGCATCGTCTTATCACGATCTACAGATACAGCACAAAACTGTAAGCAATCTGACACCTTTATTTCAGGTAATTCTGTGCAAAGCTTCTGCCTAAGCTGGTCAACCGCTTCACTGGCAAGATCAAAAAGGTTTACCTCAGTCTGCTGCCAGTAAGTTTTGCTGGAGTCCATCTGTGACAGGACTAGCAGGTCTTTGACCATACTGACCATGCGATCTGTTTCTTTCGCCAGAATGTGAAGGAAGCGATTTCTAACCGCCGCATCTTCTGCTGCTCCGTCAAGCAGAGTTTCTACATAGCTTTTTACAGTTGCAAGTGGTGTCCGCAGTTCATGAGAAACATCGGCCACGAACTCTTCCTGGCGACGGGTCAACTCGCGCTCCTGGGTTATATCATGCAAAACGATCAAAGTACCATCCAGTTTACCCTTTTCAACCTTAAAGGGTGCAATTTTAACCTGCATTGTACAGCTTGGCTTGCTGCCGGAAATCTCAGCTGTCAAAACCTGCTGACAGCGGACAAACTGCTTCATGGCATCAGGTCCGATCAGGTTTCTTAAGAGATTGAAACCTGAGCGCTGCAAAGCAGGGACCTTAAGACCCAATGTTTTAATTAAGCGACGTGCTGAAGGGTTAAGCTGGATCAGGTATCCTTTTCCATCAAGAGCAACAATACCATCGGTCATATTATTGATGATCGCTTCTACTTTGCTCTTTTCCGAAGACATTTCATTAATAGTATGGCTGAGTTGTTCGGCGAGATAATTGAAGGTTTCCCCAAGCCGGCCGATCTCATCAGAAGTTTGAACACTAATTTTCCTGGAAAAATCACCCTGAGCCATACAGTTTGCTTGCCGGGTTACTTCTTTGATTGGTGATGTAATAGTTCTAGTTAAAATGATTCCTAACAGGAAGCTAATCGCCAGGGCAAGAAAAGCGCCAGATAGCAAAATTGTTTTCACTTCGTTTAAAGTATCATCAACGGCACGCAAAGAACCGCTTAAATATATTACACCAATAATATTTTGATCATTGATTAAAGGGTAAGCAAGGTAGTAACGCCTTTCCTGGTTTTCAGGATCAAACCGGATCGTGTCGCTTGAGCTTCCGGTAAGAGCCCTTGTTATTTCATCACGTATAAAGCGATTACCGATCAAAGCCTGACTGCCCGACGTGCCGATAACCTGGGCATAACTGTCAAGGATAATAATTTCCACTTCCTGTAGCTCTCTGAATTGACGAGCCAGGAGCACTGTGTCTTCCGTCCATAATTGACCTTCTCCAAAGTCAGGCGTCATAAAGATAGAGAGCAGCCTGGCCTGGTTCTCAAGGCTCTCCTTGTAGTTTCTTAAATAATATTGTTCCAGTGATTGTACAACATAAACACTGATCAACTGCAGAGAAAAAAGTATGAGCATTATGTATATAAAAATAATTTTCCACTGGAGGCTGTTGAAAGTTTTACCTCCGCCTAAAATAATAGCCGACACCTCTTTTTGTGTGGATATAGTCGGGTTTAGCCGGGTTAGTTTCCAGCTTCTCTCTTAAACGACGAATGGTAACATCAACAGTCCGTTCATCTCCAATGTAATCGTAACCCCAAACCTGGTTTAAAAGCTGTTCACGACTAAAAACATAACCGGGTTTCATCATGAGAAAAACAAGCAGGTTAAACTCACGCAATGTCAGCTCAACCGGTTGATTCTGATTATAAACCTGAACTTCATCCTGATCTACTGTTATCGTACCTACCACCAGCTTGTCCTTTAGCCGGCCGGGGATACTTTCTGCAGTTTTGCTGCGGCGCAGAATCGCTTTGACACGGGCTGTTATTTCCCTGGCGCTGAAAGGTTTAGTTACATAATCATCGGCACCCAGTTCGAGCCCGTGCACCTTATCTATCTCCATTTCCTTTGCTGTCAACATAATAATTGGAATATCATGGCTACTCAAGATCTCCCGGCAGACAGTAAAACCATCTTTTTTAGGTAGCATTATATCTAGAACAATCAGGTCAGGTTTTTCTACCTTTACCTGCTCTATAGCTTCTTCACCATCATAGGCAGTTACAACCAGGTACCCTTCTTTTTCAAGGTTGTACTTTAAGATCTCGACAATTGGCTTTTCATCATCGACAATCAGTATTTTACCTGCCATTCAACCCACCCCGTCGAGACATCTATGTTAGCATCTGATTTATGTTAATGATTCTCCCCTGCCGGGAAAAAACCTGCAGATTGCATATACTAAAAACCCTCTCTCATCGAAAGAGGGCAATCATGAACCATTTAGCTGATTAAGGCTTAAAAAATAACAGTGGATCTATTGGTTCGTGCTGGTAATAGGCATGCCATTCTCCGGTTCCATCATCTCTGCGAACTTCAAAATGAAGGTGGGGGCCATAAGCACGACCAGTTTCTCCGACCTTGGCAATAACCTGGCCCTGAGAGACCTTATCTCCTTTTGAAGCGATGTTAACACTGTTGTGCAAATAAAGTGTCCAATAAGAACCGTGGTAAACAATTAGATATAAGCCCTGTGAGCCACCCTGACCGGAGAACCAGACCACTCCGCTATCAGCTGCCAGGATATCAGTTCCCTTGGGGGCATGGATATCGATCCCTGAATGAAAAGAACTAAATCCTCTACCGGGAGTAACCCCATATTCACCTTCAACAGGCCATAAAAATTGGCCGGTCCCCACAGAAGGAACCTGAGCCAAACCATAAACTTCTATCTGTGTTATGGGACCCTTGATTATTGTTTCACTAACCTTAGTTCTTTCTGTCTCCACACCATTTTCTCTGATAACATGATAGATTACTTCTTTTTCCCCTTCTTCCCCGGGAACAGTAATATCCTTCTCCACTATCCACAGCTCTTCATCATAAGTATATTCAGTATCAAAAGGGATTAATTCCATCACCCTTACCTCTTCAATTGTCTGGACATTAACACCGTTATGATACACTTTGGGTTGTTCATGGTCTTTCTGAGTATTCGTTCCTGAATTGTTCTGTCCTGAGAACGAGGCAGGGTTATAATCATAACTATATAGCTGTCGGCTGAGGAGGCTACCACGTTCAAGAGCATCAAAAGTAAGGCTGGCACTCAAATTTTGTGGATTTTCACCTTCAATTAACAATTCAGCAACTTCTTCAACGGAAAGAACCAGATCAGGCTCTACAGAGCAGGGCTGCAAGTCAATTTCTTCAATAATCAAGGCATCTAAAACTTTTACATCCTTATCCTCGTGTACAAAGCTATCCTTGACGATCTGAGAAATGCGACTAAATTCTGCTTCAGAAGGGATGGGAGCGACAGGAGAACCATCAACAGTAACCATGTATGCTTCAGTAAGAAAAGATAAGTTCTGCCTGATAAGATCCTGAACATGATCACTTTCATCTATGCTGTTTGGTCTAAGCTCTTTTTTTAATACTATAGTATCGGCAAGCTGCATATCCATCCCATAGAGGCTGCTACAACGCTCTGTGAGATCAGCAATAAATAATTCAATCTCTCTGGAACTCTTAACAATACCTATTTCCTGATCATTATAGCTAACCACATAAACATAATTGTTTATATAAATAAAGAGGCTAAGGAATAACATGACGATTGCTGAAGTTGCAACCAGATAAAATGGCCACTGCAATCGTTTGCCCTGAAGCCAGGATAAAACCTTCCGGGGGTATCGATTCAACGGTAAGAGCTTTTTTCTCTTCGGACTTTTTCCGGCCGGAACTATATCAGAAGCGCTTAGCTTCATTGCAACAACCCTTTCTGAAAAACATCGGTAGCTTATTGCTAAAGACAGTTCATGGTACAGCTGAGAACTATTCCAGTTCTCTTAACACTGGCAAAAAATCAAAAGAAATACAGAGCATTAGAGTATTGTGTTTTGAACAAAAAAACGGCATCGCTATTTAGGCTATCCGTTCCGGTTAATAATTATAACAGCTTGTGAGACTTATTGCAAACGATCAATTATTGCGCGTGCGGCTAAAACACCCGTTGCTGATGCCTGGATTAAGCCTCTGGTAATACCGGCACCATCACCAACAGCAAACAAATTCTTAATTTCAGTTTCCATCTGATTGCTTAAGCAGAGGCGATAAGAATAAAATTTTACTTCTACACCATAGAGCAATGTATGTCGCGAGTTGACACCCGGCGCCAACCTGTCAAGAACCTCAAGCATTTCAATAACTGCCAGGAGGTACCGATACGGGAATACCAGACTTAAATCTCCTGGGGTTGCTTCGGTAAGGGTCGGCCTGACCAGACCACGCTTAATACGTTCCGGTGTTGAGCGTCGACCCATCAGAAGATCCCCGAGACGCTGGACTATAACGCCGTCACCGAGCATATTGGCAAGGCTTGCGATGTAACGACCATAGCGGATTGGCTCATTAAAAGGTTCTGTAAAAGTTTTGCTGACCAAAAGAGCGAAGTTGGTGTTATTGGTCCTGGTTTCTGCAAAGCTATGACCGTTTACTGTAATCAGGCCTTCATTGTTCTCCGTCACCACTACACCGAAAGGATTCATACAAAAGGTACGGATTCGATCATCAAACTGGCTGGTAAAGTAAATAAGTTTCGATTCATAAATCTTCTTGGTCAGCTTCTCCAAGATCACTGCCGGAACCTCAACCCTGACCCCTATATCTACCGGGTTATTAAAACCTTTGAGACCTAAACGGTTTGACTCCCGGTGCATCCACTCAGCGCCTATGCGGCCCGGTCCACAGATAACAAAATCAGCATGATATACCTCACCAGAAACCAGCCTGATGCCTTCTATCTTTTCATCCATACAAAGGAGCTGATCAACTGTTGCATTCATTAAAATAGATACTTGGCCTAAGAGCCGGCTGTGCATTTTTTCCAGTACACGGTAACAGTTTTCTGTCCCCATGTGCCTTATCATTGCCGGAATGAGATTTAGGCCTGCTGATGCAGCCTGCCGCTCCATTTCCCTGATGGCATCCTGGTCCGTACCATATACTTTTTCCGTTGCACCGAAAGATAAGTAGGTTTTATCAACATGTTCAATGATCTCTTCAACCTGGTTTTGATTGAGAAACTCACTTAAAAAACCGCCAAAATCTGAGGTTAAGGTAAGCTTGCCATCACTAAAGGCACCTGCACCACCCCACCCACAAGTTACAGCACAGGGATCACAGCGAAGACAGCGGCCATATTCCCGTTGAGTCGCACAGTTGCGCTTCTTAAGTGGCGCTCCTTTATCAATGATTAGAATGTCTGCCTTAGTGTATGTCGTTAGCTCAAGGGCGGCAAATATACCGGCCGGGCCGGCGCCAATAATTATTACATCGTATTTATGAGCTGATCTCACTTGATTCACCCATCTTCACCACTGACTTCATCACGAATGTTATCTCTTGCCATATTAGCAAACTTGGTATAACGATCAAGAAAATAAAGTTTTACAAGGCCGGTAGGACCATTGCGCTGTTTGGCAATGTTAATTTCAGCAACATTGCTCATTTCTGTTTCTTTGTTATAGTATGCTTCCCGGTAGATAAACATAACCAGGTCGGCATTGGCTTCAATTCCTCCGGATTCCATCAGGTCACTGAGGATTGGTCTCCGATCCGGCCTTCTCTCCACAGCCCGGCTCAACTGGGATAGCGCTATAACAGGCACACTTAGCTCTTTTGCCAAAGCCTTTAAGGCCCGCGAAATTTCGGACAATTCCTGCTGACGGCTTTCAGAACGCGCAAAACCGCGCATCAACTGCAGGTAATCAACAAATACTGCTTCAAGATTCTTTTCTGCTTTTAGACGGCGTGCCTTGGCCCGCACCTCCATAACTGACAATGAAGCAGAATCATCTATATAGAGAGGAGATTCACTAAGAGGGCCCACAGCCCTGGTAAGTTTATGCCACTCATCTTTGGAGAGATATCCGCTGCGCATTTTCTGAGCATCTACCTGCGATTCAGCACATAGCAACCGTTGAGCTAACTGCTCTTTAGACATCTCCATGCTAAAAAATGCGGTGGGCCTTTTTTCTCTGACAGCAACCTGCTGAGCCATATTTAAGGCCAGGGTGGTCTTACCCATACTTGGCCGGGCCGCGATAACGATTAGATCGGATTGTTGTAAGCCATAGCACATCCGGTCAAGATCTGTAAATCCTGTTGAAATACCGGTTATTCCCTTTTTATCATCGTAGAGCTTTTCAATACGCTCAATTGCTTTCACTAAAACATCTTTGAACGAAGCAAAACCCTGATGTTTTCCCCTGCTCCCGATATCAAAAATGAGCTGCTCTGCCTCGTCAAGAAACTCATCAACATTGGAGGGTGACTCAAAGCTTCTTGTAACGATATCGGTAGAGGCCTTAATGAGAGATCTTAAGATTGATTTTTCCCTGACGATGTTGGAATGATAGTTGATGTTGGCTGCAGTAGGCACCGCATTTGCCAGAGTTACCAGATAAGATCTGCCTCCCACATCTTCAAGGCATTGATTACTCTTCAACTCTTCTGATAGAGTTATAAGATCGACCGGTTCACCCTTGTCACTTAATGATAAAATAGCATTGTAAATTTTTTTATGAGCTGAACTGTAAAAATCCTGTTCAGTCAAAAGTTCTGCAGCAGAAAAGATCGCCTCTTTGTCAATAATCATTGAGCCTAAAACAGACTGCTCGGCTTCTTTACTTTGTGGGGGAACCCTGTCGCTGATTAAAGCCACTGGAAATTAACTCCTTCCTGCAAAAATTAATCTTCTTTATCTACTCTTAGCGTCAGGTCTGCTTTTACACCGGGATACAGCCGGACAAACACTTTGTAAGTTCCCACACTCTTGATCGGCTCAGGGAGGTCAAGTTTCTTCTTATCGACACTAAAACCGGCTTCAGATAGTTTTAAAGCAATATCAGCAGCAGTAACCGATCCAAATAGACGCCCGCCGTCTCCTGCAGGCATATTAAAAACCAGTTCTGCTTGTGCAATTTTTTCTGCTAAGGCACGTGCTTCGCCCTCCTGCTGCTGGTTTATTCTTTTTTCCTTTTCCTGACGCTGCTGCCACTCGCGTAATCTCTGGGGAGTTGCTTCTACAGCCAAACTACGCGGAATAAGATGGTTACGGGCATACCCTGGAGCTACATCCTTCAAATCCCCCTTATTCCCAAGTTTAGGTATATCTTCCTTTAATATTACCTTCATGATCACTACCCCTTTCTATCGGCTTACCTATGTAGATTCGCGTTTGGAGTAACTCTATCCTGCAGAAAAGCGGTGCCGGGTACTTTTTCCCCAACACCGCTTGCATTAATATTCTTGTGGCTAGTGCCCTGCCAATTATGTTATTCTTTTCGATATTTGCAGTTATTGCAAGCTGCCTCTCTCATTTCGCCCGCCTGGAGCTCTCAGGGCATTAGTAATGCCTATTCAGTTGTAAAGGGCAGCAAAGCCATAATTCTCGCTTTTTTTATCGCCCGGGTTAGCTGTCGCTGGTGCCTGGCACAGTTGCCGGATATACGGCGAGGAAGTACCTTACCTCTTTCTGTAACAAAGCGCTTTAATTTATCATATTGCTTGTAATCTACATTTTCGATTTTATCAACACAATAACTACAAATCTTTTTTTTGGGTTTTCTTCCCCTGTCACGCCTCAAACATATAACCTCCTTCCACTAAAAGGGAACATCATCTTCGCTGATTTCAATATCTTCTGCACCCTTGCTATCAAACTCATCAGACTGAGGCTGATCAGAACCGCGACTTCGCTCAAGAAATGTCACGTTGTCCGCAACTACCTCAGAAACTTTACGCTTAATGCCCTCATTGTCTTCATAAGAGCGTATCTGCAACCTGCCTGTTACGGCAGCCATACTGCCTTTCTTTAAGTAGTTTGCACAGTTTTCAGCCTGTTTGCGCCAGGTTACAATTTTTATAAAATCAGTATCCCTTTCCCCCTGCTGGTTGGTAAAAGGACGGTTTACAGCCAGGGAAAAAGTCGCAACCGGCACCCCACTGCCAGCTGTATAACGTAACTCCGGATCATGCGTTAATCGTCCTATCAGAACTACCTGATTTAGCATTATCACACCGTCCCAAAAAAATTATTAAAACTTATTCCTCATCTTTCGTTTCTTCCGCTTCTTTATCAGCCTCACTCGGCTCATCAAGCTCACGTTCAGCTTCTTTTTGATTCACAGCTTCATTAACCGGTGCTGCCAATTCTGTATCTTCAGCCTGCTGTTCATTGGTGGCAGCGGCCATTACAGGTTCTTCTGACCCTTCAGACTCAACAGCTACACTGGCCGGTTCATCTGTGTCACCTGCATCAGTCGAAAGACCGCCAGCTTCAGTAGGTTCAGCACCTTTTTCAGCATCTTTCGCTGCTTTTTCAGCTGCTAACTGCAGTTCCTGTTCAGTCGAACACACAGTTAGATAACGAATAACTGCATCATTAACTCTGAAATAATGTTCAGTTTCTGGGATTATGGTGCCGGAGCCTTTGAAGTATATCAGGTAATAGTAGCCTTCTTTATGCTTATTAATCTCATAAGCCAACCTGCGTTTATGCCAGTCAAGAACAGTTTCTACCTTACCATCATTCTTTTCAATGGTACTGGATAAGCCGTTAAGTACTTCTTCACGTTCCTCCGCCTCAAGATCGGGTCGGATAATAAGCATGGTTTCGTACAGTTCCAAAAGTTTTCACCTCCCTCTGGACTAATGGCCCCAAACCGGAGCAGGGATAACCTCAGACATAATAGCATAGATATGAAGCCAGAGCAAGCATTCGCCAGGCATTTTATATCTATATCCAATGGAGTTATATCCAATGGGACTAAATAACTAATGACGAAATCTAAAAAATATTACATCCCCGTCTTTAACTTGATAATCTCTGCCTTCTGTCCTGAAAAGACCCTTATCTCTGGCTTTTGTAACTGAGCCCTCTTCAAGTAAGTTTTCGCAACAGATAACCTCTGCATTAATAAACCCTCGCTCCATATCCGTATGGACTTTTCCGGCTGCCTCGATAGCTTTGGTGCCCGCCGGTATAACCCATGCTCTCGTTTCTTTGCCCTTAACTGTATAGAAAGTGCTCATATTGAGCCGCTTATAACAAGCTTCCAGAAGTTTTTCAGAACGGCTTTGTTTGATACCATATTCCACCATGAAAAGCTCTCTCTCTTCAAGGGGCAATTCAGCCAACTCGGCTTCGAAACGGGCACACATAGGGATCACATCACTATCTGGAGGGAAAAAAGAAAGATCGGGATTAATTAACAGATGTTCGTCGAGGTTATAGACATAAACCATTTCTTTCAAAGTCAGAAGAGCAAGGTGGCCGAGAAGTACCCTCTCATCTTCTGAAAAACTGAGCTTCCTTAGCGGCAGCTCTTCATCCAGTTGTGCTTCAAGTCTGTTGAGGGTAGCAAGTTCACGATTTATTTCCTTATCTCCACTTTTTAACTTCGCTTCAATTTTTACTTTTCTCCTATTAATCGCCTCTAAATCAGCAAGGCTTAGTTCCAGATTAATAACCTTCAACCGCGATGAAGAATCCAGCACCTGGTCAGCAAGAGGATCAAACCCGGCCAGGACATGGATTAGTAAATCGACATTACGCAAATGCCCTAGAAATTGATTACCAAGACCTTCACCCCTACTGGCTCCAGCAACAAGTCCAGCAACATCAATTATTTCAATAGCGGCCGGGGTTGCTTTCTCTGAGCCACAAATCTGGGCCAGATTAAAAAGCCTCTGATCTGGCAAGGGAATCATCGCTTTATTAGGATCAATTGTTGAAAAGGGGTAACTCTCGATAGTCACATCCAGCGCAGTAAGAGCTTTAAAAAGTGTTGATTTCCCAGCGTTCGGCAAACCAACGATTCCACAACTCCAGGCCATATGGTCACCCTCCCGCTTTAGTCAGGCTGAGTTTCATTATCCTCCATAATACATTTAACCCGTCGTTCAAAACGAGAGCGGGGAATAAGCACACTGCGTCCGCACTGCGTACATTTAATGCGTATATCCATCCCTACCCTGATGATACGCCAGCAGTTAGATCCACAGGGATGACCTTTCTTCATCTGAACCAATTGACCAATATGGTATTGAAGCATCGACACAGGTGCACCGGCCTTAAATATCTTCTAAAACACCATTGATTTGCTTAGATACACTGGTAATGTCTTGATCACCATTGATCAGACTGAGGTTTCCTTGTTTTCTGTAATACTCAATTAGAGGCTCGGTCTGCTTTTTATAGACAAGCAAACGCTCTTTTACTGTTTCGATTGCATCATCATCTCTTTGGAGCAAATCTCCTCCACATTGATCACAAACATTACGAACCTGGGGTGGCTTGTATTTAATATGGTAATTAGCAGCACAATCTGAGCAGACTCTCCTGCCGGTAAGACGTTCAATCAGCTCATTCTCAGCCACCTCAATCAATAAAACCCTATCAATGAAAGTCCCGTTTTCAACTAATACTTTATCCAGAAATTCTGCCTGGGCTACGGTGCGGGGAAAACCATCCAGTAAAGCACCGTTATTGCAATCAGGCTCTGCCAACCGGTTTTTAACTATCTCAACAATCAAGCTGTCAGGAACTAGCTGGCCTTCATCCATGTACTGCCGGGCTTTCCTTCCCAGGGCAGTATCATCTTTTACAGCCTTTCTCAGGATTTCTCCGGTTGAGATATAGGCTAAATCATATTCCTCGACAATTCTATCTGCCTGAGTACCTTTTCCCGCACCCGGTGGCCCTAACATAATAATGAGCATCATTATACCCCACTTTTGCATAACAGTTTATTTGCTATGAAGATCTATTGTTCTACCTATTACTCATAATTCCTGCTTGTTTCACCTAAAGGGGCGCGATAGCATGGCGCCCCTTCGTATAGACAAATTGTTTGCAAGAACAATCACAGTTAAATGGCTTCCTGGTATAACTGCTTTCTAAAAGAAAAGGATTCGCAGTTTTCTCATCAAGTTAGTTTTTTGGAGATTTAGCATTCAAAATATTATCTTCCGGCTCTTTCTTAACAAGCGCATCAACAGCACCATTTTTATGTTTCATTGCCAAGGTGCCGTTTAGGTTTGCACCATCTTCAACCAGGAGGCTATTCATTTGAAAAGTGCCCATTACTGTCGAGGTTCGCTTTAACTCAAGCCTGCCTTCAGCTTCAAGGGTTCCCTCATAATGACCGGCTATGGTTATATTTCTGCCTTTCAAGTCTACCTTTACCAGGCCACTTTCTCCAATAATGACATCACCCTTGTTAATTATTGCACCTTTCATCTCACCATCAACGCGAATCAAGCCTTTGCCATTAATAGTGCCTTCAAGAATTGTGCCTTTGCCAATGACCGTATTAACTTTATCCGGCGGTGTTTCAAGGTTGTCTTTTTTAAACAAAGCTTCATCCTCCTTGTCCTATTCATGTGCCATATAGTTATAAGGGTTTACCGGGGATCCGCTTACATGAACTTCATAATGAAGATGAACCCCAGTTGTCCGCCCTGAAGCACCCATATAACCAATTGTCTGACCCCTCTTAACATAATCCCCAGCTGTAACAGCAAAATCTGATAGGTGAGCATAGTATGTTTCAAAATCATAACCGTGATCAATAATAACAAGGTTGCCGAAGCTTCCACGGTAGCCGGTAAATACAACCTCCCCATCAGCTGTAGCCCATACCGCTGAGCCATAAGAACCAATGATATCTACACCATTGTGAAACTGATATCCGCTTGTAGCATAGGGAATTCTTCTCATTCCAAACCCTGAAGCAAGACGACCCCTGGTTGGCCATATCGATGGCTTAGCCTGGACATGATCAATGTACTCACCGAAAGCATCAAGCGTTTCTGAACGTTCCGGAACGATTTCTTGCAATAGAGCAATGTTTTCTGTAGTTCTTTCTAATATTCCACCGGTCGAGTAACGACTGCTATAAAACCTGTAATCTTCCGACACCGTGTTAACAGGATTGGGCTCGCTGGTATCATGACCTTGCATAACATCACTTATTACCTCTTCATCCAAGTCAAGTTTATTCCTCACAAAGTCAACCAGCTCATCTATGGCTTGAATTTGCTCCACCATCCGCTGGGTTTCAACTGCAAGAGCGTTAATTTCTTCCTGCTGGGCCCTATTCAACTGCCTTAGTGCATAGGCTTCCTGTGCCTCGGAGGCAGCCCTAAAATAAGCAAAACCGAGAACCGACACACCGGCAACAAATAAAACTAAAAAGCCCGCAGCAATCTGCAAAAAGTAAAGCGGTATTCTGATACTATAAGTTGCTTCTTCCGAGTGAGGAACAATTAATACGGTAAAGCAGCGCTTTTTATTTTCAGTCGACATACTTCTCAGTTGTCCTTTCAAGCAAAAATCGGGGCAAATTAAAGTCATATAACTCTAGATTCGCCCCAACCAATAAACACCGACGCCATTATATCATAGAACAGCTTTTTCATCCAGAATGCCTGGCTCAGTAATCCTACAGCTTAAACCACAAACAGGCCCTCCCTGCGGACACAACTAACCAGCCTTTTTACTTTTCAGACACAACATAAATATTTGCCACCCATCAATCGTCAACGTTTCACGTGAAACACGATTCAGGAAAAGCGGATAGATCATTACACAAAAAGCGACAATGCTTAAAGGCATGACATAAGCAAGCCAGCTTCATGGATGGAGATATACAGATCTTAAGTACGAGGAGTGACATGGTGAGCCGGTTAACCTGGTGCTTATCCCAAACAACCACGACTCACTGCTAAAATTGCTCAAGAAATTACAAAAACCGGGCAGGCAGCTTAGATTCTGCTGCGAATCAGGTCCTTGCGGTTATGAAATCTACCGCTTTTTAACAGCACGGGGCATTTCATGCATAGTTGCAGCGACATCTTTGATTCCGACCAAAGCAGGCGACAAAGTTAAAACAGACAAACGGGATGCGAAAATACTGGCCAGACTTTTTCGCAGCGGAGAACTGACTCCGGTCTGGGTGCCTGATGAGGCTCAGGAAGCATTAAGAGACCTGGTTAGAAGCAGAGAAGATGCGGTAAGAGACCTGCAGCGAAAAAGACACCAGTTAGGCAAGTTCCTGCTGCGCTTAGGTATCCATCCTCCCCAGGGTGTCAGAAACTGGTCAGCAAAGCACCTCAGGTGGCTGGAGACTCTAAAAATGGAGCTTAGCGCTCACCAGGTAGTACTAAACGATTACCGCAACGCTCTTTATCAAGCAGGTGACAGGGTAAAACACCTTGAAAAAGAAATAGAGCTTCATGTTCAGGGTTCAGTTTACGAACCGGTAATTAATGCCCTTAAAGCCTTAAAAGGGCTTGACCTGATTACAGCTGTGGCGCTGGTAGCAGAAATTGGCGAGTTTGGCCGTTTTAAGAACCCTTCCCAACTGATGGCTTATGCCGGCCTGGTTCCAAGCGAGCATTCCAGCGGGCCGAGAAGCCGCAGAGGCTCAATTACCAAGACCGGTAATAATCACCTGCGCTGGATGGTGGTTGAATCGGCCTGGCACTACAGACATACGCCTAAGATCAGTTACAAGCTAAAAAAGAGGCAGCAGGGACAATCCGACATCATTAAACAGATTTCCTGGCGAGCGCAAAACAGGTTGAATATGAAATATCGCAAACTTGTGGGCAGAGGCAAACTGAAGCAGACAGCGATAGTTGCTGTTGCGCGTGAACTGTTAGGCTTTATCTGGTCGGTAGCAATAGAAGCTGAAAAAGAAATGAAGAAGGCAGCCTGAGATTTACAGCATAACACGAAATTGGCCCGTAAATGATAGTTATTGACTTAAAGTTGTTTTGTAAAGAGAAATGGCAGGAGCGGCCGCGGTAAGGAGAACCCTCGTCATACACTTTGTGCTAAGGGCTTTTAGCCTGAACTCACGTCTTAAGACCGAGGCAGCTCCCGACGGATTCAGGTCCTGCGGTAACCAACCCGCGTATATCAGTCTGATCAATCGTCGTCTAGCTGTTCCTGCCTTCTCATAATATCGCCCTTGAAGCCTCAAAGATGGTTTTTGGGGCAGGAGCCTTTTCCTCCGCGCCTTTTAAAGGGCGCTTCGGGGCTCCTGCTTGGCATCACTTAAGTTTTCTGGTGATGGCCGAGTGCTGAAAGTAACTGGTAGACTGGAAAAGCATAAAACCACCGCTG
>CAZVLE010000103.1:0-5649 GCA_964627855.1 uncultured Syntrophomonadaceae bacterium | reverse complement strand
ATATCAACATCATGTATATATATGATACCGATTAACGGTAATATGATATTAACTGCCGTTATAAGTAAAGCTGATATAAGCGTTCCGGTAAACAGATAATTCATCTGGATGCGTGTCTTTCCGCGAGAATTTTTCAACCTGCTAAAAACCTGCCACAGCGTGAAAGTTATCATCCCGATTATGAAGATAATAAATGGATAGGTGAAAACACCATATATTATTCTGTTCTCAAGATAAGGTTCTTCAAGACCAATAATTAAAAGGGGCAAAAAAGCAAGACAAGCCATTACAATACTTGCTGCAAGACTAATCCTCAATCCTCTGGAATATAAAGGCTTTCTGTGAAACAATGAATTAACCAGGGCAAGGATATGCCAGGGCGCCACTACACCCAAAGCATGACTTGCCCTGATCCAAAATAAAGTCATACTAAAACTGTCCTGAAGATTGATGATCAGAATGGCAAGTGCCCAAAAACTCGCCACTAAGGAAAAACTGAGCATTATCCGATTAGCAGCAGCTCTTGGATTATTGGTAATAACGATAATGCCGACGAATAAGTAAGCAACTATTGTGAAAATTAATATATGGGAGGTTGAATCAAACACTGCTCACACCGTCGTTTCTCAGTCATTTGTTATCTTCTAAACCATCGGGTTATTTTTCTCTCAACTTATCCCTTGAAATTACAAGTGAAGAGGTATTCCCTCCAAACCCACGGATATTAATCATAACCCGGTTGATCCTGGCTACGCGCCCTTCAAGCGGTATATAATCAAGATCGCAATCTTTACTACATTTTTCTAGGTTAACAGTTGGTGTAATGTAGTTATGCTCAATACTTAATGCTGCTGCAATAACTTGAAGAGGACCTGATGCAGCACCTGGATTTCCAATCATCGACTTTATAGAACTGACAGGTATATTATAGGCCCTTTTACCGAATAGATCCTTAATCGCATCTGTTTCAACTTGGTCAATGATCGGATGTCCTGGAGCACAGGCTGAAATATAATCAATGTCAGTTGGACGCAGCCGGGATTGATTAAGCGATTCGGACATTGCTGCAATAAATGAATTCTTCATCCATGAAGGAGACAACGCGGTAAAAGTACCTCCCCCTGAATATTCTGCATAAATTTTTGCTTTTCGTCTTTGTGCTGTAGTTTTTTCTTCCAGGACCACAACTCCCGCTCCTTCTGATAAAACACCGCTTTCGCGCTGTTCGTCAAAAGGTCTGCTACCGTATTCCGGCTTGTGGTTATATTGAAGCGGCACCAAACCAACTGAACTGCAACCGCTGATAAAAAAAGGTGACAGCGGAATATCTACTCCCCCGGCGATTACAATATCAGCTACGCCTTGATTGATCAAATCCGCTGCATACTGGATACATGTTCCTCCTGATGTACAGGCTGTTGAGATAGTTACAATATTTGTGTACATCTTTAATAGGTGTGATATTGCCGAAGCTGAAGCGTGTGGCGCTGCAGAAGCAAGCGCATCGGGCCTGATAAAACCACCGTTGTCGAAAGACTGATACTCTCGCTGATAGATTTCCATATCCGGGCTGCTAGCTCCCATATATACGGCACCTTTACGGTCGGCTGTATCTTTGGGTGTTAAACCGGCATCTTCAAGTGCTAACATTGCCGCAATCATAGAAAAGCGGCATGCCTTTGAATCAGGCAACCAGTCCGGCAGATTAGCTGATCTTTCTTCAATCCACTCCGGCAAAATATTTCCTGCTATGTGGCATGGACATTCTGATTGCACCAGTTCATCAACACACCTAATTCCTGTCCTTCCCGAGGCGATAGATTCCCAGAACTGCTCTTTTCCAACCCCGTTTGGAGCTACGGGACCTAAACCTGTAATAACTGCCTGGTACATTTTTACTCCCCCCGAATAGCTGATTCTTTTTCTAACCTAACCCTTGGTCTTTCTCTGCATGTACAAACAGCACCTGATGACCATAAATTTTTTTAACATCTTTCAGCTGAAATCCACTTTTCTCGATAAGCGTTCGCAGATCTTTCTCGCCAAAGAAAAGGTATTTTTGGTTTCTGGTTATAAATAGATTTAGAAGGATGGATGCAATAGCAGGTATAAAGATCCTGACAGTTTGGCCGGCAAATATGAACAACCATTTTTTAGAGTACTTGACTTTTAAAATTTCGAGATGTTCACTGAGTACAGGCAGAAGTTTGGGCTCGTTTAGCGGCGTGGCCAGGATCAGTTTGCCTTTATCTTTCAACACGCGATGCAACTCTTTAATAAATAAAACCGGTTGATCAAGAACATAAAGAACATTGATGCAGGTAACACCATCAAAGGAATTGCTTTCAAAAGGGATTGCTTTATTCAAATCTAGCTGATAAAAATCAACTGAATCCTCTCTGGGAGCCATCATATTAGCTGCTCTTTTTAACATAACTGACGAAGAATCCGCGCCGACTAGATTTATGCCATCATTAATTTTACTTAAGCTCGCTACTAAATTACCTGTGCCACAACCGGCATCAAAATAAGTTCCGCCCTGGCGAGGTGCCAGGGCTTCACCGGTTAAACGAATCATATTTTGATACGGTATTAATTCTAATAAAGCCGCATCATATACCCAGCTATAGATATTCCAAAAATAATTAAACACAGTAGCCTCCAAATAAGCGCAGTATAGTATAATGTAGGTCAAACCAATATAATAGACACTGATAATTGGCTAGCAGAGCAAATTTAACTGGCAATAAAAAACCTTTTGCATATTATAATACTTTTTTTATAATTTTAGTATACTTTTTGCGTAAAATGTATAAGTTACCAACATAAACCTTAATTAGAATTAATGAATTGATATATTCCAAATATATAAAGGGACATTGTGAATATCTACTGGAATAATTACCATTTTAAGTTAAACCAGATCTTGGTAGAAAGGAGTTATCGATGGATAAGATCTTTTACCCTGAATCTATTGTCATTATCGGCCTCTCTTCGAAGCCGACTAACATACCGCGATTGACCCTGGAAAATTTACTGCGCTGGGGTTACCGGGGTAGAATTTTTGGAGTTAATGCCCGCAGCGAAGACAGGCATGTAGACGGCATCAGGATGTATAAAAGTGTTGAGGATCTGCCGGAGATCCCTGATCTCGCTTTCTTAATGATCCCGGCTCCTTTGGTCCCCGATGAGGTGGATCGCTGTGGTAAGTATGGCATCAGGCGCCTGGCTATACCTTCAGGCGGTTTCTCGGAATACAGCGAAGAAGGCCAATCGCTGGCCAACAGATTGCTCAGTACTGCCCGTAAGTACGGGATCCGTTTCGTCGGCCCGAACAGTGTAACCGTAGCTAACACAGACAACGGTCTCTGCCTGCCTTTCGTTGCCCTGCACAAGGCACCAAAGGGTGAAATGTCGATTATCTCGCAAAGCGGCGGTGTGGCCTTAAGCATGCTCAATTACCTGGCCGATGAAAAAATCGGCCTGGCTAAATTCGCCAGCATCGGTAACAAGCTCGACTTAGACGAAGTTGACTTTCTGGAGTATTTTGGGAAAGACCCCCAGACAAAAATTATCTGCCTCTACCTTGAGAGCATCGCCCGTGGCCGCAAGCTGATCGAAACGGCTAAATCTATTGATAAACCGGTAGTGATCTACAAATCAAACACAACAAGTGCCGGCAAACAAGCAGCCATGAGTCATACCGCCGCCCTGAGCAGCGATGAAGCCATTATTGATTCTGCCTTTGAGGAAGCGGGAATCATCCGCATTACAAATTTCCTCGAGTTTATAGAGATAACCAAAGCTTTTCAGCTGCCGCCGATGAAAGGCCGGCGCATCATGGTAATGAGCCCCGCCGGTGGCTTTGCCGTGATGGGGGCCGACCTGTGCGAAAAGGCCGGTTTTGAGTTTGCCAATATGGGTCAGGAGTTTTATGACAGTCTGAAACAATTCAGCAACGCAGGCGTCATTAATTTTTCCAATCCTTTAGATATGGGTGATATTTACGATCCGAAACTGACTGCCCATGTTATCTATTCAGTAATGCACTCGGACCAGGTTGATGGCTCAATCTATATCAGCCAGCGGCCGCAAATGCCACAGGGAGAAAATGTATTTCAAAAAATGTTCCTTGCCGACATCTCCATGGAAGCCTGGGGGTCAATTCTTTCGGCCGGCAAGCCTCTTGGCATCTGCCTTTTCGGCCCTTCGCGCGTTATTCAACAGGCCAAGCGTAACGTTGAATTTCCGATCTTTAACAGTCCGGAGGATATGATTAAAGCTCTGGCTGCCCAAATGAGGTTTCATGAAAAACGCAGTCAGCTAGAAGAACAAGCAGAACCTGCGCCTCTGGCTGACCTTGATCAGCAGGCTGCCCGCCAGTGGATGCTTGATAAACAGGGAGAATACGGTGAAGAAACCTTTAAACTGCTTGAGGCATACGGGATTAAAACAGCGGCGTCGCGAACAGCAATCGATGAAGCTGAAGCAGTTGGGCAGGCCCGGGCTATGGGCTACCCGGTGGTCATGAAGGTTGTCTCTCCTGATGCTTTGCATAAAACCGAAGTTGGCGGTGTGTTGCTTAACTTACAGGATGATCAGGAAGTAGCTAATGGTTTTTTAACCATTAAGAATAATCTGCATCACTGCAACCCACGAGCCCTTTTTAGCGGAGTGAGAATTCAGAAGATGGCCGGACCGGGTCTTGATCTCTTTGTCGGCGGTAAACAAGACCCTTCATTCGGGCCGGTGGTCTTTTTCGGGATGGGTGGCATCTATATTGAAACGTTTAAAGATGTAGCCAATTTGCTCTGCCCGGTTCAGCCTGAGCAGGTAGCAGAAAAACTGGCGGCACTGAAAGCAGCAGCGCTACTCTCCGGCCTGCGCGGGCAGCGGGCAGCCGATACAAGCCTTTTTATTGATCTCGTGGTCCGAACAGCCAGGCTTTTAGCTGACTACCCCGGCATCAAGGAACTTGACATCAACCCTGTTCGGGTCTTTCCGGAAGGGGAAGGCGTCATCGCCCTTGATACCAGAGTCAGGATCAGCTTAACCGATCATTAACTTCTCTTATGACGGATCAAGCCTGAACAGGGTATAATTTCTACACCCCGGCTTTCAATGCCATCCAGCAACATATTCATTCCCAAGGAATCACTGGCGATGTGACCGGCAATAACAACATTTAGATGGCTCTTTTCTGCCTCTTCGCGGTGTTTATCACTCATGTGCATCCCAACAATTGTCCCTACACCAGCCTGTGACATTTGAGCGTAAGATTTTTCTGAACCGCTCGTGCCGCCGGTCATGTCAACCAAAACCTTACCGGCACGGTTTTCTTTACTACCAAGGACCACATCGGGACCGGCACTGTATTTAGTCGCCTCGGCATACTCAGGAATATCTTTTAACAATTTCAAAATATCGCCAACCGTTCGGGGGGTTTCTCGCTCAAATAGCTCCTGCAGATAAGCAGTTACCTGGTTATCAGCCACTGTGTGGGAACAGGCCATGGGCAGGTCGAGGAGTTTTGCCGCATCGATCGCCCGATTATGGTTTACCGGCATCAACCCTCTCTTAACCTCGCTGATCCGTGACGACATCAGCGCTTCAGCAACATTGATCGGCACCCCGAAACGGGCCAGGATA
>CAZVLE010000102.1:0-10439 GCA_964627855.1 uncultured Syntrophomonadaceae bacterium | reverse complement strand
TCATGGGTGTCAATTATGAAACTAGCTAAATGATCAACAAGATTTTGTAGGGGCACGGCGTGCCGTGCCCGAAAAAAATGATGCAATAACGGAACCTGTTTTTTGGTTGTTACCTGCCTGTTTTAAAGCTCCCTGGCCAGGTCGAAGCCTTCCCTTACCGCTTCGGTGATCTTGCGCGGTTCTTTGGCGTCGCCGATAATATGCAGCTCCTTCACCTTACCTTCCAGCGCTGCGGCCAGTTCGTTGTTGGCTACCGCCCCTACGGCCAGTACGACAGTATCGGCCGGCAGCAGGGTTGCTTCGCCTTCCTGTTCGACCAGCACTCCTTCCCGGTTGATCTCCAGGACCCTGCACTGATCCATAACCGTGACACCGAGGCGTCTGACGCTTTTGAGCACCACCCAGCGCGTGCTGATCCCGATATCCCGGCCGATCCCTTTTTCCATTTCCACCAAGGTTACGTCACGTGTGCCCCGATTAACCAGCTCTTGCAACCGCGCCGGGGTTTCGGCCTCGTTTTCCATTAAAAACTTAACAGTTTCGGCAGAGATCGCCCCCATTTCAGCGGTGGCTACAGCCGTTTCACAGCCAACCGAACCGCCGCCGATAACCACCACTCGCTCACCGGGTGTTTCAGAACCGTCCAGCACAGCCAGGGCTGATACGACGTGAGCGTGTTCTTTGATCGGAAAGGGTGCTTCGGCTCCCCTGGCACCCGTGGCCAGGATGACCACATCCGCCTCGGCATCGACAATCTCTTCGATCGTCGCCTCGCGGTTGAAATTAACCTTAACCCCATTTTCAGCAAGCATCTGCTCGTAGAAATAAAGCAGGGTGATAAAGTCTTCTTTGCCCGGAGGCATTGCCGCATAACGCAGGTTGCCGCCCAGGGTTTCGCCCTTTTCCCACAGGGTGACCTGATGGCCCCGCGCAGCCGCGGTATAGGCTGCCTCCAGCCCTGCCGGGCCGCCGCCAATAACGAGAACCTGCCTCGATGCTTGGGCTGGTTCTACCGTAATATTATCTTCCCGCCCGGCCAGCGGGTTCACCGTGCAGTGCACATCCTGCAGGGAAAAAACCATGTCCAGGCAGCCTTGGTTGCAGGCAATGCAGCGCCTGATTCTTTCAGGCCGGCCAGCCATGGCCTTATTCGGCAGGTCGGGATCGGCAAGCAGCGGGCGCCCCATGTTAATCATATCGGCCAGGTGATGCTGCAGGATCTGTTCGGCCACGAAAGGATCGTTAATGCGATTACTGGCCATTACCGGCACAGTGACTGCTTGCTTGATCCCATGGGCCAGGTAAGCATAACCTCCGCGGGGCAGATCTCCGGTAATTTGCGGTACCCGCGATTCATGCCAGCCGCCGGTAACGTTGAAGCAATCAACTCCGGCGTTTTCCAGGGCTGAGGCAAATATGGCTGCTTCCCTGTTGGTGTTGCTGCCTGGCATGAAATCGTGTCCGGAAAGCCTGACGATAACGGGGTAATCGGGGCCCACTTTCTGCCTGATCCTTTCGATCACTTCCAGACCGAAACGGGCCCGGTTTTCCCACGAACCACCATAGTGGTCGCTCCGCTCGTTGGTGAGCGGTGATAAAAACTGGCAGATCAGGTAGCCTGCGCTGGCGATGGCCTCCACAGCATCAAAGCCGGCTTCCCTGCTTCGTCTGGCCGCCTCGCCAAAATTTTCGATGGTTGCCTCGATGTCTTCAAGAGTCATTTCCCGGGGCGTTTCTTTTGTCAACCGTGAAGCGAGGGCAGAAGGTGCTGCAGGCTGCTGGCCGATCATCATGCTGTGCGTGTAGCGTCCAGCCTGGTATAGCTGGGCTGCCACCGCAGCGCCTTCATCTTTGATTACCGTGGTCAGTTTTTTCAGACCTTCGATAAACATATCGTCATGCAGTCCAATCATCATCGGTCCCTGACCGAGCTGGTCGATCGTACAGCCACCCACCGTGATCAACCCGACACCCCCGCGAGCCCTGGCCCGGTAATATTCTATCAGCCTCTCATTAACAAAACCATCGGGGGTGTAACAGTGATGCATCGCCGGCATGGCGATGCGATTTTTCAATTCTAATCTACCGATCCTGATCGGCTCAAACAATTTCATGACCATACCAAAATCTCCTTTTCTTTAAAATTTATTAAATAATATTCTCTGCCTGACCCCAAATAGCCTTTTTTTATAGTAAAGGCAGGATATAACCTAATTGTCTTGAATTTTACTGAGGGAGGCGAAAAGATGACCACAAACCCTTTACACAAGTTGATGAACCCAAAATCAATTGCCACCGTTGGAGCCGGCAACAACCCACTCAAGATGGGGGCTATTCAGGCTCTAAGTATCGTCAAAGACGGTTACAGCGGCAAGTTTTATCCTATCCACCCCACTGAAAAAGAAGTATTTGGTTTCAAGGCCTATCCTTCAGCCCTCGATCTGCCCGAGGCACCCGACCTGGTTATGTTTGTCCTGCCTGCGCCCCTGGTAGTAAAAATATTAGATGATTTCGGTAAGATAGGGACCAGGAGGGCGATTGTGATCACGGCAGGCTTCAGGGAAACCGGCGCTGGAGGCGAAGAACTGGAGCAGCAGCTAATTGAAGTTGCCCACCGTCACGACATTCGATTCCTCGGTCCCAATTGCATGGGCATCGTAAACAGCGCCCTGCCCCTAAACGTTACCGTGGCCCCGCTGAGCGGCCCTCCGGGCCTGCTCGGTATGGCTTCGCAAAGCGGTACCTACATAACCCAGACCCTGCCCTACCTGCAGCGCCGCGGCATTCGCTTCAGTAAGGCTATCAGCATCGGCAACGAGGCCGACATTAACATAGTTGATGCCCTGGAATACCTGGGTGAAGACGAACAGACCAAAGCCATTGCCCTCTACATAGAAGGCCTCAAAGATGGAAGCCGCTTCCTGGAAGTGGCCCGACGAATCACACCGCACAAACCTGTTGTGGCCCAGTATGTGGGCGGTTCCGCCGCCGGGGCCAGGGCCGGTTCGAGCCATACCGGGGCCATGGCCGGCCCCGATCATCTCTACGACGGTCTCTTCCGTCAGGCCGGTATTATTCGTGTTAACTCCGTTGAAGACCTCTATTATCACGGGTGGACCCTGGCGACTCAGCCACCACTGCGGGGGCGGCGTATTGCCGTGATTACCAATTCAGGCGGTCCCGGCACTGCCATGGCTCATACCTGTAATGAAGGCGGCCTGGAGGTGCCATCTTTTTCCGCTACCCTGCAGGAGGAGATTCGCCGCCACATCCCCGAGCACGGCGCCGCCGGCAACCCCATTGATCTCACCTTTCACATGGATACCGAGGTAATTAGCACCATCCTGCCCGAACTGATCATGAAAAGCGGAGAAGTAGATGGCATTGTCCTGCACGGACTGATGGGTGGCGGTTTTTTAAAGGTCATCTTTCCGCACTTTACCGAAATTTTCAGAGGTATCAGCGCGGAAGAATTTGCCGGACAGTTCGAGCGCGACCTTTCTGCCGCCGTGGCCATTCCTGGACGTTACAACCTGCCCATGGTGCTCTCATCCTTTTTCGGTCGTGATGATAACTACACATCAACCTTCCAGGATCATGACATTCCCGTTTTTGACGGGCCCGAAAAAGCCGCTCGCGCCATGCTGGTCCTTCACCGTTATGCCCTCATTAAAGCAAGGGAACTGCACCGGGGTGGTCCGCTGCCCGAACCCTCCGTCGCTGCTGCCGCTCTGATCAGCGCAGCCCGAAAGAAGGGTTTATCTGCTCTTGATGAATATAACTCCAAACAGGTTTTAGCTGCCTATGGTATACCTGTCAGCGCGGATAGCCTGGTCCACTCGGAAGCGGAAGCCCTTTCTGCCGCCGTCGCTACCGGTTATCCTGTTGTTTTAAAAGGTTGTTCCAGTGCCTTCAGCCACAAAACCGGCCATGGCCTCATTCACCTCGGGCTGCAATCAGCGGAAGCAGTGCGCCGGGCCTATCTGGCTATAATTGCGGCCGCCGGGCAGGAGATAGACGTTTTAGTGTCGAAAATGGTCAAAGGTGAGAGGGAAATGATGGCCGGCATGGTCAGGCACCCTGGCTTCGGGCCCTGTGTTATGTTCGGCCTGGGCGGTATCCTGGCCGAAGTCTTAGATGATAAGACTTTCCGGTTGGCCCCTCTCAGTGAGGGCGACAGCAGAGAAATGCTCGAAGAAATCAGGGCGGCAGATCTACTGGGACCTTACCGGGGCCTGCCCGCCGCAGATAAAGCATCCCTGGGCGCTATCCTGAGGGCCATTGGTAATCTGGCCCTGCTACACCCGGAAATCAAAGAGATTGATTTGAACCCAATCATGATCAGCGGCTCTGACCCCATCGTTGTCGATGCCCTGATCATTCTTGCAGAGGACGGAGATAATGATGCATAAAATTGAAGTGCGCGGTTTCGGAAAGTTGCAGATTCTTTTTAGAGAGCGAGGCTGGGAAAACCCTTTTAGCTATGAAGCAGAAGAGCCTCTCAGCGCCGAAGAACTATGCCGGAAACTGGATCTTCCCGCCGGTGATGTGGAAGCGGTTTTTATCAACCGTACCATCAGGCCTTTTTCCACAATCTTAAGCGATGGCGACCGCGTTTCCTTCGTGCCGCCCGGAATTCCCAGCATTCACCGCTATAACCTTGGCTTTTACGAAGCCAAAGAATAACCAAAAGGAACAGAATCGGGGACGGTTCTCATTTCAGGTCAGAGCCCATTTAACCAAACTTATATCGATGATAGCGCTTTATTCAACTGAAACCGCTTGCCGGGAAGTAAGCGGTAGTGACTTGGGCTTTCAGAAAACTTTGAAGGAAGATAGCAATAATAGCTAATAATATTCATGTTCCAGTCAAAAGAGGAAGAAGTGAGCAGCCATTTGCGGTCGCTTTGCCCTTGCTACCGAAAAACATCTGCTAGAGATGCTCTATCAGCTGGAGCTGCGCAGCGATTTTAGCCTTGATCCCCGTTACAATATCGCTCCCAGCCAGCAGGTTATTGCCTGTCGCATATCGCCGCAGGAAGCCAAAAGAGAACTTGTTACCCTCAAGTGGGGCCTGATCCCTTTCTGGGTTGAAGATCCCGCCATCGGCAACCGCATGATCAACGCCCGTTCCGAGACCGTTGCCGGCAAACCCTCATTCCGCGAGGCCTTTAAGAAGAGAAGGGCTCTTATCCCCACCAGCGGCTTTTACGAGTGGAAGAAGGAGCAAGGGGGCAAGCAGCCCTATTATATCTGCCGCAAAGACGGCGAGCCCTTTTCCCTGGCTGGTCTCTGGGAGCTCTGGCAGAAGGGTGAAGAGCCGCTTGAAAGCTGTACAATTATTACTACCGGGGCCAATGCTCTGGTTGCGCCTCTGCATGAACGTATGCCGGTTATCATTTCCCCGGAGCAATATAGCTACTGGCTCAACCCCCATTCAGATCCAGTTGCCCTGCAGGAGTTGCTGCAGCCGTCACCCCCGGAAGAATTTGTCTGTTACCCTGTTTCACGCCTCGTTAACAGCCCCGCCAATGACAGTCCCGAACTGGTTCTACCCTTAAATCAAACCTGATGCAGCGCTGAATGAAAAATAGATTGAACTTTCAGCACCCCTCAATTATACTGGTATCCTGGAACGTTCAATAGCTTAGAGTAAAAGTTTATACATAATGACAGCAAAGTATATTCATAGTAAAGGAGGGTTTTAATATGGCTGATTATTTTACGCGTATGGGCGACGGGGCAGGTGTTTACATGAGCGCTGCCGAGATCCGGGAAGCGATCGAAGCCGGCGTCAAAGATGCGGCCAACCGCGGTAAGATTCCAGAACTTACGGCAGAAGAGATTGACTACCTTTTCGAGATCGTTACTATGCCGGGAAATATTGTCGGTGTGGAGAGGGGGCGCGAGGTGGTCAGTACTTCAGACTCGGGAAGCTGCAAGATAACCTACCATGCCAATATAGCCATGGAACGGTCAATGGCTGTGCTGATCAGTGAAAAAGTGCTCGGCGCCGATTCCGTTGATATTGGCAACATGGATTACAGCTACAAAGCGGTAAAGCAGATTATTCACAACGAAACCCCGGTTATGGAACTGGCCCAGCACAACACGGTGATGCCCCTTTTATACGGCTCGATGCCGAACCTCGGTCTCTACACCAGGCCGGACGGTCCCGTTGAAAACTGGGCTGAACTTTTACCCCTCGGAAAAATTGACGAAGCCCGCGCAGCACAGGAAGAGGCTGTCGAACATGCCGTGCGCGATATAATTTTTGTGGCCAGCGAAATGTATGCCGCCGGTGCCGACGGGATCAACCTCGATACCTGCGGAGCCTCAGGCGACGCCGACTTTCTGGCCGGTCTGCTGGCAACTGAAAAGATCAAGGAAGAGTATCCTGACCTGGGAGTGGAAATGGGCGCTGCCGGTGAGTTTGTCCTCGGCATGCATGGCAAGCTTGAATACGATGGCACCCGTATAGCCGGTCTTTATCCCCACAAGCAGGTTAAGCTGGTCGAAAAAGCCGGGGCAAACATTTTCGGCGCCGTGGTCAATACCAACACCAAGATGTCTTTTCCCTGGAACATAGCCCGCACGGTAACCTTCATCAAGGCCTGCACCGAGGCAGCAGAAATTCCGGTGCACGTCAACGTGGGCATGGGTGTCGGCGGTATTCCCACCTCTGAGATTCCGCCGGTCGATGTTGTCACCAGGGCCGATAAGTCACTCATTGAGATCGGTAAGGCCGACGGTTTATAGATAGGCGTGGGCGACACCTTTAGCCTTGAAGTGGCGCACGGTCTCTCTTCATGCATGTCTGGAATTCGCACTGCCGGAGATCTGGTTCTGCGGATGCAGCTCGCTAAAAGCATGAAAATAGACGCCGCCAAAGCCTATGTAGCGGAAAAGCTTGGCCTCAAACCGATCGAACTGAGCGATTCCGATCTGATGTTCGAAATTCGTTCGGCAAAAGGTTTGGGCCGCTCCTTTGATCTGAACAAGGCCCCGAAGGGCATTGAAGCGAAGATCAATATTGCCCGTGTGCTGGGTATCAAGATCAATTCTGTCGAACGTTTCAGGGAGAGAACAGGTCTTTAAAAGTCGGTGGACCTTGAAAATAAGCGGCATGTCTGGATTATACAATCGACCACTTTAAGCTTTGAAGCAGCTGCAGGTGGTCGATTGCTTGATAAATCCTCCAGCAGAAATATTTGTCAGTACAATGGTCAGATTATGCAGGAATAATAATAATAGTGTAGAAGTATTAATATTTGATAGTATAGAACCGGGAAGGGGGCAGGTGATTTTTCTAGGTTCTGTCGCTGTGATGCCCATTTATAGGGATAACAACAGTTAAGGAGGTTACGAGTTTATGGAACATTTTGGTATTCTTTCTATTTTACCACCGATTTTAGCTATCGTTCTGGCAATTGCCACCCGTCAGGTCATTATTTCCCTGTTTGTTGCCGTGTGGGTTGGGGCGACTTTTCTCGCTTACCCCGGTGCTCTTTTAGACGCTGGACTAAATCCTGCGTTAGCCGGCTTGCGCTCAATTGCTGATGGATTCTTTCGAACTAGTGATACGTACATTCTGGAAAGCGCAGCCGACCCCTGGTATGCGGCCATTCTTATCTTCACCATGATTATTGCCGGAGCTCTGGGTCTGGTTACAAAAGCCGGGGGCGCACATGCCATTGCTGAAGCCCTGGCTAAAAAAGCCACTACCGCCCGTGGCGGGATGCTTTCGGCCTGGCTGATGGGTATGATCATCTTCTTTGACGATTATGCCAGCTGTATCATTGCCGGTAATACCGCCAGACCGATAACTGATAAACTGAAAATATCAAGAGAAAAACTATCCTATATAATTGACTCCACCGCGGCGCCTATTGCCACCGTGGCCCTCATTTCGACCTGGATCGGTTTTGAGCTAGGAGTCATCGGAGATGGTTATCTCGCCATCGGTGTGGAAGATCCGCCGGTTTACCTGATCTTCCTGAAGAGTATTCCCTACCGCTTTTACAGCATTTTTGCCATTGCCCTGGTTCTGATTCTTTCAATTACCATGAAAGACTATGGACCCATGTATAAAGCTGAAGTAAGGGCAAGGAAAGAAGGCAAACTGTTGCGCGACGGTGCGGTTCCCCTGTCGGCTACCGATACCGAAGTGCTGCAGCCTAAAGAAGGGACCCCGTTGCGCTGGTTTAACTTTGTTGTCCCTGTGCTTGTTATCATTATTGCCATTTTTGTAGGCCTTTTCGTCGAAGGTGGCGGGGTAGAGGCTTATCGGGAGTATTATGAAATGTATGTAGTAGATCCCGATGTACCGAATGCCGCCTTGGCAGCCTTCGGATCTGTGTATGGCGATGCTGACTCCAGTGTGGTTTTACTCTGGGCATCCAGTCTTGGCGCCCTGGTAAGTCTGATTATGGTTCTTGTCCAGAAACTTGTTCCGCTACAGGAAGCAATCGATACCATCATTAACGGAGCCAAGTCTGTTTTCCCGGCCCTGATCATTCTTGTTCTGGCCTGGTCTCTCAGCTACGTTACCGGAGAGCTTGGCGCTGATTTGTATCTAATTGGTTTGCTTGGTGAAAGACTGAGCCCTGCAATACTGCCCCTGCTGATCTTCATCTTATCCTGTTTCATGGCTTTCGCCATGGGAACTTCCTGGGGCACCATGGGTATAGTTACTCCGCTGGCTATACCGTTAGCTTTTGCCGTCGGCGGCGAAGCATCACTGATTCCAACCCTGGCTGCCGTACTTACCGGAGCTATCTTCGGTGATCATTGTTCGCCGCTTTCCGACACCACTATTCTTTCCTCCACTGGTGCAGGATCAGACCATATCGACCACGTTCGCACTCAGATTCCCTATGCCATTACCGGTGCCGTGGTTGCCGGTGTTTTTGGTTTCATTCCCGCCGGTCTGGGCGTTCATCCCCTTATCTCAATCATCCTCGGGGTTGTCGTCCTGATTGTCTTTGTCAAACTTGTCGGTAAGCCAACAGCAGACGCCACGCTAATCGAAGCGGGCGAGAAGTAAGGGTTTTACTGCCTCTTTGGCGGTAGGCCTGTTTTTCCGGCCGTCAAAAAAAAGCAAATGCCTGAAAGCCGGTCTAAAGGCCGGCTTTCTCTTTTGGACTAAACTGCTATTTACCGCCCCGGCAATAATCTGATACAATACAGTGGGTAAAGAAACAGAAAAAAGAGATAATGCCGGCCTATGGACCTTAAGGATGGCTACCCCGACTGACGAGGATGCTGTATGCCGTCGGCGGGCAAATTAATTTGGTCTTTGCTGCCGGAAAAATATATGAAAAACATGGTTTCACCACTGACTCCGTCGCCTATGAACTTAAATTGACCTGACCAAGATCAACAGTCCTGGAACCCGAAAGGAGCAGAAAAATGCGCGATTACCGGAAAATACCACTTTGGAAAGATGTAACCCCTGAAGATTGGCATGACTGGCACTGGCAGGTGCGCAACCGTATCACTACCCTGGAGCAGTTGAAGCAGGTTGTCGATTTGACCGCGGAAGAAGAAGAGGGCGTGGAAAAATGCCTGCAAACCTTCCGCATGGCCATAACTCCCTATTATGCCTCCTTGATTGATCAGGATAATCTTAACTGTCCCATCCGTAAGCAGGCCATACCAACCGCCCAGGAGCTGCACTGGCCTGAATCCGACATGGCCGATCCCCTGCATGAAGATGTCGATTCGCCTGTTGCAGGCTTGACTCATCGCTATCCCGACCGGGTCTTGCTACTGGTTACCGACCAGTGTTCCATGTATTGTCGCCACTGCACCCGCCGTCGTATGGCCGGGGGTACCGACAAGGCCAGTACCCGGACCAAGATCGATGCGGCCATCGATTATGTCCGCCACACACCGGCTGTCAGGGACGTGCTCATTTCCGGGGGCGATGGATTGTTGATTGGTGATGAACTGATCGAGCATATCCTGAAGCAGCTTAAAGAGATTCCTCACGTCGAGATGGTTCGCTTCGGCAGTCGCACCCCCGTGGTCATGCCCCAGCGTATTACTCCGGAGCTTTGCAGCATGTTGAAAAAATATCACCCCATCTATTTGAACACGCACTTTAACCACCCCCGGGAAATTACTCCTGAGGCAGAGGCAGCCTGTGCCCGTCTGGCCGATGCAGGCATTCCCCTCGGCAACCAGTCGGTGCTCATCGCCGGGGTCAATGATTGCCCCCAGGTAATGAAAAAGCTGAGCCATGAACTGCTGCGAATCAGGGTCCGCCCCTACTACATATATCAGTGTGATCTTACCCAGGGTATTTCGCATTTTCGCACTTCCGTAGCGGCCGGTATTGAAATTATTGAAAACCTGCGCGGCCATACCACCGGTCTCGGTGTTCCGACTTTTGTTGTCGATGCCCCCGGCGGCGGCGGTAAAATCCCGGTTATGCC
>CAZVLE010000101.1:0-23797 GCA_964627855.1 uncultured Syntrophomonadaceae bacterium | reverse complement strand
TGTGTGCTGGTAACCCTGCTCTTTATGAAAATGCTGGTCGCCAAAGATCGCTACTCTATCGCAGTAATGAAGGCTTTCGGTTATACAGCCCGGGATATCAGGATGCAGTTTGCCGCACGCTCAGTATTTGTGCTTCTCGTTGGGGTGGTTACCGGTACCCTGCTGGCAAACACCCTGGGACAATCACTGGCAGGGCTGGCAATTGCTTACGTTGGCGCTTCCTCATTTTCTTTTACAAACAATCCGGTTTTATCTTACCTGCTAAGCCCGCTGCTGATGTTAGGTTTCGTAATGATGGCCACAGTGGCCGGAACAGCAGGCATAGTGCAGATCAAAATCTCTGAAAATATAAAGGAGTAAGCTGATGAAAAAAATTCTAATGGCTGAAAAAATAATTAAATCATATGGTGTGGGCAGTGAAAACCGCAATGTTCTTGACAGCGTTTCGGTTGATGTAGTTGAGGGTGAGTTTGTTGCAGTAATGGGTCCATCGGGATCAGGAAAAACAACGCTCATTTTTGCCTTAAGCGGCATGGACAATATCGACTCCGGAAAAGTAATCTTTGACGATCAGGATATTTCGACCTTAAGCGAAAATGAGATGGCCGATCTCAGGAGAACAAAGATGGGTTTTGTTTTTCAGCAGCCAACCATGCTGAAGAACCTGAATATTTTAGATAACATTGTACTCCCCTCGATGCGAGGCAACAGAAATAAAGGATCAAAAATATCAGATAACGCCAAATCGCTGATGGGAAAAGTAGGTATTGACGAGCTGGAGAACCGAGACATTACCCAGGTTTCCGGGGGGCAGCTTCAACGCGCGGGTATCTGCCGCGCCCTGATTAACAGCCCAAAAATAGTTTTCGGGGATGAACCGACCGGGGCACTTAACTCAAAAACTTCACAGGAAATAATGGCGATCTTCTCAGAACTTAACCGAGAAGGGGTCACTATTATGTTTGTAACCCACGATGCCACTGTGGCGGCACAAACCGAGCGTATCTTGTTCATGATTGATGGCAAGATTGTCAGTGAAGTGAGTTTACCCAAGTTTAATGGTTCAGAGTTGGAAGTAAGAATTGAAAAAGTCAGGGAGGAAATGCGGAAAGTAGGGATATAAATTATGAGTAAAGCAAGCTGCTTATGATTATTGGTAAGGCGGCAATGAATTTAATACGCATACCAAATTAACGGGAGGATATCATGACAACTCTAACGAGCAAGATTAAAAACATGGATATGATGTGGAAATATGTGATTGTCGCCTATCTATTATTTTGGGTTATGGTGATGGGAATTTGTGGAACGGCCTCTATGGTTTTTAATGCATCACCGCTGACAATGCGTTGGCTAGCAAACCTCTGTGCCTGGTCACCGACAATTGCCTTACTGATCATGTTTAAAAAGCTAAGACCCAATATGACCATAAAGGAGTTTTACCGTGATGCATTTGGGCAAAAAATTCGTCTGGATTTGTTACTATTAAATTCAGCAGTCGTAATTGGAGGGATATTATTATCAGTATTGATTTTGTCTATAGCTAATCAAAAAGCTTTTCATGATTTCTTTGCCCTTGGAGCCTACTCATTGCCGTTATTATTAGTCCTGTCATTTCTATCTGGACCAACGGGAGAAGAATCGGGATGGAGAGGATATCTGCGTGTTGAACTTAACAACAAGTACGGGTTCATAAAAGGTTCCCTATTGCTAGGCGTGGTTTGGGCTTTCTGGCATGCAGTGCTTTGGTTTGTTGATTCCGATTTTGCAGGATTAGCTCTAATCCCTTATATCATTTCAAATGTTGTGGTCATGACAGCATTGGTTATAATTATGAATGTTGCTTTAGATAAAAACAAAAATCTTTTTAATGCCATCTGGATTCATTTTTGCTTTAATATAATCTACGGCTTCCTGGTAGTGGATATCTGGTTTTTTGTTATACTTTCAGTAGTCTTTGCAATAATAGCAGTTTGTTATTTATCTTATTACCTTAAAACAACTGCCCAGATTTAATTTGCTTTGCACTGGCCATAGAAAAATGTAGTTTAATAGAATTTATGGTAGTAATTCACAAGGATTTATTATATAATCATAACAATCTTGAGCATTAGAGTCTCAAGATGTTGAAGGGATGAGTATTATGAAAAAAAGAAAAAACATATTATTTCTGATCCTCGCAGTTATCCTGGTTGTCGGGGGAGCTTTTGCTGCCAAATATTTTTCCGATCTAAGCAGCTATCGTCAGGCTGTGGAAGAGATAACGATCGGCGAAGTAAATCTTGCAACAATTCCTGACGGCATCTACACTGGTTCATCTGAAGCCGTTTGGGTTGGGGCTACCGTAGAGGTAACCGTGAAAGATCACCGCATAACGGATATAAAGCTTGATCACCGGCACGGGCAGGGGGAGGCAGCGGAAGTAATCACTGACCATGTCATTGAAGCACAATCGTTGCAGGTTGATACTATCAGCGGTGTTACCTCCAGCTCCAAGGTGATCCTGAAGGCAATCGAAAATGCCCTGATGGGCGCGAGGTAGCGGCACGTCTAAAAATTATTTTACTATTGGTCAAACATTGAACGGTACATGTGATAGGATACAAAACCTTTTGTATCCCTTTTTTCTATTAACTTATAATCAAAAACCTCATAGATCTGCCTGTTTTTTTCTTCACCGGTCATTAGGTAAATTCCAGGCGAATCGCTATTGTGGTGAAGATAATCGTGTGCGTGGTCAAGAAGCCTTCTGCCGATTTTTTTACCCTGATGGTCCGGATGGACTGCTATAGCTTCTAAAACATCATGATTTAGGGGTAGGTTTTCGGGTGACCTTGTTGCATCAGCCATACCCATCCGAATGGCCCGTATGTAATATGGCACTAGTCTCACAAGTCTCAGCAACTTGGGTACAATTAGCTGTACGGCCCTGAGTTTAGATGTTTTCACATGGTGCAACTTCAATATAATCAACCCTAAAATAGTGCTGTCTTCAATTGCAACAAGTATAGGGTTACCCGCTTCCAGGTACAGTTTAAGTTTTATTAACACCAGGGTTCCATATAGTCTTTTTAGCTTTTCGGAGGAAAGATCGAGCCAGACCGCAGTTGTCGCTTCATCTTTGAATGCCGAAAGAAAAACATCTAATAATTTATCCAACTGATCTGCTGTTGTCACTTCTATTCTAACAGTACTTCCCATCAGATTCCCCCTTGGCCATTTCTTACCAGCCATTCACCAGTTTCATTACTACCCAGGCGGTGACTGCTTTGAACCTGCAGGATCGGCATACCTGTATCCTCTTACCCAGGCTGTTTCACCATCTTCGACAAGGGCGATCGCTACCCCAGCGATGTTATAATTATTTATCAAAGCAGGAATTGGCGGCCCCAGACAACTCGCTCTTTTGATCGCTTATCCTGATAGAAAAGTCATATTGGTCAGCTTGGCATCCAACAGGATTGCGAAGCAATAAAATTCCAACAGTAACGAAAATACTAATCTTTCTTCTCTGCGCAAGCAATATTAAATCTGGAGAAGTTATTAAACTCTACCAGACTGTCTCGACAGGGTAAATAGTAACATGCCGGTCGGCAGTCAGAATCGGCATTCTTTCCAGCTGTGCCTGGGCTACGAGCAGCCGATCAAAGGGATCGCGGTGGAGAGATTCCAGGGTGGAAACATGCAAAGCGTGGCTAAGCATAACTGGCAGCTGCTCAATTGAGTTAAGGCGCATCTGCTCGATGATAAAAGAGGTCACGTCACCATCAATATGTAGCTTGCCAAGCTTTGCCTTGATTGCGATCTCCCAGCCACTGGCTGCACTCAGGAAAAGCCGGTTATCGGCTTCACTGATAACCTTTACGGCTTTTTTGGACAATCTATGATCGCCTGCGATCCACCACAAAAATACGTGTGTATCAAGTAACAGCCTCATGCTTCGAACTCCGCTAATATTTCTGCAGGCAGAGGATCGTTGAAATCAGGGGTTAAAACAAATTTGCCTTTTGCGCTGCCCGACACTCGCTTGGTCGGTTTTTCTCTGTAAGCCACAAGGCGGGCAACTGGTTTTCCGGAACGGGCAATAATTATCTCCTGCCCTTCACTGACCTGCTTAAGCAGCTTGGATAGGTTGGTTTTTGCTTCATGAACATTAACCTGCATGGCTGTTCACCTCCTTGTAATTTTAAACTAAGCCATGGACTAAGTCAACTCACCGGTTTTCGACTGACCGAGCTTTTGCAGGTGTGTTGTTAATGCTTCCAACTGCTTATCTTCATGAACTGTTCCAGATAGAAGAAATAATAAAGAGGTAAATTTTGGCAGTTGCTTTTATCCCGGTAGAGATCAGGGCAGCAATGACTTATCATAAATCGCTGCATAATAATTTAACCTACTTTAACAAATTACCGGCGGTGACAAGGGATATTTAGTTTATGCCGGTGAGCTTGAGTATGAAAAGAGCAACATACATTTAATTATTTGTATCTTCTAAGGCTTCATAGCGTTTCCCTGCAAAAAATTAGCCCAGCCGCCCTGTTGTATAAACCAAATTGTTCAATCATCATAATCCGTAATCATCGAGGGCTATTTTTACCTGGCACCTAATAAGCTCAAGCTGAAATATAATAATGTAAAGTCTGGTGGCTATGCTTATGGTGTTGAAATAGCCATCGAACTTCAATACCAACAGATAAACCGACTTCCATTCTCATATACCTACCGGTATAAGATATCTCGGGCGAGTTTGAAAAAATGATCCAAGCAGGTTTTCTTGGTTCTGCGGTCTAACCGCACTGTCCGGCTTGTTTCACTTCGCGTTAAGAGAACTGTTACCAGATCGCATTTGTATTTTGTGTGCTTGTGGTTAATAATAGGTTCAAAGAAACTCAACCGGACTATTGGCGTTTGAGTAAACCAGGCGTAACTGGAAGAAACGGAACCGTCACTTGTTCACGAACTGACATATATGTGTCGCTGAAAAGATATAAGATGTTACTGAAGAACGATAGTCACTAGGATTGCCTGCGGTAATGTAGGAAAATATATCAGGAGCGATATCCCGATGATTGAGCTGTTTTATTCCAACAGGACGGAACAACTGCTCGATGCCCTGGCCGACACAGTTAAAGGTCAAAGGTTTAATAGCCACCCCCTGGAAGTGGTCGAGCTGGTGGTGCCAAACCGGAATATGGAGACCTGGGTGCGCTTAGGATTGGCCCAGAAGCTTGGTGTTGCGGCCAACTTGCGCTTTAGAAGGTTGGAGCAGTTCATCGGGGATGTTGTTGCCAAGACCTGTCCCGGAGATTATAAACTGGTCGATCTCGACATAATTGAGGCGGCCATACTGGCGATTCTACTGGACGAAGATACCATCGGCAGCCCGGAACTGGAGCCGGTGCGCAGGTATCTTGATAGCTCCGGGGAGACTGCCCAAATTTTACCCGGTAGCGAAGGGCCATCTGCAGCTATAGATAATATGCTTTTAAGTGACGGTGCCGATATACGTAAGGTTCAGCTGGCCGTGCGCATGGCTTACCTCTTCCAGGAATATAGCTATTCAAGGAGTGAGATGGTCGCTGACTGGCGCGGCAAAGGCAAGCTTAATATGGAGCATCGTTATGCCGACCCTGTAAAGCTTGATCAGGATCTTGCGTCAACCGTTGCCTGGCAACGTGCTTTGTGGCAGGAGGTTTTTGCCGAAGGTGGTCTTCTGGAGAAAAACCCGCCCCCGGAAGGCGGGCGCTGGATTACCCTGGACCAGCTTGCTGCCGAAGCAGAGCTGGTGAGCATGATCAGAATGGCAGAGCTGCCCCCGGTTCACATCTTCGGGGTCTCATATGTGGCCAGACTCTTTCAGAACCTCTTTACACTTCTCGCGGAAAACAACCCTCTCTTTATTTATACTCTCAACCCCTGCGCCGAGTTCTGGGAGGATGTTGAGACGGAACGGGCCTACTACAGCCGTCTGGATAAGGAAAAAAACCGGCGGGAAAAGCGCATCTGGGCCGAGGGCGGTGAAACTGAAAACGACGATCCTTTCGGGCTTTTCGCAGCCGACAACCCGGCCCTTCGCTATTGGGGCCATCCCGGCCGTGAACATGTGCGCCTGCTCGGAGAACTGACCGATTGCGACTTTACTGACAGGTTTACGGAGCCGGAAGGCGGAAGCCTTCTTCAGGTGCTCCAGAGAGATATCCTTTTCCGTGAACCGGAGAAAACGGAGGATAAGGGTAGGGCAGATTCCCATAAGCCGGATAATACGATCAAACTAATTGCGGCCCCGTCGGTACGCCGTGAAGTGGAATGGGTGGCTGATGAGATCTGGAAGCTGATGAAAAATGATCGGGGCAAGCCACCCTTACGATTTAGTGATATAGCCGTGATTATCAACAGTGCCGGACGAGATATCTACCTGCCTCAGGTTGAAACTGTTTTTGCATCCAGTCATAATCTGCCGAACAGTGTATCCGACCTGCCCGGGACGGCAGGGAGCCGTATTTTCGAGGTGATGACTCTGCTGCTTAAGCTGCCTTTTGGCCGTTTTTCCCGGGCAGAGATGCTGGCCTTGATGAGCCACCCCGCTGTTATCGGACGTTTTGCTGGTCTTTCCCCCGGTGACCTGACAGCGCTGGCCGAAGCACTGGGCATTGTTTTCGGGGCTGATCGCACCGACTTTGAGGGAACCTATGTCGATCGTGATGTATACAACTGGGACCAGGGTATCAGGCGGCTGGCTCTCGGAGCCTTTATGACCGGTGAAAAGAGCGGTGATGAGCGAATTTTCCAGGTAGGTGAGGATCAATGGCTAGTTGAAGAGGTATCCGGTTCGCTTCGCACGGTGGCGGCCCGTTTCGGGATGCTGGCCCGTTCTTTACTGTTAGAGGCCCGCTTTGTGCGCAGCAGCAAGATGACTTTGAGTGACTGGGCCAGTTTCTACAGCGCTCAAATTGATACTTACCTCCATTTAGAAGATGAGGCTGATAAAAGGGATCGCCTGCGCCTGCTCCGAGCGCTGGCAAAATTGGAAAAGATGGATTTAGGGCAGAAGATAAGTGGCAGGATAGCGGCTGAGATCACCGGGAAGGCGATTGAGTCTTTAGGCAGCGCCAGGGGGCAGTACCTGGCTGAAGGGGTGGTCGTTTCATCCTTCCTGCCAATGCGGGTTATACCTTTCAAGGTGATCTTTCTGCTTGGCCTGGGCGAGGGGCTTTTCCCTGCAGCCGGGAGCAGGGATGCCCTTGATTTGCGGGCTGCCGCTAGACGGGCCGGAGATGTGGACCCAGCCGAACGGGATCGTTACATGTTTCTTGAAACACTGCTATGCAGTCGGGAGAGGCTTTACCTTTCCTATGTGAAGAGAGACGAGCAGACCGGCGACCCCCTGCAGCCTTCGGCGGTTGTGCAGGAACTGCTTCATATATTAAAGCAAAACTACCTCACTGAAGAAGATATCCAGGCAATTTATCACGAGCCCCAGCTGAGGCGCTATGAGGGCCTTGATAATGGCGGTGAGACTTTTTTTGACGAAGCAAGGATTGAAGCCAAAATCAGACATATTGCCCAAAACTGGCGGGAACATGCCCTGCCGGTTGATGATGACTCGCTGGAGCCGGGATTACAGGTTCGCGGAAGCTTGGGTGAAGAACTGAATACCCTGCAAAAAGTTGCCGGTGATGGAGCCTGGCAAAAGCTCTCTTCCATGCTTGTCCTGCCCGGAGAAGCACCGCTTCCGGCTGCTGTTAAGGCAGTGCCGCGGGTGAGCTTCGGAGATGAAGGCAGTTCCCTGGAAGCCCCCTTTTACCTTTCCCACTCCACCCTGCGCCGTTTCCTGGAATGTCCTATGCAGGGTTGGGCTGCGGCCATGCTTGGCCTGACCGAGACGGAGGAAGACCTGGCTGACCGGGAAGAGGAAGATTTTGAAGTGGACCGGCTCATTGAAACAGTGCTAATGCGCGAGGTTTTTGCGGAATCCCTAAGTAGCGGGGAAAGCCCGGAAGAGCTTTACCGGAAACGAATTGAACGGCTTCGTCTGGCAGGGCGGATCCCGGTCGGTGAATTGGGGAGGGTAATCGAAAGGCGTCACCTGGATATCTTTGCCGGTTGGCAGGCTACACTTGAACTGCTGGCTAATAATGGAGATGGAGGAGTCGCGGCAATTCTACCCCAACCGCTGGAACGAGTCCGCCTGGGCCGCTCGAAGGGGCTAAGCTCTACTGAACGTGTCCTAGACCCGCTGAGTTTAGATCTTGAAATTAAGAAAAGAGACAGTGATAAACAAAGGATAGCAGTGCATCTTGGAGGACTCAGCGACGGACTGATCAAGGGCTGGCCGGTAACAATAACTTTCCTGGCCAGAAAACCTTTTTCAAGCCATGGTAAGACAGCAGTAACAGGCAGTTTTCGCTATTTGCTGCGGGGTCTGATCGACCAGGCTTTGCTGGCAGCGGCAGGAGTTTTAGGTGATGGTGAAAGGCAAATTCTGCTCTGCTTCTCTGACGGGCCGGAAGAGACTGCTATCTACAGGATGCGGCTGCAACCGGCAAATCAGGAAAAAGCCTTTAAATGGCTTTCCCTGCTGGCAGAAGACCTGCTAAGCGCTCATCACGCTTACTTGCTGCCGGTTGAGGCAGTGATAACCCATTATTACGAGCTGGTCGGCGGTGGCCGGAACCAGTCGATGTTAAGCGGTATCTCTATGAAAGAATTTGCTGCCGGCTTCGATGGCAGTGAACTGGTCAGGTTGATTGTAAATATGGCCGGTAATAACTGGTCCCGCTTTTCCAGCCTCTGGGGTCCGGTGCCGTCACCGCGAAACTACCTGCCGCCTGCTGCAGAAGTGGCATTTCAGATGGTTTTTCGTCGTTTCGGCCCGCTCTTCGAAGATATTATCTCCCTGGAGGTTGTCAAATGAACACCGCTTACTTCAGGCGTCCCGAAATATTGAGGCTGCTGGAACCGGGAAAGAGGCATGCCGTCATCGAGGCTTCGGCCGGTACGGGTAAAACCTATACCCTGGAACACCTGGTGCTCGATATTCTGATCCGGGGGCAGGCGAAGATTGAGGAGATCCTGGTTGTAACCTTCACCGATGCCGCCACCAGGGAGCTGCGCGAGCGGGTCAGAACACTGATCCGCCGTGTCTGTGATGAAAGCGGTGATCTGGAGCCAGATGCAAGTGTTAATGATTACTGGGCAATCGATGATTCGATCAGGAGCCGGTTGCGCGAAGCTCTCTTCCGCTTTGACGGGGCCCAGATTTCAACTATTCACGGCTTTTGCCACCGGGTCCTTTCCGAGCAGGCTTTTCTTGGCGGACGCCTTTTTGAGCAGGAGCATGTCGACGGGGCGGAGATGTTCGGCTTCGCTTTCCGGGAAGAAGCGCGCCGGGTGCTGGTTGAACAAAGCGGCGCGGGGGAAGCACTCAGGCGCTGGCTCGAAGATGATAAATCAATGCTTAAGCTGGAACAGTTTCTTTACCGCTGCCACCGGGAAGGCTGTCCGGACCGCTGCCCGGTCACGCCTGAGTGGGACCCGGAAGCTTTTACAGAAGAAATGGCAGACCTGCCCGATGCGGAAAAGTTGAAGGAGGCTGGCCGGTCCTACTTTGCCGACAAAAAGGATTACACCGGTTTAGAAAAGATCATCAACAGCTTTATTGACACTTTACTTCAGGGCGACCGGGAAAATCATAACCAGGCTGTAGGTCAGCTTTTCGAGTGGGCCATTAAAAAAATGACAATCAATAAGCGAAATGCCAGCCGCTTCGATCACCTCTGGCGGATGGCAGAAATGGACGGTGCTCCCGATCTAATCGTTAGCTTTCATGGAAAAGTGAATAGAATGCTTGAACTGGCGGCCGGTGATAACAGTTTTTTTGTCTACAAGTTGTTGCCGCGGGTGCAGAACAGGCTTGCAGCCAGAAAGCGCTCGTTAGGCCTTTTTGATTACGATGATATGCTGCTGGGTGTTCTGGATGCGTTGACAGGAGAGAAGGCCGCAGGGCTGATTGGGACCCTCAGGAAACGCTGGAAGTTTGCCCTGGTCGATGAATTCCAGGATACTGACCCGGTTCAGTGGGCTATCTTTAAAAAGATCTTTGTCGACGGTACGGATAGACATTACCTCTACATCATCGGCGACCCCAAGCAGGCCATTTACAGCTTCCGCGGGGCCGATGTGCATACCTACGAGCAGGCAAAAACATACCTTACTGGAAAGTGCAAGGCAGTACGGCTGCCGCTAATGGATAATTTCCGCTCCACGGAAGCGCTGATTGAAGCGATAAACGAGATCCTCACCACCCAGGATGACTGCGGAAGCTCTTTTTTCACCGGCCTGAACAGTTATAATGAGGCGGTAAAATGCGGTGACAGGAGCAGGGTTGCCCTGGAAGAGGGTCGACCGGCAGTGCCTGTTCACCTGCTGCACCTGCACGGAAGGGGAGACAAGCTTTATGCTGATCTGGTCAGGAAGGGGGTTGCTCGCTTTATCGGGGAAGAGATCAGTCGTCTTTTATCCGAAAAAGGCGGCCTGCTCACCGGAAGCGGAGCTGGTGAGCCGAAACCGATCAAGCTGAGCGATATCTATATCCTGACCCGTTCAGCATCAGAAGGACAAATGATCGGTGCGGTTCTCCGCCGCTTTGGCATTCCCCATGCTTTCTATAAGCAGGAGGGGCTTTTTCAAACAACTGAAGCCGATGATTTATACCGACTTCTCTGTGCCGTTGATACACCGACCGATCCGGCCTCCAGGATGGCGGCCTGGCTTACACCTTTCTTCGGGATAGATCTTTCCGATCTGCAGGCCTGGAAGGAGGCCGGCGAAAGTCACCCCCTTGCCATCATGCTTCATGACTGGAAGCATCTGGCCGACGACCAGGCCTGGTCAAAACTCTTTGAAAAGATTTTGACTGAAACGGGGCTTGTAAGGAGACTTGTTTTCGCCGACAATGAGAGGGCATTGACCAACTACCTGCATCTTCTCGAGCTGCTGCTGGCCGAAACTCATGCTCACCCGGTTACCCTGAGCGAACTCGTCCGCAACCTGAAAGCGCGTATTGATGGCCGTAAACTTCCGGAAGGGCGTGAGGGCGATATCCAGAGGTTGGAAACCGATCGGGACGCAGTCCAGATCCTGACCATGCACAAGGCCAAGGGACTTGAAGCTTCAGTAATCTTTATTGCCGGGGGGTTCGGCGATCCGCCCGTGGACGACATCAATATGAATATTTATCACCGCGATAACAGGCGCTGCCTGCATATCGGCCCCGCTTTCGGGGAAATCGAAGCTGCCGTAGACAGGGAAATCGACGAGGAGAACCAGCGGCTCATCTATGTTGCCCTGACCAGGGCGAAGGCGCGGCTCTACCTGCCCTATTTCGAGCCATTCCCTGCTGGCGGAAATGATCAAAACAGCTATGTATACAAAGGCTTGGGCCGCTTATACAGGGAGCTGCAAAAACAGCTTGACCAACTGCGGAAACGTGGGCGTTTTGAAGACGGAAACTGTTATATCTTAAGGCCTGTTGACTGCCTGAAAGGGCTGCCGGGTGAAGAGAAGGTTGAGGTAACAGCGGAAGGATGGCCTGAAGAAGGGCTGCTTGAGTTGCCGCCTTCAAGAGAAGCGGAAGTTGAAAAGATTAAGCCCGCCCACCGGGGTGTGCTCCTGACCAGTTATACAAGGATGAACAGAGGCAAGGCCTGGCAGGCTGCTACAGCAGACTTAGATGATGGTGCGTCCAGGCGTGATGAAGAGGTGGCCGCTGAAGCTGAAGATGGGTTTCCGTTTCCCGACTCGCTCGGTTTGCCCGCTTTAGACAGTGGTGAAGGGCAGGATCAGGCGAGTTTACCCGGCGGACGTGAAACGGGAATTATGTTGCATGCCCTGCTGGAGATTACCCCGGCTGAAGAGCTCAAAGACAGGGAATTTGCCAGCTGGGCTGCAGATGAGAAGGTAAAACAGCGGGCTGCAGCCGCCCTGCGCCGGCACGGTTTTGCGGAAATGTTTTCCGATGAAGTTTTGCAGCTGGTTTACAACGCCCTGAGGACCCCACTGCGGGTTGAAAACCTGGAAGGCACGGCAGTGCTTACTATGCCGGGTGGTTTAGCTTCGGGTAAGCGCCATTGCCCGGAAATGTTCTTTTCCTATCCCATCCCGGAGGAATTTCATCCCCTGCTGGGTGGCAACGATGGCCGTGCGACGAGTGACGATTTGCCGCCTTACCGGGTGATGCGTGGCTTTTTACAGGGCCTGATCGACCTTGTTTTCGAGCACGAAAAGAAAATATATCTGCTTGACTGGAAAAGTGACCGCCTGCCTTCTTATGAGAGGTCAGTTCTTGCCGACCACGTGGAAAAAAACTATGATCTTCAGGCCCGGGTATACAGCCTGGCTGTTATTCGACTCTTGAATATCAGTTCCGCTAAAGAGTATGAAGAGAAATTCGGCGGTATCCTCTACGCCTTTATCCGGGGTGTCGGGGCTGCAAATGCAGGCGGGGGAGAAACCCGGGGCATCTGGTTTTCCCGCCCAACCTTCGAAAAAATTGCCGGGTGGGAAAGGGCCCTGGTAAAACGCACTGAATGGGGCGGAGATGTAATCTCGTCCATTGTAGCTACAGGGACGGCAGATGCTGAAAGGGGTGGAGACAGTGGCAGCGAAAATTGACTGGACACCCATGAGCCTGGCTGCTTTACTAACCGGCCGGGATAAAAAAATAACCGGTGCGGCTATTGGCGTGGTTTCTGATTTGCCCTGCTCCTTACTTGACCGCATTGGCGAGCTGAATCTGGATTCCGGTGATCTTTTTTTCGCCTGGGAAATAGCCTCTCTGGCCGGTCGGGATCTCGGTTTTGAAAAACAGCGGGCCCTGCTGCTGCTCATACTGGCTGTTCAGGCCATGTCGGTTGAGGGCAGCACCAGGTTGCCACTGGCCGAGAGCGGTCATTTTAATCGAATCTTAAAGGATTTGCAGGCAGATGATGCTGAAAAGGCTGTAATAAGAGTAATCCTCGGGGAGGCTGAGAAGGCTTGCGATAACCCGAGCGACAGCGGATTGGCCGGCATTTTCGGCAAACCGGATCATTACAGGCCGCTAATTTTTGATCACGGTTGCCTCTACATGCAAAAACTACATGCTATGGAAGGGAGAGTCGGAAAATTATTAAAGGCACGGATTACATCTGTCACAATGATCGGCGCTATAAAACCAGCTGTTGATGAACCGGAGGCAGTAACCCTGGAAGAGGCTTTGCGGGAGGTTTTTGCCACACCGCCAACAGTAGGTTTTGTGCAAGCCGGTCTGGATGAACAGCAGAAGCTGGCGATATGCAAGGCTTTGAGCGGCCGAATAACAGTGATCAGCGGGCGGCCGGGAAGCGGTAAAACTTCGATCGTGGCCAGTATCTTACGTGTTTTGGCCAGGACCGGCCGATCTTTGCTTCAATCGGTCGCTCTCGCTGCCCCAACGGGTAAGGCAGCTGACAGGTTGCGCCAGTCGGTAACCGGTCAACTGGCAGCTCTCGAAGGAGCCGCTGAAGCCGATCTCTGGCTGATCGATAATTGCCCTCCTTCCACCACCTTGCACAGGCTGCTTGGTTACTCTCCGAGACGGGATCGCTTCTGGCATAATGAGCGCAATCCTCTTGCAGAAAAACTGGTTATTGTTGACGAAAGTTCGATGGTCGACCTGGCCATGATGGATCAGATTCTGCGTGCCCTGCAGCCGGAAGCGAGATTAATTCTTCTAGGCGATGCCGACCAGCTTCCCTCCATCGAGTCAGGAGCTGTCCTGCGGGATCTCTGCCGTTCTAATGTTGCGACTAAAGAGAAACAACGGGTTGTGGTTCTCGAGAAAAGCTACCGGGCCAGGGAAGAGGATTCAGCCGGAAAAAGGATTCTTGAAGTGGCGGCAGTGATCAACGAGGGCAGATTTCCCGGGGAGGCTGGGAGCGGTTCAGCCCTGGCGACCAGAAGAGGGGTTTCGGAAATATTGTTTGAAGGCGTGGAACACCTGATGCCGGGGGATGAATACCAGAGGGCTGCTTTTCTGACCAGGTGGTATGAGCTGCTAAACAGCCGGTTGACCGATCTCAATGAACGTCTATCAGTCACATACAGGTCCGGCCCGGCCGGTTTCGATCCGGAGAACACCGCCAAACTGAAAGAAGTACTTGACCATTTCGAACAGTTCAGAATCCTCTGTGCCACCCGCATGCCCGCCGGGGGGGCAGGTTCAGAAGAGGTCAATGCCTGGTTCTTTCGGCGGTGGTTGGAACATCTTAAGAAGGAGGGTCTGGTAAACGGTAGCCCCCATTATTTGCTGGGAGAACCGGTGCTGATGACCCGCAATGACTATTCTTTGCGCCTCTACAATGGCGATTCAGGTCTGGTGCTTAACGTGGTTGTGGAGTCGGTAGCAAGACAGCGACCTGCTGAACCGATGGCTGTATTCCCCCGGAGCGGCAGCTTCGTGGCTTACCCCATTGAAGCACTAAGAGGACGCCTTGACCCGGCCTGGGCAACCACAGTGCATAAGGCCCAGGGGTCTGAATATGAAAATGTGGCGATTATCCTTCCCACTGTCCATGTCCGCCCGCTAACCAGGGAGCTGCTCTACACGGCGATAACCCGGGCTAAAAAGTCAGTGGTCATTGTCGGCCCGCAAGAAATCCTGAACCAGGGCCTCAAGCACTCCCTGGAGCGCGCTTCCGGCCTGGCCGACATGCTTGGTTAATAGGCTTTGACTGCCTCTTAAAGTCTGGATTAACCTTTTGTAACTTCAAAGGCATTTTAATGCATAGGTAGGAAGGGGTGATCACTTGAAAAAGAAGAAAAGTTTAAAAGTGGCCTTGTTTGTGCTCCTGGTCTTGATTATTGGTAGATGACTATTACCCTGTTGATATTGTAAACTAAAAAGGCAAAAAGAAAGGAGAAGTAATGATGGCAAAAAAAAGCTTAGTTGTTTTATTCCTGGTAATGATTAGTTTAGTGGTGGTAGCATGCTCTGCAGACGAAGCAGAAACACCCCAGGCACAAATGCCAAATCCTGTTCAGGAATCATCGGCAGAAGAGATAATGGAGGAGCTGGGCTTCAGTCTCATGACGCCATACGGGGCGGAAGATATCGTCTATAGTATTATTGATATGGGCGATGAGGGTAAAATAGCGCAGGTTGACTTTACATTAGATGATATTGGCTACAATTACCGCGCCAGCGCAGCAGCAGAATGGACGGATATTTCCGGTATGTACTATGATTGGACTGAAGAAGTGGATACAGATGTCAGCTACTGCAGCGGTAAAACTTTAATCGCCGATGATGGCGATACAATAGTCGGAGTAATTCTCTGGTATGATGCAGTGCCGGGCATTCAGTACAGTTTGAGTATGGATTCCGATGCTGATTACACTGTTTTATGGTTTATGGCCGAGCAGCTCTTCCAACCCAGCGAATGATGGTGAGTACAGTTTTTAAACAGAGTGTATATTTCAATAAATAGTGCAGGAGGCTACTCAACAGATGAGTGGCCTCTGTTGCTTCCTGCTAGATGGCAGGGCCTTCCTGAAATGTTTCCCTGTTCAGGAATCATCGGCAGAAGAGATAATGGAGGAGCTGGGCTTCAGTCTCATGACGCCATACGGGGCGGAAGATATCGTCTATTGTATTATTGATATGGTGATGAGGGTAAAATAAAAAATGAATGGTCGCGAATTATTGACAGCCATATTAGCAAATTGTTATAATTATTAAACTTATTATTTTTTGCATAGTTCTCTTGCCAGAGTATTAATAACTGGTGCTTTGTTGGAGCCTAACCAAAGAAGAAAATCACCAAGAAAAAAATTAGCAAATAATTGGAGTCTATTGTTTTTGAAGTAAAAAAAGCTTGGACGAGTATTGTTTTTTTTCAAAGACAAAGACTGTTTAAATTGATGTGTGGGGGGGTTAGTCATTAAGAAAACATTGTTTAATTTGCTTTCGATCGGTCTTATTCTGCTCGCAGTCTTGCTCTTCTTGCCATCTAACTGTTTTTCCCGATCGTACGACATTTTGCAGGTAGAAATTGATGCCGAGATTCTGCCCGATGGAAGTATGAGGGTGGTTGAGACTCGCACTTTTAACTTTTCAGGTCGTTTCAGGGGGTTTGAACAATCTCTTGATTTTCGTGGTGGTATTGATTATACCGATATCCAGGTACGCGAAGGGGAAAAGCTTTATGTCCAGGTTGACGAGTTTCCGACCTCTAAACCGGACACTTTCGCCCTGCAACGGCAGGAAGATTCGCTGCTTGTAGACTGGAGCTATATGGCCAATAATGAGACCAGGTCCTTTGTTCTCGAATACACTGTGCAAGATGTGGTGGTTGTTCACGAAGATGTGGCCGAATTGGGCCACATCTTTATTGGTGATAGGTGGGAAATTCCAGCGAAAAATGTCCTGGTCAACCTGACCCTGCCGGCCGGGGCTGACAAAGCAGATCTTCTGGCCTGGGGACACGGGCCCCAGCACGGAGCGGTAAAAATTAAAGGTCCGCGCCTGATTACCTGGGAAATCTCCCGCCTTCCCGCCGAAACCTACCTGGGTGGTCGGGTGACATTTCCTCCCGAGCTTGTCCCGCAGGCGACAAGATTAAGCAGTCGGGAAGCTCTGCCCGGAATTATAAATGAAGAAGAAGCCCACACCCGCCGTGCCAACCTGATCAGGGTTTTTGAACCAATAGTTTCGGTTATCTTGCTCGTGCTGGCCGGTTTGGCCGTATTTTTGCTATGGAAACAGTCAGCAAATCGAGGGGAAGCTTATAAAGGTGATTATTACCGGGATCTCCCGGGCGATTACCCCCCGGAAATTGCCGGCTACCTTCTGTCAAGAAGAAAAATTATGGGTAGCTTTATCTCTGCGGCAATACTTAATCTGGCCCGGAGGGGGTTCCTGCGGATCGAAAAGCTCCAGCCAGCGGCAGGCAGTGATGCAGATTACCGGTTGATTAAGACTGAAAGGGAGGAATCCCTGAACTCCCTTGACCGTCGCCTCTATTCGTTCTTATTCGAAACCATACTTTCCGAAAATTTTGCAGATGAGAAAACTTCTAAAGACGATGATGGTCCGGTATCTGTGACTTTTAGCCAGATTCAGGATTATGCCAAAAAGGAGCCTGAAAAATTTGGTAAATTTTATCGAGACTGGAAAGGCGCGGTCAGGCGCATAGGTGATAAACGGGGCTTTTTTGAAAGCTATCATTACCGTCCCTGGCAGATTGCAGCGGCTATCCTCATCGGCCTGTTAGTCTATGTCTCTCTTGAAAGGGGGTTTATTTTCCTTTTAGTCGCGGCAACGATTTCTCTTTTAGCCCTTTTATTTCTTGCACCGAAACACTGGTATACTGACTACGGAGCCGACCAGAGGGCGAAGTGGGAAGCATTTGAAAGATACCTTTGCCATTTCTCAAATATCAGGGATTCTTCAGTCTCTTCACTTGTTGTCTGGGAACATTTTCTTGTATATGCTGTTGCTTTCGGTTATGCCGGCCAGGTTATCAACCAACTGACTGTGGCCAAGCCCACTCTACCCTCTGACCATAAATCGGGTACCCGGCTGTTCGGTATAGCTGGTTCAGAGATAACCGGTGAAACCTCACTTTTCCAAGGCTTTAGTACGATGAATCTATCCCTGACCAAAACCCTCGGTAGAGCTCATAGCAGAATTGTTTTCAAAGACTCCTTAGCCGAGGCAAAGATTGCTTTGAGCAGTCCCTTCACTGGTGGTGGATTTTCCGGTGGTGGGGGTAGAAGTTCCGGAGGTGGCGGAGGAAGGGCTCGCTAGAATTACCAGGCCTTATTACTTAAGCTAATGAAGATAATCCTTTCACAAACTGCTAAACTGTATCATGGAACAGGAGAATAATAAATGGCAGAAATACCCCTTACTTTTTTAAATGAAGATTTGAAGCTCGCAGGTGTCATACATTTGCCCGGGGCAACTGATCGTAAAATAGCAGGGGTGGTTTTGTGTCATCCCCATCCGCTTTACGGGGGCAATATGCACAACAATGTGGTCGTAACGGTGAGCCGTGTCCTTGCCGAAAGGGGTATTGCTGCCTTTCGCTTTAATTTCCGCGGTGTTGGTTCAAGTGAAGGCTCTTTTGATGACGGTGTCGGCGAGCGGGATGATCTGCAGGCAGCAATAGCCGCACTGGCAGAGCGACCGGAGGTTGATCCGGGCAGGCTGGGTGTCATGGGCTATTCCTTTGGCGGCATGGTGGCTTTGAATACAGTGAGGAATCTTGAACATGTGCGGGCCCTGGCGGCTGTATCGCCGGTAGTTGCCCCGGGAATAATGGATAGTTTGAGTCTGCCGGCTTACTTTATCTGCGGTACGCAAGACCATGTGGTGTCAAATGAGCTGTTGTCTGTGGAGGCAGAAAAAATGAATCCTCCCGGACAGGTCGAGCTGGTGCCGGGGGTTGACCACTTCTGGGGTGGTCACGAGCAGAGCATGGCCAACAAGGTAAGCGCTTTTTTCGAAGGGGTTTTATAACGCATGAAAGAAGACTGGTTCACGTTCTTATCAATTTAGACCGGTAATTGTAGACTGACAGATAGATGGCAAAATTAAGTGTAAAATGGTTTCTTTTATCTGGATATTAGGCCTACATATAGCAATGCGAATAGAAAGACTATGACAATTATGATCACAATAGCGATGACCATAACCAGGACGCTGGACAATGTTGTAAGACTGTAGCTTTCTCTAATAGCGATAACGTCGAGAACCAGGGTCCACGCTATGAGCATCATGGTGGTTACTGAGCCGGCGAATAAACCTGTCAGGCCGAATAAAGAAAAGAATGGCACAAGTACAACGGTAAAAATAAGTGGTATTATAGCAAAAAGGTAGCAGGAGCAGAAGTTCCAGAACCGGCCTTGTCCACCTGAGAAAAGCCGGGCTATGAAGTGTAGTAATGTCACAAAAATTAAAACAGTAATAATGGAACCGAAGGATTCTTTAACTGACTGAAGAGCACCGGTAATGCCGGCCTTATCTGAATCAAACAACATTAAAGCAAAGTTGCTAAGCATTGAAACCACAAGATAAGTGACAAATGCCAGACCAATAGGATTCTTCTCATTTATATCCCTGAAGGTTTCTGCTGGTTTAATTACCGTGCCGATAACCCAACTTTTGTATTGATCCAAAATATCACAACCTTTCAAAATTTAATCATCTGATTATAGCTTATTCGGATTATTCAGTCAAGCGGAAATGGCGCTGTTTTTTAAGTTCCGGAAATGCTGTTTTTAGCAGATCGATGTTGTTTTTTTATAGGAGTATTCTGATTATGGCCAAGGGGCTGAAGGTAATTTTTAATTACTGCAGGTGCTACCTGTTGAGCACTGTAATATTTATTTGAAGCATCGTTGCAAACAATACCCAGGCCAGATAGGGGATATTAATTATAACTACCCAGGTTATGAAGGGGTAGATAAAAATAAGGGCCAGGATAAGCGATATGGCAACCAGTATAATATCGATGGCTGCCAGCAAGTTATTCTTGAGCCCAAACTGAAGGTAGGTGAATATAAAGTTAAAAAGCAGATTTAAAGCGAAAGGGATAGCCAGGAACCATGGTAGTGTACCCGTTGCAGTCTTGTAAAAGACAGTGCCGAATGAAAGGAAGATCAGCAGGTAGAGGACAGACCAAACAGGGCCGAAAAGTGAGGCCGGGGGAGCCCATGAAGGCTTTTTCAGTTGTAAATACCAGTTATAACTATCCATATTCACCAAAAACCTGAAGTTATTGTCCCTTCTCCGGCTTTAGGCTTTTCAAGGCGTCGGCCAGGGCGGTGTTGAGCGGTCTATCAACATCATTTTTCTGCTCATGCAGGTATTGGGAAACTTCTTTTTTGGAAACCCTATGGCCTTCCTTTTTTCTTCTCGCTTCAAAAGCGGACAGCTTTTCCCGAAAACCGCACTTGCAGACAAATATTTGCTTTTCACCCGAACCTCTGAGTTCAAGCTTCTTGCGACACTGGGGGCAGCGGGCATTGGTGGTTTTTGCCACCAGGTCCCGGTGGCCGCACTCCCGGTCAGGGCAGATCAACATTTTACCCTTTTTGCTCTTTACTTCGAGCAGATACTGGTTGCAGCGGGGGCATTTGTTGCCGGTAAGGTTGTCATGCTTAAAAGTTTTATCGCTGGCCTTAATAGCACCAACCACTGTCCGGGCATAATCTTTCATCTCTGCTACGAAGCTATCTTTTGCCAGGGTTCCCCTGGCTATCGCTTCCAGTTTCAGTTCCCATTGTGCTGTCAGGGCTGGAGACTTCAGGTCTGCCGGCACCAGTTCGAGTAATTGCCTGCCCTTGGCGGTGGTAAAGATTTCTTTACCCTTAAGTTCGATCAGGAAGCTGTTAAAGAGCTTCTCGATCACATCGGCCCTTGTGGCCACCGTGCCCAATCCACCCGATTTTCCGATAGTGTCGATTAGTTTCTTGTCTTCGCCGGACATGAAGCGAGCAGGGTTCTCCATCGCCTTTAAGAGGCTCCCTTCATTGAACCGCGGCGGCGGACAGGTTTCGCCCCTGGTCTGTTTAAGGTTGACGATCTTTAAACGGTCTCCTTTGTTCAGGGTGGGAAGGATCTGTTCTGCCGGTTGATCAGTATCTTCCGTCTCATCATCTTCTTGTTCGAAACCACCGCTGTAAAGGGCCTTCCAGCCTTCCTTAATTACGATCTTACCCCGGGCTGTGAAAGTTTCTTCGCCAACTTCCGCCTTAACTGTAGTCTGCTCGTATTCAAAGGGTGGATACAATACGGCTAAAAACCTTTTTACCACCAGGTCGTAAATTTTCTTTTCCCGAAGACTCATTGCACTTAAAGGTGCCGTTTCCTCGGTGGGGATAATAGCGTGGTGGTCTGAAACCTTGCTGTCGTCGACGAAAGTTTTGCTTGTAGTGATCGGTTTTTTCAAGACGGGTTGGGCCATGGCGCGATAAGGCCCCTGGGCGCAGGCTCTAACCCTCTCCTTTAAAGTTTCTACAAGGTCGCTGGAAATATAGCGGGAATCAGTGCGGGGATAGCTGAGAACCTTGTGGGTTTCGTAGAGTCCCTGCATAATTGACAGGGTTTCCCTGGCCGAAAAATCGAAGAGCCTGTTAGCATCACTTTGCAGTTCGGTCAAGTCATAGAGCCGGGGGGACAGTTTTTTCTTGTAAGCTTTGCTAACCTCCACAATCCGGACTTCTTTACCCTGAAGCTTGGCTATGATCCGCTCACATTTGTCTTGATCAAAAATCCTGGTGTTACCGCTTTGCTTATCCTGCCAGGTCAGCTTGAGGCTTGTTGTTTCAGCAGTGATGCCGTAAAAGGGCTTCGGTTTGAAACTATTAATCTCCGCTTCCCTGGCTGCAATGATTGCCACTGTGGGTGTCTGAACTCTGCCGCAGGATAGTTGGGCGTTAAACTTGCAGGTGAGTGCCCGGGTGGCGTTGATGCCCACAACCCAGTCTGCCTCTGCCCGGGCTTCCGCTGATGCGTAAAGGTTATCATAATCCCTACCATCTTTAAGCCTGGCAAAACCCTCCCTGATTGCTTTATCTGTCACTGAGGAGATCCACAGCCGTTTCAGGTTTTTCCTTATCCCGGCTTTTGCCATGATCCATCTGGCTACAAGCTCACCCTCGCGGCCTGCGTCGGTCGCCACCACGATCTCCTTTACTGCGTTGTCATGCAGAAGCTTCTTAACCAGGCTGTACTGCTTTCCCGACCCCCTTATCACTTCCAGTTTGAAGGCATCCGGCAGCATGGGCAGGTCTTCAAGGCGCCAGCTTTTATATTTTTCATTGTAGGTTTCCGGCTCAGCCAGGGTCACCAGGTGGCCCAGGGCCCAGGTGACGATATAACGTTCGTTTGTAAAACAGCCGCTTTGTTTATTCCGGCAACCGAGAACTCGTGCCAGGTCCTTCCCTACAGAAGGCTTTTCGGCCAGGACAAGTGTCTTACTCATATAAACATTTTCCTTCCAGTTGCTTTTTCTTAACTCCCATTATAACATCCCTGGATAAATCCTGGCTGGCAAAGGCTTTCTGTTTTATTTTTAAGAGTTAAAGAGGCTTAATTTATCTGCCTGACACTTACCGAAACGGAAGAATAGTATCTTCATACAAACCTATTGACAGGTTATGCTATAATATTGATAAAATTGTCAGAAACATCCCAATAGAAAAGTGCACATGATCATTTTCGCTCTCCAGAAATGGGAGGCAACAAACTATAAGGTTAAAGCTAATAAACTGCCGTGCCTTAAGCCGGTATAATCAAAGGGGGCTAATAATGTGTCGGGAAAATGGTATTTTATGAAAGCAGATGAAGAACTTGGTCCTTACAGCTGGCAGGAGATGCAAAGTTTTGCAGAGGCGGGGATTATAAAACCTGAAAACATGGTTATGGCTGAAGATATGGAAGAATGGGTTGAAGCGAATCAGGTTGAGGGCCTTTTGCCCAAGGTCGGCCTCGCTGTTCCGGTGGAAACAATTTCTTCTCCTGTGGCGGTTATGGTAAGACGCAGCCCCCTTCCAGTAATACTGCTGGTTCTGGCCCTGCTTTTATTGGGTGTTGGTGCCACGGCCTATGTTTACAACCTTTGGAGCGGCAGGGCAGAAGAAGCAGGTTTTGAAGAAGTAGCAGATGATCGTCTTATTAGCGAAGAGGGGGCTTATGCTTCTCCTTTGGGATCACCGACCGGGCCTCCGCTTTACAGCCTTGGTCCCGGAAAGGTGCCAGATGGCTTTTCCCGGACAACTCCGAATGACCCTGTTACCGGTGACAGTTCTCCTTCAAAAGATTCGTCAGCTCCCCAACACTCGGTTTTTAACGTTATGATCGGTCAGCCTTCACCCGCTACACTGCATACCGGAACCCCGGTAGGCTATAGTTTTGACTACACAACTAATCACTCAGGCAATGTCTACATTACCGGTGTTCCTCTCAGGGATGGCAGCCCTTTGCGCGATGTAACGGTTAATCCCCGAGTAGATTCTCCGACCGGTCGTGGAAGTGGGGGTGGCTTTTTTACAGTGAACAGTCCACAGGTGGTAAACCAGTTCAGAGTCAGGATGCATGCCTCCGGTACGGATACCATATTGCACGAAAGGTTCTTTAACGTTAACTATACTTACACCACCGCACCTGACCCGCTGGAGCCGGAACCCGGCCCCGCAGCTCCCGGTTTAGCACCCCCCAGCGCAGCTTTTATATACAGTCCCTTAAGCCCCAAAACCGGTGATAGAGTTACATTTGATGCGAGTGGATCTTCGAGCCCCAATGGTAGTATTGAAAAGTATACATGGCAGATTGGTACTTCTGATAGGTTTAGCACTTTGCAGTTTAGCTTTACGCATACTTTTAATACTCCGGGCCAATATCCGGTACGCCTGACTGTGGAAGATAGCGAGGGATTGACAAATAGTGTGGAGCGGATTGTAACAGTCACTGCAGCAGAATCAATTAGTGCCTGCTTTGTAATCTATCCCGGTTCAGCTACGATGCCCTACCATTTTGACGCTACCTGCTCGCAAATTCCTGCCGGTGTAAATGTCCTTTATAAATGGGATTTACGCAAAGATGATCTTTCAGCAGTGAGATCTACCTCCTTTATAGATGCCAGTATCTTTACTGTACCAATCGAGAGGCGGGGCAACTATGTGATGACTTTAACCATTCGGGACGACTCTGGCAATATTGCTATTGCAGAGCAGGACTTTACAGCAGATTAAAAGCCAGGGGGAGAGACAG
>CAZVLE010000100.1:0-6202 GCA_964627855.1 uncultured Syntrophomonadaceae bacterium | reverse complement strand
GAAAAGTTCGTTGCCCACCTGACTGATCGCTGTGGGGCTTTATATGGCATGAATATGGAGCCGGGTGCAAAGATTGACCTGGTTAAAGAGTTCAGGCCGGACAGTAAGCCATCTTCCGAAGCAGTGCTCGATACGATTCGCCAGCAGATGACTTTCCGGACAGATGCTTACATGATCACGGTTGACGGATCTCCTTTTGTTCCGGTTGGCTCCGAGGAGGATCTTGATACGGTGATTGTTTCGTTAAAGGAGTCATACATCCAGAGCGGAAACGGGGTTAAGGTTCTTGATGTTTATGTCCTTGAAGAACTGAGCATTGAAGCCTGCAGTGTTGAACCGGATGCGGTCCGTACTGCTGATGAGGTGGTTTCACTTTTAGTTCACGACTACTCTCCCCCGCCTCAGACGGCTTTCCTGCATGACATCAGTGGACGCGGATCACTGAAAAGTCGCCAGGCCTTTAGTTATGAAAGCTCAATCCCCTTTGCTTATATTTCTTCAGAAATTAATATTGAAGATGAAAAGCTGATCATCGATGGTACGAATGTTCGGGTTACTACTGTTGAGGAAGTGACGGTAACTGAAGCGATTCCCTTTGAAACAGAATATGTATACGATGAAGAATTGTGGGTTGTGCAAAAAGAGATTACTACCCCCGGAAAAGATGGAGAGAAAGAGATCGTTTACCATATCACCCGGGAGAATGGCGTCGAACTGCATAGAACAAAGATTAATGAGACAATCCTTGAAGAACCTGTAACACAGTTTGAGTCTCAGGGGACAGCCAAAGTTCCTTCAGTAGGATCAGGTTTGTTTATCTGGCCGGTGGAAGGCGGTGGCGAAGTAACTCCCGGCAGGGGCTTTAGCTCCTGGCATACCGGAATTGATATTCACGGGGCTACGGGCACAAATATTTTAGCTGCCGACAGTGGTGTAGTCTGGTTTTCAGGCCGGGGAGGTTCCCAGGGCAATTACCTGATTATTTACCACGGCTCTTTTTGGACACTTTATCTGCACAATCAAGAAAACCTGGTTAAAGAAGGCGATGCTGTGCAGCAGGGTGATGTTATAGCTACACTTGGTTCAACCGGCCGTTCAACAGGACCACATCTGCATTATGAGGTTCGTCATGACGATGGGTCCGGCGAATGGCTTGCTTATTACCAGCATAAACCGCTGGATCCGCTCAAATTTTATAAACCATGATTGCGACAAACAAAATGCTGAGCCCTTCTCTGGCCAGAGAAGGGCATTTTTATGATCAACCCTTTTGTTGCAGGGTTTTGGCAGCCTAAAGCGAAGGTACATTTTTATTAAGTTGATGGAGTGGTCAAAATGGCGGGTAAGATATTAATTGTTGATGATGAAAAGCCGATTGTAGAAATATTGGAGTACAATCTAGAAAAGGAAGGTTTCACGGTAGTTACTGCTTTTGACGGGGAAGAAGCGATAAGGATGGCGGAGGTCGAAAATCCGGATCTGATTCTTCTTGATATAATGCTCCCCCTTAAAGATGGGTTTGCCGTTTGCAAGGAAATCCGGTCGAAGATGGATGTTCCGATAATCATGCTTACTGCTAAAGAGATGGAGATAGATAAAGTCTATGGCCTCGAACTGGGCGCCGATGATTATGTAACAAAACCTTTTAGTGCCCGTGAGGTAACGGCAAGGGTTAAAGCAATATTGCGGCGCACCAGGGGGAAAGAAAAGCGCACAGAGAATGATAAAGGAATTATTATTGCCGGCTCGCTGAAGGTAGACCGTGATGAAGTCCAGGTCTATAATCAAGGTGAGGCGATTGAATTAACGTTGCGTGAATATAGTTTGTTACTTTTTCTGATGCTTAAGCCGGGTTATGTTTTTAGCAGGGAGCAGCTTTTAAACCAGGTCTGGGGTTATGACTATATCGGCGATGAGCGTACGGTAGATGTCACGATCAGGCGGTTGCGGGAAAAACTTGAAACAGATCCGGCAAAACCGGAATATATATATACAAAGAGGGGTGTCGGTTATTATTTCAGGCGGAGGTAAAACACTAAATAGCCTCCAGTGGAAAATCATTTTTATCTATTTAATGCTCATTCTATTTTCGCTGCAGCTAATTTCTGTTTACCTGGTGCAATCACTGGAACAATATTATTTAAGAAATTATAAGGAGAGCCTTGAGAATCAGGCCAGACTTCTTTCTGCATTTATGGGCCCGGGCTTTGGGGAAAGTGAAGAATGGGTTGAAGGAACAGTGCGCCTGGCTCGCGAACTACAAGATCTTCAGGAAATGGAAGTAGTTATTCTTGATAGCTTTGCGCACATTATCGGTACATCTGGCAGCCAAACGCTGCTTGGGCGCCGCTTGATTCGTGATGAGATTACCCGGGCGCTTGCCGGCCATTCAAGCGACAATGTCCGTTTCGACCCTGCAAATCTTGAAAGACGTTATTATCTGGCTGTTCCGATTGTTAACGAAGGGAATACCATTGGCGTTATCTACCTCAGCGGTTCCTTAAAGGCGGTTGACGACACCCTGGATGAGGTTAAAACAATATTGCTGACCGGAGTCGGTCTGGCTCTTGCCGTCAGTTTTTTGCTGGGGATTGTCTTAACCAGAACCATTACCACTCCAATAAAAGAGGTGACTGATCAGGCCTATTTAATGGCACGGGGCGACTTTACCAGGAAAATTGAAGTGCAAACGGCTGACGAAATCGGGTTGCTGGGCGAAACATTTAATTATCTGGCGGAGCAGTTGAGTCTGACCATTAATGAAATATCGTCGGAAAAGAGCAAAGTAGAGGCGATCATAAAAAATATGAGTGACGGTATTGTTGCTCTTGATGGTAATGGCCATTTGATTCAGGTTAACCCTTCTGCACGTCGTTTACTCAATAATTTGCGTTTTAAAGTGCCGGCCCTGGGTCATTCGGGATTCAACCTGCTGCGTAACTTGATCGGATCGGATTCGATGCGTCAGTTTATACGTCAGCAAAAGGCGTTAACTGCTGAAATAGCGAGCAATGCCCCGGTGCATATTATGCAGATCAAGATAGCCCCTTTTAAGGTAGACAAAGGCAAACTTGAAGGAACCCTGATTGTTTTACATGATATAACCAGGGAACGTGAACTTACCCGCAGACAGGAAGAATTTGTAGCGGATGTTTCTCACGAATTGCGCACTCCGCTCTCCACAGTGAAAAGTTATGTTGAGACTTTGCTTGATGGCGCAGCGGAAGAATCGGTTGTTCGAACACGGTTTCTAAATGTCCTGGCCAGGGAAACAGATCGCATGGTTATTATGGTTAAAGATTTATTGGTCCTTTCGCAGATGGATTCAAGTCAGATCTTGTGGGATAAGTCGGCGGTTGATTTGAAGGAATTGGCCATGGAGGCCGCTGAGCAGCTTAAACAAAAGTTTAGCACCAGGCTTCCCAACATTGAAGTCGTTATTGATTCCGGTTTCCCTCCAGCTTATGCTGATCGGGATAAAGTGATCATGGTTTTTTCCAATATCATGAGTAATGCGGCCAAATATACCAACCCTGAAGGCAGTATCACAGTAAGTGCGACAGTAGAAGATGAATTTCTCAGGATTACTATAGAAGATACAGGTAGCGGTATTCCTGAAAACGAACAACCGAAAGTCTTTGAACGTTTTTACAGGGTTGAAAAAACACGCAGCCGCGACTATGGGGGAACAGGCCTGGGGTTATCTATCGCCCGCAAAGTTGTGGAAAGTCACGGAGGAATAATTGGTATTGAAAGTGCCATGGATGTTGGGACCAAAGTATATTTCACGTTGCCCAGGTTTAGCAGAGAGGAGGGAACATCGGCTTGACCGAAAAGGTTAAAAGTGCTCTGCTATTTTTTCTGGTAGGTCTAAGCCTTTACCTGACTTACCAGTTATGGTACGGCGAACAGCCGACTGCCTTGCTTGCTGAGGACGTCTATGAACGAATCGTTGTTGAAAAACCGCGCCCTCTTGCTCAGGTTATTACCCCGGCATTAGCAGCTATTGCTGCGGATGAAGGATTATATGTTTTGCGGGAAGGTGACAGTGATTACTACCTGCTCTGGGAGACCACATCACAAATGCTGCAGGAGCTTAGCCAGGAAACAATCTCAGATAACCAAATATTACCTGAAGGAGCGCGCCTGCTATTTCATCTGAACTTTAAACCGGCATTGCCTGTTGGTGCCGACTTGCCCTGGATGACCGGAGCGTTTCCGCTGACGGTGAGTAAGCTGGAGTTGTACAGTTTTGATAATGCAACCTGGCTTGTTTTATCTGCTGAAACGCCCAATGTTCCCGCACTGCAGATGCGGCTGCCTATGGATAAAGTTTCAGATCTTAGAGAAATAACAGCTCAAATCAGGGCAAGTGATAAAATCGCCTATACTGTTCTTGATCTTAATCAAGTGGCTGGTATGACAGATCGTGATCTCGATATAAGGGGGCAAATCTATGTCCCTCTGGAGAATATTTATTTAGATATTCTGCAGCTGAAGGCTGAAGTGATCGATCGGGAGCTGTTGCTAAAGACATTCTTTATTGATGATAGCCTGGCCCGCATGGTCGAGGGAAAAGATGGAAGCTTGATTTACACGGATGGTGAAAGAGGCCTGCGTCTGACTAACTATGGTCTTGAGTATACTTACCCCCGTATGGATGAAGCACAGGTTACTCTTACATACTCTGACGCACTGACCAATTGCAGCAGCATTATCAGTTATCATGGAGGGTGGCCATCCGGTCTGCGTCTGGAAAGTCTGGCTATAAGTGGTTGGGGCCAGACAGCCTCATATGCCGCTGAATGGAAACAGTACTATAAGGGCTACCATTTTCACAGTGATAAACTGACCAGGGCCTATTTCAACGATCGTGGTCTGATTCATTATACGCGTGCACTCTTTACCGTTGAGGGTTCGTACAGCGTCGTGGAAGAGCAATATCCTGTAGCTGAATGGTCTGCCGCCTTGCAAAAAGCGATTGAGCTGTTTGCTGTTCTGCAACCTGATTCGGATTCCACGCTAAGGCTTGATGCTCTTGAGTTAAGCTATGTTGTCAGAAGTATTGGCGGCTCTATCCGTGCCGAACCGGCCTGGTTTGTTAAGATTAACGGAGTTAAATTCTTATTAGAGTCCGATAGTCTGGCATTGATCAAAGAGGAGGATTTGCTATGAACCTCGGCCGGGCTAAATTGATCTTGATCATTGCCTTCTTCGGGTTAAACCTGTTTCTCGGGTATCAACTTTTTTGGCCTGATTTCGGCCGCCTGACCAGGGTGGCGGTAACTACGGAAGAACTGCGCATTGCTGAAGGGATGTTAAATAAAAATAACTATTTCCTGGCGGCATCATTAGATCGCTCGGTTCAGACGATCGATTTTCTTGCCGTATCCCCGTCTGCCGAATTTCAGATGCTGATCAGGGAACTTTATACAACTGAAGAAACTCTTGTTAATGAAACAGAAGAGGCTGTATTATATAGTATACCCGGCGAACTGGCTGTAATAAATTCCAGCGGCTTGATCCAGGTTATCTATACCCCCGGAGTTCCTCTTCGTGCAGGGTTTGCCGAACTCGAGCTGCGGGAGAAAAGCAATGTTATAGAAGCATTTCTGAACGAGCGAATGATATTTCCGAAAAATGCTGTTTTCAATTTACTCGAGGCAACAGCTGGCGGGCAGGTAATATTTCACTTTTACCAGGTTGTAGATGAAATACCAGTGTATGCTGGCCAGCTAAGGGTATTTGTTAATGCTGAACAAATAGAGGCTGTAGAAATTTACTGGCTGGAGCCTGTTGAAAGGGTGCCAGCCAGAGAAACAGAGGTAATATCACCGACAGAGGCCCTGACGAATCTGGTTAAAGAACTTGGGCCCAGTGATGAGCCCCGCCAGATAATTCAGGTTAACCTGGGTTATTTCAGTGGAGAATATGATGCTGAAAAATGGGAAATCCCACCAGTCTGGCGCATAGTAGTGGGCGGTCAGCCCTATTATATTAATGCTTATACCGGAAATTTCGAACAGGAAATTATTATTCCTGAACAGCTGCAACAATAATCAGTAACGGGGTCCTTTATCAATCGAGGCTCTTAAAAATGGAGGTCGGGATGGAAAAGATCGTTGTCAAAGGCAATACAACCCTGAATGGTACGGTTAGGATTAGCGGTTCCAAGAATGCCGCAGTGGCTGTTCTTCCGGCA
>CAZVLE010000099.1:0-44285 GCA_964627855.1 uncultured Syntrophomonadaceae bacterium | reverse complement strand
GGCGGCCATCAACATCAAAGCCAGGTTGGCGCCGACACAGAAGAAATTACCCTGGTTGCCGACAACCATACCGACGTAGTTCTTTTCGGCTTCTTCGACAGCTTCAAAAACAAAGTCGATGAACATGGGGCTGATCGCCTGCTGCGGGCTGTGCATTTCAAGACAGCACACACCGTCACCCATATCGATCAGGCTGGCGTCATCGTTGCCCTTGATCAGCTTGCTCTGTTTTTTCAGGGATGCCAGGCTGTATATTTCAGAGCTTACAGGAACTGGCTTGTAGCTCTTTGAGGCGAAATCGTAGAAGGAGAGGTTGCCCTTGTCGTCTTCCTGGTAGAAGCTTTCAAAGCCTTTTGCCAGCATTTCTTCGACATTAGCCGGAACTGTAATCCCTTCTTTTTTCATCCGCTCGACGCTTTCCTTAACGCCGACAACATCCCAGCTTTCAAAGGGTCCGAGTTTCCAGTTGAAGCCCCAGCGCATGGCCCTGTCGACATTGACGATGTCATCGGAAATTTCAGGGATAAGCGCGGCACTGTAAGCCAGGAAGTGCTTGGTCAGGTTCCAGGCAAATTGGCCGGCCTTGTCGTCTGACTCGACCAGCATTTTAAAACCTTTTTTCAAGCCTTCTTGCTTGGTTTTGCCAAGAATGTCAAAGCGTGCCTTTTCTTTCGGCCGGTAATCCATTTTTTCGTAGTCTAGAGTAAGGATTTCCGAGCCGCCCGCGCCCTTGATTTTCTTGTAGAATCCCTGCTTGGTTTTATCACCAAGCATTTTGTTGTCGACCATTTTTTGCAGCAGTTCGGGAAGGTCAAAGACTTCTTTTTCTGCCGGGTCGTCAGACTTGTCGTAGACGGTGCGGGCAACGTGGCAGAATGTGTCCAGGCCGACCATGTCGAGGGTGCGGAATGAAGCGCTCTTCGGATGCCCCATCGCCGGACCGGTGATCGTGTCTACTTCTTCCACGGTCATCTTTTCCTGCTGCATCAGCTTAATCGTATACATCATGGCATAAGTTCCGATGCGGTTAGCGATAAAATTGGGTGTATCCTTGGCAAAAACGACCCCCTTGCCGAGAACCTTTTCGCAGAAGCGGTGCATGAAGTTCAAGACTTCATCTGATGTTTCATTGCAGGGAATAATTTCTAAAAGTTTCATCCACCGGGGTGGGTTAAAAAAGTGGGTTCCCAGGAAGTGCTTGCGGAATTCCGGTGAATTTTCGGAAACCATCTCGTTAATCGAAAGTCCCGAGGTATTGGAAGTAACTATCGTGCCGGGAGTCCAGTTGTCTTCTACCTGCTTGAAGACTTTCTTCTTAATGTCCATATTTTCAACGATGACTTCGATAACCCAATCAACTTCCTTCAGCTTCTCCATATCATCTTCGAAGTTGCCGGGAGTGATCAGATCGACCAATGAATCACTGTAAAGCGGTTTCTGTTTATTTTTTAACAGCTCCTGCTTACCAGTGTTTGAGAAACGGTTGCGTACTGCGGGGCTTTCCAGGGTTAAACCTTTTTTTTCTTCTTCCGGAGTAAGCTCGCGGGGGACAATATCGAGCAGATAAGAGGGAATACCCACGTTGGCCAGGTGGGCGGCTATGGTTGCCCCCATAACTCCGGCACCGAGAACTGCAGCCTTTCGGATTCCTAAGGCCATTTAAATACCTCCTTGTGACATGATTTAAACTAAAATATAACCTTTTATTAAGAATTAATTACTGTTACTTCTGCAGTCCCATTACCAGCATCTCATATACGGGTTTGCTCAGGGGGGCCAGTTCGTATCGCTTGCTGGACATAACCCAGCAGGTCACCACTTCATCTATAGCCCCAAAGATCACCTTGCGGGCGGTTCTCGTATTGAGATTAGAGCGGTAAAGATCCTGCAATTTCCCTTCTTCAATCACCTCCTCGATCAATTGAAAATAACTCATTAGCGGCTTGGATATGCCTTCGTTAATCTCCTGGTCTATCTGTCTTAATTCGATTTGGGTAACCTTGGCCTGATCGGGCTTACCGGCCAGGGTGGTTAAATGATAGGTAATTACAGCAAGGAGTTTATCGTTGGCATTGTGCAGAAGAACAAGCTCGCTTTTTAAATCCACAACAAAGCGATGCATCAATTCCTGGAACAGTGAAATGAGGACATCTTCTTTATTCTTAAAGTAAATGTAAACAGTGCCATCAGCCACGCCGGCCTCGCGGGCTATATCGGCTACGCGGGTACGGTGGTATCCGGTCCGGGCGAAAGTCTTTACAGCAGCATCGAGAATAACCTGGTATTTCTCTCCGGTCCGTTTGGCCATGCAGTCCTCCCGCGTAAAAAAACATAAATGAATGAATGCTCATTCGTTTCCATTGTATACTGTTTTGAAATAATAATCAAGATTTATCGAAATTATTTAATAAGGCTATGCGGCTTGATTTAATTCTTGAATCATCAATTTTTATATGTTAATATGTATTTGCACGTAACGCCTGTTTTAAAGGCGTTTTTATATTGTTAAACTACCCAGTAACGATCCAAGGAGATGGATTGAGACCTATAAGCAAGGAGACGATTAAAAATGCTAAAGAACTCCGAAAATATAGAGAGCAGCAAAGTTAAACTTGAAATTGAAGTGGCGGCTCCGGAGGTCGATACGGCCCTGGCCAGGGCTTATCGCATTGTAGTTAAAAAGATTAACCTGCCCGGCTTTCGCAAGGGTAAGGTTCCACGCCGTATCCTGGAATCACGTTTTGGTCCGGAAGTATTGCACGAAGAAGCCCTGGAAATATTAGTGCCCCCGGCTTATGATGAGGCAATCAAAGAAGCCGGGGTTGACCCAATCGGGCAGCCCGATTTCGAACTGGTCCAGGTAGAAGAAGGCAAACCCCTTCTATTTAACGCGCTTGTCGAGGTAATTCCACCGGTTAAGCTTGGTGATTACAAGGGGTTGGAGGTTGAACAGGAAGAGTCGGAAGTTGATGATTTACAGATTGACCATCACTTCTATATGCTCAGGGAGCAAAACGCCCGCCTGGTGCCTCGTGAAGATGGGTTGGTTAAATCCGGCGACCTGGTTACGATCGACTTTAAGGGTTTTGTTGATGGAGAGCCTTTTGAGGGCGGCGAAGCCGAAAATTACTCACTGGAAATTGGTTCAAACACCTTTATACCCGGTTTTGAAGAGCAGTTGATCGGAGCCAAACCCGAGGAAGAGAAAGAGGTTAAAGTTAAGTTTCCCGACAACTATCGCAAAGACGATATTGCCGGTAAGGAAGCATTGTTCCAGGTTACTGTGAAACAGATTAAAGAAAAACAGTTGCCCGATCTTGATGATGATTTTGTAAAAGAGGTCAGTGAATTCGAGACCCTCGACGAGATGAGAGAAGATCTAAAGGTCAAGCTGCTTAAAAATGCTGAAGATCAGGCCAAAAACAAGCTGGAATCAGACCTGATCGAGATGATCAGCGATGCCTCGGAAGTTGAGTCGCCGAAGATTCTCGTTGAACGCCAGATCGACAGGATGATTGGCGAACTGGAAGGCTACCTGAAATACCAGGGTATGGAACTCGAGCAGTTCATGGAATTATCCGGAAAAAATAAAGATGAAATGCGTGAAGATAAAAGGGAAGAAGCAGAAAAGAGAACAAAGGCTAACCTTGTCCTCGACGCTATAGCGAAAAAAGAAGGAATTACCGTTGAAGATAGCGAACTAGAGGCCAAGATCAAAGAGATAGCCGAAAGCTATAACGATGATCCCGACAGAATCAGGGAGCTGCTGGAAAAGCAGGGACGGATCCCGGTTATGTTCGAGGAAATTAGGATACGTAAGGTTATCGACCTCCTTACCGAGGAAGCAAAGATTAAGAAAGTGAAGAAGAAGAAAGCGGCAAAGAAGACTAAGGCTGCCAAGAAAGAACAAGGCGGACCGGCGGCCGGCAAAAAGAAAGTGACAAAAAAGGTCCAATCTGAAGCTGAGGCCGGGCCACCAGAAGAAGAGCATAGCAAAGAATCTTAAGGCCTCGATCGGGAATATTTAAAGCAAAAATTAATCTGAGAAGAGCTTTTCAATTAATTGGGAAGGCTGTTATGGAGGTAATAAAATGAGTATACTGGTTCCAATGGTTGTTGAGCAGACCAGCCGTGGAGAAAGAGCTTACGATATTTATTCGCGTTTGTTGAAGGACCGTATTGTATTTCTTGGCAGTGCCATTGATGATCACGTAGCAAACCTTGTTGTAGCCCAGATGCTTTTTCTCGAGTCGGAAGATCCAAAAAAAGATATTAATCTTTATATTAATTCTCCCGGAGGCTCGGTCTATGCAGGAATGGCCATCTATGATACCATGCGTTATGTTAAACCGGCCATATCGACTATCTGCGTTGGGCTTGCAGCCAGTTTCGGCGCAGTGCTGCTCGCTGCCGGTGAGAACGGTAAGCGTTTTGCCCTGCCAAACTCACGGATTATGCTTCACCAGCCAATGGGCGGAGCCCAGGGACAGGCGGTTGATGTCGAGATACATGCCCGGGAAATTATCAAGGTCAGGGAAACGCTAAATGAAATACTGGCGGATCACACCGGCCAGCCGATTGAAAATATCGCCAGGGATACCGACCGCGATTTCTTCATGTCAGCAGATGATGCCAGGAATTACGGTTTGATTGATGAAATCCTTGTCCAGAGATCTTAAGCGAGGAGACGAGGTGAAATCTCCAAATGTTTAAATTTAATGAAGAAAAAGGCCAGTTGAAATGCTCTTTTTGTGGTAAGAGCCAGGAGCAGGTTCGTAAACTTGTTGCCGGACCGGGAGTCTATATCTGTGATGAATGCATCGAGCTCTGCAATGAAATAATCGAAGAAGAGATCGGTGATGAACCCGAACTTGGTTTTGTAGAGCTTCCCAAACCGCAGGATATCAAAGATGTTCTCGACCAGTATGTGATCGGGCAGGAAGGCGCCAAGAAAAGCCTATCTGTTGCAGTTTATAATCATTACAAGAGGGTAAATGCCGGTCAAAAAGTCGAAGATGTGGAGCTGCAAAAAAGCAACATCGTTCTTGTGGGTCCGACCGGTGTGGGTAAGACCCTGCTGGCCCAGACTCTGGCTCGTATCTTGAATGTTCCTTTTGCCATTGCCGATGCAACTTCGCTGACTGAGGCGGGCTATGTCGGTGAAGATGTGGAAAATATCCTTTTGAAATTAATTCAGGCTGCCGATTATGACCTGGAAAAAGCGGAAAAAGGGATCATTTACATCGACGAGATCGATAAAATCGCCAGAAAAACCGACAACCCTTCGATTACCAGGGATGTTTCCGGTGAAGGAGTTCAGCAAGCACTGCTGAAAATTCTCGAAGGTACCGTAGCCAGTGTGCCCCCACAGGGTGGACGGAAGCACCCCCACCAGGAGTTTATGCAAATCGATACCACCGATATTCTTTTTATCTGTGGAGGAGCCTTTGACGGCCTGGAGAAGATTATCCAGGACCGCGTAGGCAGCAAGGGGATCGGCTTCGGAGCCGAGGTTTTATCGCGTGACGATGACAAGCTTGGTGCCATCTTAAAACAGATATTACCGCAGGATCTCTTAAAATACGGACTGATTCCCGAGTTTGTCGGCAGAATTCCGGTAGTAGCCACCCTTGATCCCCTTGACAGCGAAGCTTTTGTGCGCATTCTGAAAGAGCCGCGCAATGCCCTGATCAAGCAGTATCAGAAAATATTTGAGCTCGATGGTGTCAGTCTTGAATTCAAGGACAATTGTTTGGAAGCGATTGCTGAAGAAGCCATGAAAAGAAATACCGGCGCCAGGGGCTTGAGAGCTATTCTGGAGGAAATCTTACTTGATGTCATGTTTGACGTGCCTTCCAGAGACGATATCGAACGTTGCGTCATAACCAAAGAAGTTGTTTTGCATAAAGAATTACCGATGCTGGCAACGAGAGATAAACGCAAGAAGAAAGAGGAGTCTGCCTGAAGAGCAAATCCAGGGCAGGACCGCAGATAGACAACACAAAGGAAATTGATAGCGGGAAGCGAATAATATTAATAATATGAGCTTCTCGCTTTAACTTTTTACGAGAAGGTGAATATAAATGAGTGAAACTGAAAAGTTAGCAGTACTTCCTCTCAGGGGAGTGCTCGTGTTTCCGAATATGGTCCTTCATCTTGATGTGGGTCGTGAGCGCTCAATCTCAGCCCTCGAACGGGCAATGATGAAAGATAACCGTATTTTACTGATAACCCAGAAAGATGCCAAGGTGGATGAACCAACCATGGATGATCTTTATGGTGTGGGAACAGTAGCCAAAGTTAAGCAGATGATCAAACTCCCCGGGGGTACGATCCGGGTTTTAGTTGAAGGTTTGACCAGGGCGGAACTAAAGGAACTCTATTCTGAGGAACTTTTCCTGGAAGCAGATGTGGCAGTAATCGAAGATGACAGCAAGAAAACACCGGAAATAGAAGCACAGATGCGCAGCGTGCTCTATCAGTTTGAACAGTATATCAAGCTTAGCCGTAAAGTCCCTCCCGAAACACTGGCCACGGTTTCAGATATTGAAGAGCCGGGTCGGTTTACCGATGTGATTGCCTCTCATCTGAGCATGAAGATTCAGCAAAAACAGGAGATCCTTGAAGCGCTTGAACCAATAAAGCGACTGGAAACACTCGGTACTATAATGAGCCGCGAGATGGAGATTTTAGAAATTGAACGCAAGATAAATTTGCGAGTACGCAAGCAGATGGAAAAAACCCAGAAAGAGTATTACCTGCGCGAGCAGATGAAGGCAATTCAGAAGGAACTGGGAGAAAAAGACGAAAGAATGGCCGAGGCTGAGGAGTACCGGGAAAAGATTGCCGAAGCCAAACTGCCCGAAGAGGTTGAAGAGAAAGCTCTCAAGGAAGTGGAGAGGCTGGAGAAAATGCCCCCTGCAGCCGCTGAAGGCATAGTAATCAGAACATACCTTGACTGGCTCCTTGAATTGCCCTGGTCTGTTGAAACCGAAGATCGTCTTAACCTTGATATGGCCGAGCAGATTCTTGATGAGGATCATTACGGTCTGGTTAAAGTGAAAGAAAGGATCGTTGAATACCTGGCAGTACGACAGCTTGCCGAGAAACTTAAAGGACCAATTCTTTGCCTGATCGGACCGCCCGGAGTAGGGAAGACCTCCCTGGCCAAATCGGTGGCCAGGGCTCTTGAACGTAATTTTGTTCGCATATCCCTTGGTGGGGTTCGTGATGAAGCCGAAGTACGCGGTCACCGCCGCACCTATATCGGGGCGCTGCCTGGGCGGATTATCCAGGGTATGCGTCAGGCCAAGTCAAGAAATCCTGTTTTCCTGATGGACGAGATTGATAAAATGTCAACTGACTTCAGGGGTGACCCTTCTGCGGCTTTACTGGAAGTTCTTGATCCTGAACAAAATAACTCTTTTAGTGATCATTACATTGAAGTTCCCTTTGACCTCTCCCAGGTAATGTTTATAACCACGGGGAACACTTCCTATAATATTCCCCAGCCGCTGCTTGACAGAATGGAACTAATTCATATTCCAGGTTATACAGAAGAAGACAAGGTGGAAATTGCCCGCCAATACCTGATTCCCAAACAGCTTAAAGAACATGGCCTCTCTGAAAAAAACCTTGAAATATCGGAGGGTTCGGTGCGGCGTATGATCCGTGAATACACCCGGGAAGCCGGGGTGCGAAACCTGGAAAGGAGTATATCGGCAATCTGCCGCAAGGTTGCCCGGGAAGTGGTTAAAGATCGCAATAAAGAGATCAAACTAACCAGGCAGAACCTGCAAAAATACCTGGGCATTCCACGTTACCGTTATGGTTCGGCCGAAAAAGATGATGAAATCGGTGTGGCGACGGGATTAGCATGGACCGAAAGCGGCGGTGATCTTTTATCGATTGAAATTACCCTGATGAAAGGCAAAGGCAAGATGACTCTTACCGGGCAACTCGGCGATATAATGCAGGAATCGGCCAAGGCAGCCATGAGTTACATTCGCTCCAGGGCTGACGAGCTAGGCCTTGATGAAGATTTCTACGAAGATGTGGATATTCACATTCATGTTCCGGAGGGAGCAATTCCCAAAGACGGACCTTCGGCTGGTATTGCCATGGCAACGGCCTTAGCTTCGGCCTTCACGAAAACACCGGTGCGAAGAGATGTGACCATGACCGGTGAAATAACCCTGCGTGGCCGGGTTTTACCGGTGGGCGGGGTTAAAGAAAAAATGCTTGCCGCACACAGGGCCGGTATTAAGCATATGCTCATGCCGGCGGAGAACCGGCGAGACTTGAGTGATATTCCCCAAAATGTACGTCGCAAGGTTGAGGTTAAACTGGTTGAACATATGGATGAGGTGCTTGACATGGCCCTGCTAAAAACAACAGAAAAGAAAAAAGAACCGGGTAAAACAGAACAATTAGCGAATAAAAATCTTGACCTGCCCGATAATACCCAGGATTCAACCATGCGGCACTAGTGCCGGGGAATTGGTGATGATAGCAACAACTATTTGTCACTATGAGTTTTGGCAGGCCGCAAGCGAGCGATCTTCGACCGGTGGCTTCTAAAAAACTGCAGGTAAATAACCTGATAAAACTTATTGACAGGGCACTGGAGAAGGTGAACCTTTGAAAATAAAACAGGCCGAGTTAAAGGCGGCAGCATATAATGATAATGAATTTCCGGACTGGGATTTACCGGAAGTTGCTTTTATCGGCCGTTCCAATGTTGGCAAATCTTCATTGCTTAACAACCTTATCGGCAGGAAAAATCTGGCCCGAACCAGCTCTACCCCCGGCAAGACGAGGGGCCTTTACTTTTATCTGCTCAATGAGCAGCTCTGCTTTGTTGACCTACCCGGTTATGGGTATGCCAAAGTATCTAAAAAAGAACGTCAGCGCTGGGCACCGATCATCGAGGAATATCTAGGGAAAAGACCAAACCTGCGAGGCTGCCTGCACCTGATAGACAGCCGGCATGAACCGACAGCTGATGACAAGATCATGTCTGAATGGTTGCGAGCTCATACAGTGGCGACAATAACTGTAGCTACCAAGGCCGACAAAATTTCCCGCGGTGCCATGATCAGGCAAAGTTCTCTAATACAAAGGGGACTCGGCCTGTTCAGCGATGATTTATTTTTAACCTTCTCAGCCCGGACCGGAGCCGGCCGTGACGAACTCTGGAAGGCCATTGAAAGAATGCTCTAATCTTTGATTGTTTGTATTTATCTTCACTCCAACGAACCTTGAACAATCTGTTGCAAAGGAGGTTTCTGGTGTGCCCGTAGCTGGAATAGACGTCGGCTCGCTCACTGCCGAAGTTGTGATTATCGATGACGGTATAATTCGCAATTATATTATTCGCCCAACCGGTGCAAACAGCAAAACAGCCGCGGAAAAGGCTATGCAGGAAGCTCTTCAGGCCGCCGGATTAAAGGATAAAGATTTACAATATATTGTCGCTACCGGTTATGGCCGGGTTAGCATTGATTTTGCCGATAAATGCGTGACAGAGATTACCTGTCATGGTCGAGGGGCTCATTACTGGTCTCCATTGGTACGCACCATTATTGATATTGGTGGCCAGGACAGCAAGGTGATCCGGATCGGTGAGGATGGCCGGGCTGTAGATTTTGCCATGAATGATAAATGTGCCGCCGGCACCGGCCGTTTTTTGGAAGTAATGGCCCAGGCCCTTGAGGTTGAGTTGAGCGAACTGGCTGATTTAAGTGACAGGGCTCAGAATGCCGTTCGAATTAGCAGCATGTGTACCGTATTCGCCGAATCTGAAGTTGTTTCATTAATTGCCCGTGGTCTTCCCCGGGAAGATATTGCGCGGGGCCTGCATTATGCTATAGCCGATCGAACGGCCGGGCTGGTTCATCGGGTCGGTCTTGAAGAAGCGGTAATGATAACCGGCGGTGTGGCCAAGAATGGCGCAGTCGTCAGGGCCTTAAACGAGAAGCTTAAAACAGAAATAATTGTTCCGGTTGAACCGCAGATTGCCGGTGCTCTCGGTGCAGCCTTGCTTGCCTCAGAAGAACTGGCAAAAATACAACAAGGGTCTTAGAAAGAACAGCATGATCGACCTGTTGTTTCATGACATCTTATTTCAAAATGTGTTCAAGTCTGTTTTGTCGCAGGCTTTTTTTGATCTCCCTGGCCAGTAAAGCGGCCAGGAAAGCCTTGAGCAGGTCGAGAGGCAGAAAAGGAAGCACCCCGGTTAGCAGGACCTGCCAGAGGTTATAGTGCATAATCAGCCCCAGCTGGACTGCCCCAAACAGGTAGATAAAAAATATAGCGATAAGCATTGCCACGCTATAGCGGCAAAATGAGGGCTCCGCTTTTTTTTCAATAATTAATCCGGCACAGTAGACGGCTGGTATGAAACCCCACAGGTAGCCGCCTGTTGGTCCGGTTAGCATGTAGAAACCACCGCGGGCCAGGGAGAAAACAGGAGCTCCCGCAGCTCCCAGTAAGAGGTAAGCGGCAATAGAGAGCAAACCGGCCCGTCTTCCCAGCAGAGCTGCTGTTAGCAAAACGGCCAGAACCTGGCCGGTTAGGGGGACAGGGCTAAAGGGAAGGGGAACAGCAACCTGGGCTAAAACGGCAATCAGGGCTGTGAAAAGGGCACTTATGGTCACTTTTCTCATAGTTTATTGCTTTCTGTGTTGTTCAAGATTCTATTTCTCCGTGGTGTAGATGATGAATAATGTTTTCCCTGTCCTTTATCAGCAGAGCCCCGTCATGGTTTAGCCCCAGGGCTTCACCTTCCATGATTCCACCGGGCCAGGTTATTTTGACCTTTTTACCCAGGGTGCTGCTGTTTTTTTCCCACAGTTCCTGAAAAGGGGTAAATCCTTCTATGAAAAAGAGGCGATATGCTCTAAAAAGCTCCTTCCTAATTGACAGGAGTAGATCATTGCGGTTGTATTTCTTTCCGGTGACCCTGAAAAGGGAAGTAGCCAGGTCTTTTAATTCCGGGGGAAAATCATTTTGGCTTTGGTTAATATTCAGGCCAATTCCAACAACCACAAGGTAGCCCGGGCCTCCTTTAATCATTCTTGACTCAGTGAGAATGCCGCCGATTTTTGCCCCTTTGACAAGCAGATCGTTGGGCCATTTAACCATGGCCTCGATCTTGTAAGCTTTTCTCAGGTAGCTGGCCAGTACGGCAGCTGTAACCAGGGTTATCGGAGCAATTTCATAAGGAGACAGATCCTCTGTACGCAGGATGATCGAAAACCAGAGACCAAGGCCGGGTGGGGAGAACCAGTTGTGCCCCTGACGACCACGTCCTGACCGTTGCTCATCAGCGACAACAATACTATATGATGGTGCTCCTTCTTCAGCAAGACGACGGGCAGTCAGGTTGGTGGAATCTAATGACCGGTAAGAATAGATCTTTTTTTCCGGATAGGCGGGTTCTCTTCTCTTATTAATCATACTACCCCCGGGCAGAATATTTTGATAGAATGATAAGTGAGTAAGTTATTATTGTCAACATAAAGGATTTTTAAAAGCAATGACGGGACGAAAAAACCAGCCCCGGTAAGGGTAAAAAAAAGACGCAGTTCAGTAGAACTGCGTCCAGCAATATATATAAAAAGAGGGGGTCAACTCGATCTAATTATAAAACCGGAATATTACAGGAATATTACAGGAATATTGTTTTTTTATTACAGCCGGCAACCCGTGAAAACATTTAAGAAAGCGGATTAGACTAATTGGCAAGGTGATATTTAATGCAAATGATGGTTGATTCGATCATCAAGAATCCGATTTCCGTCGACAGTGATGCTTCAGCGATCACTGCCCTGGAAAGCCTGATTAAATCTGAGGCGGGCTTTGTATCAGTTCTTGAAAGAAAATCTATTACCGGTATTATAACCTTTCACTCGGCAATCAAGGCCTGTAGAGGTAAACAACAGCTACAGAGCCTCAAAGCCGCTGATTTGGCTTCTAAACCTTTGCCTGATGTCAGTTCTAAGGCTGATCTATCTGCCCTCATAAAGAAGCTCAGTCAGCATGCTGTTGTGGCTGTAAAAAACGAAAAGGACTTGATTGAGGGTTTCCTCACAGTTAATGCTGTCCTATCTACCTTGGCTGAAAAATTTGAAGAGCTTGAACGTGAACTGGCTGCGGTGATCAATTTTTCTTCCGATGAAATTCTTGTTGCTGACGGAAAAGGAAAAATCCTGAGGGCCAACGAGGTTTTCGAGGAGCACTTTGGGGTTAAACTGAACACAGTGCTTGGAAAAACCGTTGATGACCTGGAAAAAAAGAAAATATTTTTTCCTTCGGTAACAAGGCTTGTTCTGAATCATAAGACTACCCAGACCGTCATTCAGTCAAGAAGGGACGGACGAAAGCTTTTGGCCACGGGCACCCCGGTTTTTAATGCAGACGGTTCAATTTTCAGGGTGGTTGTCAACACCCGGGATATAACCAGGCTTAACAGGCTCAAACAGCAACTCGAAGAGGCCGAGTTACTGAAGAACCGCTATCAGCAAGAACTGGTTGAATTACGCCAGGGTTACCTTAGCAGCAGTATCATTGTCTCAGCGAGTCGGGCTATGAAAGAATTGATCAAGGTTGCCGCCAGGATTGCCGCCGTAGATTCTACCGTCTTGCTGACCGGAGAATCTGGTTCAGGTAAAGGGATGATAGCCCGTTATATTCATCAGTCCAGTCCCCGTGCCGATAAGCCCTTTACAGTAGTAAACTGCGGCGCCATACCGGAAAACCTGCTGGAAAGCGAGCTTTTTGGTTATGCCGGCGGTGCATTTACCGGGGCGAGGCGGGAGGGTAAAATAGGCAAGCTCGAGCTGGCCAATAAGGGGACCCTTTTTCTCGACGAAATAACTGAGTTGCCCCTTAATCTGCAGGTCAAGCTGCTCCATGTTATTCAGGAGGGAATAATCAGTCGTATCGGCGGCACCCGCGATATAAAGCTTAATTTACGCTTCATTGCTGCTACGAATCGTGATATAAATCGCCTCGTTGAAGAAGGTAAATTTCGCGAAGATCTCTTTTTCCGGCTTGATGTCATTCCCCTGAGAGTTCCATCGCTCTATGAGCGAAGAGATGATATCAGGCCACTCACCGAACAGTTCCTGGAAAAAATGAGCCACAGATATGGGCACTATAAAATATTTACCAATGAAGCTTATAAAATTCTCGAAAAATATTCCTGGCCAGGCAATGTCAGAGAGCTGGAAAATCTGATTGAAAGAATGTTTATAGTGGTGGATGGTGATGAAATTGGCATTGAACATTTACCTCGCCACCTGACTGACAGGACTTCCGGCAGGGACAGAAGTTCATTTGCTACACCGGAGATTCAGCCATTAAAGGAAGCACGCGAAGAAATGGAGAAAAAATTGTTTAGTGCAGCCCTCCGCTCATGCCGCACTACCTACGAGATAGCCGAAGCTCTGCAGATCGATCAATCGACCGTCGTTCGCAAGCTAAAAAAATACGGCCTCGGCTTCAAGGATCTTTAATGTCCCGTCGCATGATTTAATGCAATAATGCATCAAACCGCTGTTCCCATTACACCGGATAGATTGATTCTGCCCTGGAAAATGCTTATATTTAGGGTATTTCCTGAGTTCCCCGCAAATATGGCGGGGTTTTTATATTTTGGCATTACTATTGCACTATAATCATTTAGAAAAACAAGATCAACGATACAGAGAGGAGACTGATTGGATGAGTGATCAAGAAGGCAAGGCAGTTTCTTTCCAGCCTGGACCGAGATCAAAGGAATTAATGAAAATTCGCGATGAGAATGTAGCCCGCGGTATTTCTTACGTGATGCCTGTTTTTGTCAGCCAGACAAGGGGCGCTGTTGTTATTGATGTTGATGGTAATGAGTTTATCGATTTTGCCGGTGGGATCGGTGTGACTAACTTCGGGCACAATCATCCTGCCATAGTGGAGGCCATAAAAAAACAGGCTGACCAATACCTGCATACCTGCTTTATGGTGACCATGTACGAACCCTATGTTCGGCTCGCTGCCGGTTTGAACAGCTTTACACCGGGCGATTTTGCGAAGAAAAGTGCTTTTTTCAACAGTGGTGCTGAAGCGGTGGAAAACTCAATTAAACTGGCCCGCCGTTTTACAAAAAAGACGGCTATCGTTTCTCTTGAAAATGCTTTTCACGGTAGAACCTTGATGGCTATGACCCTCACTTCAAAGGTCAAGCCCTATAAATACGGTTTCGGGCCTTTCGCTCCTGATGTTTATAAAATTCCATCGCCCTATTGTTATCGTTGTCGTTTTGGCCTGAGTTATCCTTCCTGCGACCTGCAATGTGCCCGTTTTCTGGAGCAGTTTTTTGCAGTTGAGTGCAGTTCCGATAACGTTGCTGCCCTGATTGCCGAGCCGGTCCAGGGCGAAGGTGGTTTTATCGTTCCACCGCAGGACTACTTCAAGGTGCTTCATGAGATATGTCAAAAGCATGATGTTTTACTTATTCTTGACGAAATCCAGTCCGGTTTTTATCGCACCGGAACTCCCCTGGCCAGTTTTCACTACCAGGTTGCTCCTGATCTGATTGCCATGGCCAAGTCGTTGGCTGGTGGGGTGCCAATTAGCGCTCTTACCGGCAGGGCAGAAGTAATGGATGCTGCCGGGCCGGGTGAAATTGGTGGCACTTACGGTGGGAACCCACTGGGTTGTGCAGCAGCACTGGCTGTTTTAGAGACTGCCAAAAAAGAAGATCTTGCAACCATAGCCCAAAAAACCGGCCAACTTGCCGCTAAAAGGCTCGCTGCCATGAAAGAGAAATACAGTCTAATCGGTGATCACCGCGGCCTGGGGGTTATGCAGGCTCTCGAACTGGTTAAAGATCCTGTCACGAAAGAACCGGCTCCCGAAGTTACTAAGGCTATCGTGAAAAGGTGCCATGATCGCGGCCTGATAATAATCACTGCTGGGATTTTCAGCAATGTGATCAGAATGCTCATGCCGGTAAATATTCCTGAGACCCAGCTTGAGCAGGGACTTGATATTCTTGAAGAAGCTATCGCCGGGGAACAGGGAGGGCATTAATACATTGCAGGGTTCCTTCGGCAAACTATTAATAATAGATCTGACCAAATCAGATCTTATTGAAAAAGAACTCGAACCAGAGGTTTTTAAAAAATACCTGGGCGGTAAAGGGCTGGGCAGCTACTTATTGATGAAGATGCTACCACCAGGGGTTGAGCCGCTCTCTCCCGAAAACCTGCTTATTTTTACAACAGGGCCGGCTACCGATACGGTGCTGGCTCCGGCCAGCCGTTACGGGGTTTTCAGCAAGTCTCCGGCTACCGGTCTCTATTCTGAATCATACAGCGGTGGCCATCTGCCGCCCCTGATGAAAAGAACCGGTTATGACGCCATTGTAATCAGCGGTAAAGCGCCCCATCCCTGTTTTATTGCCATATCTGAAATTGGCGTTAATTTTTATGATGCTTCAGGGATCTGGGGTCTTGAATCATATGATGCTGAAGAAGCAGTGCTGAAAGCGGCAGGAATTTCCGGTTCGCAGGCTCTTGTTATCGGGCCGGCCGGTGAACGAATGCTCAGTTTTGCCTGTATAAAAAATAATCGCTGGAGAAGCGCCGGCCGGACAGGGCTTGGCGCGGTAATGGGTTCGAAAAATTTAAAAGGAATTGTTTTCAATGGCAGCGCCAAAGCGGAGCTCGCTGACGAAGAGGGTTTGAAAGAGTGGAGCCGGAGCTTCTTTGATCGCTTCAAGGAATCGCCGGAAGCCAGCCTCTATCGCCAAAAAGGTACTCCGGCTCTTGTTGCCGTTACTAACAATGCCGGTTGTTTCCCTACCCGCTACTGGTCAGAAGGAAGTCTTGAAGGGTGGGAAAATATCAGTGCCGACTACATGCAGGAAAATATGAAGGTGAAATCGCGCAGTTGTTATCGCTGTTTCTTTGCCTGTGGTAAACTGACCACTGCTACACGGGGCAGGCACGAAGGGCTAACTGTGGAAGGGCCTGAATTTGAGACAATCTATGCTTTCGGCGGCCTCTGCTGCCTGGCCGACATGGAAGAAATACTCTACTTAAATGATCTCTGTGATCGCTGGGGCATTGATACAATCAGTGCCGGCAATATTGCCGCTTTTGCCATCGAGGCCGGTTTAAAAGGAAAACTTTCTGCTGCGCCCGCCTATGGTGATCCAGATTCAATTGCTCTCTTTTTGCAGTCGGTAGTGGAAGGTAAAGGTGAAGGGGCTATCTTTAAAGATGGGATTAAAGCGGCGGCTAAAACTCTCGGGATGGAAGACCGGGCTATTCATGTTAAAGGCCTTGAACCTGCCGGTTATGACCCCCGGGTCTTGAAGGGAATGGGCCTTGCCTACGCCACCTCCGACCGTGGGGCCTGTCATTTGCGAACCACCTTTTATAAACCTGAATTAAGCGGTATTATTGACCCGGCAAGTATCGATGGTAAAGCGCGGCTTTTCATCGATTACGAAGACCGCCTCAATATTTACGACTGCCTGATTTTTTGCCGCTTTTACCGTGACCTGATCAACTGGGAAGAACTAATCGAGATTATCTATTTAATAACCGGTGAGCGCTACAGTATTGCTGATTTGCGGACCATTGCCGGCCGGGTGCAAAACTTAACCAGGCTTTTTAACATCCGTGAAGGAGCAACCTGCGCCGATGATCTATTGCCGGAACGTTTTATGAAGGAGTCGATCAATGGAGGAAAAGATCTAATAACCAAAGATGAACTTAGCACCATGCTCAGTGATTACTATCTTCTCAGGGGATGGGATGAAAAGGGAATTCCCCCTCAGGGGATCAAAAATTAATAATTGACGAGGAGGATTTTAGATGTCTGTGGAAGTTGAGAATGAAAAAAAAGAAGACAATGTATTAACGGCAACTTTAGCAATGATCAGGCAGTCAGTAGAACTGGCTGAACTATCCGGTGATGTTTATGAGCGTTTAAAAACACCGATGCGTTTTGTGGAAGTAGCCATTCCGGTTGAAATGGACGATGGCAGCACCAAGGTGTTTACCGGTTACAGGTCGCAGCATAATAATGTATTTGGCCCCTACAAGGGTGGTCTGCGTTACCACCCACAGGTAACAACAGACAGCATTAAGGCTCTGTCGATGTGGATGACTCTCAAATGTTCGCTGGTGGGAGTGCCCTTTGGTGGCGGTAAAGGAGCCATAGTCTGCGATTCTCTTTTAATGTCATTGAAAGAGCGCGAACGTATGACTCGCAGTTACGTCCGTGCTCTTGGTTCGATTCTCGGCCCTGAAACAGATATCCCGGCCCCTGATGTTGCTACCGATGCCCAGGTTATGGCCTGGATGGCCGATGAATACAGTAATATCATGCGGGTACCTTCTTTTGGTGTTGTAACAGGAAAACCGTTGGCCGTGGGTGGATGTGTCGGACGAAACGAAGCTACCGGTCGTGGTTGCTTTTTTGTAGCCAGGGAAGCAGCCCATGCTTTCAAAATTCCCTTTGAGCATGCCCGCATCGCCATTCAGGGCTTTGGTAATGTGGGTAGCAATGCTGCTATTCTCTTTGCTGATGAGGGATGCCCAATCGTTGCAGTCAGTGATGTCAGTGGTGGTATTTACAATGAAAAGGGTGTCGACATCAGCAAACTGCTTGAGCATGTTGAAAGAACAGGCTTCATTAAAGGATTTACAGGTGGAGAGGTGATTACCAATGAGGAATTACTATCAACCGACTGTGATATCCTGATTCCCGCTGCCCTGGAGAACCAAATTACAGGTAGCAATGCTAACAACATCAAGGCTAAAATAGTTGTAGAGGCAGCAAACGGGCCTACTACGCCTGATGCCGATCAGATCCTCAAGGAACGCAACATTTTAGTGGTTCCAGATATCCTTGCTAACAGTGGTGGGGTGACCGTTTCCTATTTCGAGTGGGTCCAGAATAACTATGGTTTCCGCTGGGATTTAGAAACAGTTAACAGGCGTCTTGAAGAAAAAATGGTTGAAGCATTTAAAATGGTTTATAGCTTTTACTGTGAAAAATGCGTCGGTTCCGATATGCGCACCGGGGCTTATATGTATTCTATCCAGCGTTTAGCAGAAGCAATGCAGTACAGGGGATGGATTCGCAACGGCATGTAAACAAAAAGCCGGTGCCCTGTCTTTGTCAGGATAATTTATTTTGTCACTGGCGGGCAGGGTACCGGCAAAATTAAGTTGAAAGAGACAAGATCTATTCTTTCTCTGAGCTAAAGTGTAAGATTATTGACTAAAACAGGTGGAATTTTAACGGCACTTGTGGTAGGATGACGCATAGAATTATTAATTACTGGCACGAATAAGCTTTGAGCAATCTGGTTGTCCAGCTTCCAGGAGGAGATATTAAACTTGGTGCAGGCTAAAAGAGACAGTTCTGAAACCGAACTGGTAATAAACCGTGAATGGTGTAAAGGTTGCGGTATATGTATAGCTTTCTGTCCCAGGGAAGCTCTTTTTATTGATGGTGATGGAAAAGCGGATAAAGAGAATGAAAAATGCAGCACCTGCGGTATTTGCGAGACCTTTTGCCCGGATTTTGCAATTGCCCTGGTTAAGAGGAGGCATTAATATAGATGGCGGAAACAAAACCGGTTCTCATGCAGGGCAATGAAGCCTGTGCTGAAGGAGCGATCAATGCCGGGGTCCGTTTTTATGCCGGTTATCCAATTACTCCATCAACGGAAATCGCCGAACACATGGCGAGAAGATTGCCGTCAGTCGGTGGGGTATTTATTCAGATGGAAGATGAAATAGCCGGTATGGCAGCTGTCATTGGCGCTTCTATCGGTGGTTTACGCTCTCTGACGGCAACCAGCGGGCCCGGTTTTTCTCTGAAACAGGAAAATCTTGGTTATGCGATTATGGCTGAAATACCCTGTGTGCTTGTTAATGTGCAGCGCATGGGTCCAAGCACCGGGGTCCCGACAGCGCCGGCACAGGGTGACGTAATGCAGGCACGCTGGGGGACGCATGGTGATCACCCTATCATTGTTTTTTCACCGGCATCAGTATATGAAACCTACTACCTGACCATTGCTGCTGTTAATCTCAGCCAAAAACTGCGCCAACCGGTCATCCTTTTGCTCGATGAAGTGATTGGACACATGCGCGAAAAGGTTTTTATTCCTGAATCAGGCAAGTTGATGGTTGAAAAATCGAGTGACATGGTGCCATCCGACTGGAAACCTTACGACGAAAGAGGCCTGACCCCTCTAGTTCCCTTCGGTTTTGGTCACTACTACCATGTAACCGGTCTTTTCCATGATCAGTATGGCTTTCCAACCGGTGATCCCCCCCAGGTTGAAAGAGCCCTTGATCGTCTTCATGACAAGCTGGAAAAATACCGTGACGAAATTATCCTGACCAACTATATTGGTCATAAAGAACCAAGGGTGGCTATAGTTACCTATGGCTGTACCGTTCGCTCAGCAAGAGCTGTTGTTAAAAAGGCTTACTGGCAGAACCGGTTGCCCGTGGGCTTATTAAGCCTGCAGACAATCTGGCCTTTCCCGGCCAAGGAGATTGAAGCGTTGGCCAAACAGGTTGACGTAATCATTGTGCCGGAAATGAATATGGGCCAGATCGTGGGAGAAGTGGAACGTTATGCCCGGGGGCAGGCTGAAATCATTGCCCTGAACCGCTACGATGGGGAAATGATTAGCCCCGATCAAATTGAGGAAAAGATGGGGAGGTGGCTGTCATAGAACAGTTAACCCAGGATTTTTTAAGAACCAAGAAATTACCCCATATTTGGTGTCCGGGTTGTGGCAATGGTATTGTTACAGCAGCCCTGGTCAGGGCTATTGAACGAGCCGGCTACGAACAACGGGATGTGGTAATCGTATCAGGAATAGGCTGTTCTTCGAGAGCGGCAGGTTACCTTAACTTCAACACCTTACATACGACTCATGGCCGGGCCCTCGCTTTTGCAACCGGGTTGAAAATGGCCAGACCGGAGCTGAAGCTCTTTGTAATCATGGGTGACGGTGATTGTAGTGCTATTGGCGGCAACCACTTTATTCATTCTGCCAGAAGGAATATCGATCTGAATGCAGTAATAATTAATAACTATATTTATGGCATGACCGGAGGACAGCATTCACCGTTGACTCCAACCGGGAAAAAGGCTACTACCGCTCCCGGTGGTACGCTCGAAAGGGCTTTTGATCTTCTTGAATTAGCCAAGGGGGCGGGAGCTACATTTGGGGCCCGCGGCACTGCAGCGCAGCCCCGTCAGTTGGAACAGCTAATTGTCAGGGCTGCCAATCACAAGGGGTTCTCGGTGCTTGAAGCGTTATCACCCTGTCCGATTGCATATGGGCGCCGCAATAAACTTGGCGGAGCTGTCGAAATGCTTCGTGATATGAAAGATAACAGTATTTCCGTTGAGCGGGCAGCCGATCTTGAAGAAACTGAACTGAAAGATAAAACTTTAACCGGTGTCCTATTCTCAATTGAAGCTCCTGAGTTTTCCGAAGAGTATCATCGTTCAGTTAGCAAGGACAAGGCTTAAAAGCGGGAGGAATTATTTTGGGGAACAGGCAGGAAATACTACTAACCGGTGCCGGTGGTCAGGGTTTGATTCTGGCCTCTATCGTTCTGGCTGAAGCGGCGGTAAATGACAATAAAAATGTGGTGCAAACCCAGTCTTATGGACCCGAAGCCCGTGGTGGAGCTAGTATGGCCGGAGTGATTATCGATGTTGATACCATTGAATATCCCAAGGTAACCAGGCCGACTGTTCTGCTCAGCATGAACCAGGCATCATTTAACAAGTATTTACCCAGGGTGGAAACTGCCTGCACTGTCATCGTTGATTCCACCTTTGTCAGTGGCCCTTTCCATGAAGATTACATGATCCGGGCTTACCCGATTACCAGGATGGCAAAAGAAGTTTTAAAACGGGAAGTTGTCGCTAACATGCTGGCTCTTGGTGTGATCAATGCTGCCACGAACCTGGTTAATCGTGATATTTTCCGTGAAAGTATCTACAAAATGGCTCCAAAGGGTAGCGGCGAGCTAAACCAGGAAGCCTTTGACCTGGGTTATCGTCTTTTTGAGGAAGATCCGGGTAATGATCTTAAAGCATCTGTCCATTCCCCTCGTTAAAACTCAGCCAGCTTGCTTGATTTGTCTTTATGCTTTAAAGGGGTGAGCCTATGTCGAAAGCAACACTTCCACCTGTCTATGATCCTGCGGCCGTCGAGAAAAAACGTTACCAGTTTTGGCTCGAAGGTGATTATTTCAGAGCAGCCCGAAACCCCGATAAAACTTCTTATACAATTGTTATCCCTCCGCCCAATGTTACCGGATCTCTGCACATGGGCCATGCCCTGAACAATACTATCCAGGATATTTTAATCCGCTGGAAGCGCATGCAGGGTTTTGATACCCTCTGGCTTCCTGGTTGTGATCATGCCGGCATTGCTACACAGAACGTGGTTGAAAAGCATCTGGCTGAAGAAGGGCTGGATAGTAACCTGCTTGGCCGGGAGGCATTCCTGGAAAGGGTATGGCAATGGAAAGATACGTATCATGATCGCATCACCAGGCAGCTATACCGGCTTGGTGTTTCCTGTGACTGGTCCCGGGAGCGTTTTACCATGGACGAGGGTTGTTCGAGAGCGGTACGCAAAGTTTTTGTTGATCTTTATCGCAAGGATTTGATCTACCGCGGCGATTACATGATTAACTGGTGCCCCCGCTGCCATACTGCCCTGTCCGATATCGAGGTAGAGCATGAAGATAAAACATCAAGCCTTACCCACATTAAATACCCCTTAACTGAAGGTGAAGAAACAATCACTGTTGCCACAACCAGGCCTGAAACAATGCTCGGTGACAGTGGGGTAGCTGTGCACCCAGCTGACAAGCGCTATCACAAGCTTGTCGGCAGGGAAGTCATGCTGCCGCTTTTAAATCGCCCTATCCCGGTTGTTGCCGATGATTATGTTGATCCTGAGTTTGGCAGTGGTGCGGTTAAAGTAACCCCGGGGCATGATCCTAATGATTTAGCCATTAGCCAGCGCCATGATTTGGAAGTCATAAAAATTATAGATGAAAATGCAAAAATGACCGCAGCTGCAGGACCTTACAGGGGACTTGATCGTTATGAATGCCGCCGGCAGGTTGTTGCTGATCTGCAGGCCCTCGGGTTAATTGAAAAAATTGAGGATTATGAACATGCTCTTGGCCATTGCCAGCGTTGCAATACGGTAGTTGAACCATTAATTTCAAGGCAGTGGTTTGTTAAAATGGAGCCGTTGGCCGAACCGGCATTGGCTGCGGTTAAAAAAAATCTAACCTCTTTTGTGCCTCCTCGCTTTACCCGTATTTATAATACCTGGCTTGAAAATATTCGTGACTGGTGCATATCACGCCAGATCTGGTGGGGTCACCGTATTCCGGCCTGGTACTGCTCCTGCGGAGAAATAATTGTTGACTACGAAGATCCGAAAACGTGCCCTCGCTGCGGCAATGCATCTCTTAAGCAGGATCCTGATGTTCTAGATACCTGGTTTAGCTCTGCTCTCTGGCCTTTTTCAACCCTGGGTTGGCCGGATCAGACTGCCGACCTGGCGCACTTTTACCCTACCTCTGTACTTGTCACCGCTTACGACATTATTTACTTCTGGGTTGCGCGGATGATGTTTATGGGGCTATTTTGTATGGGTGAGGTTCCATTTCACACAGTTTATATAACCGGATTGGTCAGGGACGCCGGCGGTCGGAAAATGAGTAAATCTCTTGGTAACGGTATCGATCCGTTGGATATTATTGAACAGTACGGGGCCGACACCCTGAGATTTACCCTGGTTACCGGTCAGGCTCCCGGCAATGACCAGCGTTTTCGCCAGGAAAATGTCGAGGCAAGCAGAAATTTTACCAACAAAATCTGGAATGCCTCTCGCTTTGTGCTGATGAACCTGATCGATGAAGGCGATCATAAGCCGCTCTTTGAACCATTTAATCCGGCTGAAGCTAACAAGGAAGTGCTCAAGCGCACAGACCGCTGGATTTTGCACCGCTATAACGAAACTGTCACACGAGTTAATAGCCTGCTCGAAGAATATGAACTGGGAGAGGCGGCACGGCTGGTTTATGAATACCTCTGGAATGACTTTTGTGACTGGTACGTGGAGCTAAGTAAACAGTACCTTTACCGCAAGGATAGAGAAGATCATGTCGATGTCGAGCGGCAGCAGACCCGCAGCCTTTTAGTTTATCTTCTTGATGGTGTGATGCGGTTGCTTCACCCTTTCATGCCCTTTATTTCCGAAGAAATATGGCAGCAGTTGCCATATCGTACCGAAGAAGCTCTTGTTGTGGCTGACTGGCCAAAGCCCAGGGAAGAGTTTGTTTTTCCCCGCGAAGCGGCTGACATGGCCATATTGCAGGAAGTTGCCCGGGCTATCAGAAACCTGCGCAGCCAGGTTCAGCTTTCGCCGGGCAAAAAAGCGCCGATTCTCGTTCGTGCCGGGGGCCGTATTGCGGCTTGCCTTGAAGAGGAGCGCAGCCATCTCTGCCGGCTTACTTTCAGTGATCCACTGACTATTACAGAAGAGCTTGACAAGCCCAAGCAGGCCTTAACGGCAATAGTTGGTGAGAACATTGAAGTATACCTGCCTCTTGAGGGTGTAATTGATCTAGATGCGGAAATATCCCGCTTGAAAAAAGAATTGCAACAGTTGCAGGGAGAAATAAAACAAACCGAGGGTAAATTGAACAGTCCGGGTTTTATTGCCAAAGCGCCCCCCGCAGTGGTTGAGAAAGAAAAGACCCGCCGTGAAGAACAGCAGACCAAATTGGCCAAGCTCCAGCAGCGACTGCAGGAGTTGAGTTAAGATGAGCCTGGAAAACAACTACCGGGAAGCGCTGCAGTGGATTCACGGCCTTGGTCGTTTTGGCATTAAACCGGGGCTGGAAAGAATATCAGCTTTGCTGAAAATGCTGGGAAATCCCCAGCATAATGTTTCCTTTGTGCATATTGCCGGATCAAATGGCAAGGGCTCCACGGCGGCAATCATGGCCTCACTATTACGTCAAGGCGGTTACCGTGTTGGTCTCTATACTTCTCCTTATCTGTTATCCTTTACAAATCGCATGGCTGTCAACGGCTCAGACATCAGTCAGGGTGACCTCGTAGAGTTGGTGAAGAGGGTTCGTCCCCTTGTCGAGACAATAAGCGCCGACGAAACCCTTGGTCAAATGACCGAATTTGAGGTGGTAACTGCCCTGGCCTTAACCTACTTCGCCGATCAGAATCCCGACCTTGTGGTTCTTGAGGCCGGCCTGGGTGGCAGGCTTGATGCTACGAATGTCGTAGTGCCATTGATCAGTATTATTACCAACATCAGCCTGGAGCATACTGATGTTCTGGGCAGCTCCATCAAAGCTATAGCTTCTGAAAAAGCCGGTATTATTAAGCAGGGCAGGCCTCTTATAACCGCTGCCAGTCACGATGATGCTCTTACTGTTTTCCGTGAGCGTTCTACTGAACTTGAAGCTCCCTTTTACCGTGTTTTTACAACCCCCGAAAATGAAGGGGAACTGCCGGCTGGTAAGCCGGCGGCAGTTTTAAAAGAGATCGATAAAGGGGGGCAACATTTTTCTTACCGGGGTCTTTCCACTGATCTGGACAATCTCTATATTAACCTGCGGGGGTTATACCAGCTAACCAATGCTGCCACCGCCCTTACGGCTTTAGAGTTGCTGGCCGGATCCGGCTTTTCTCTTGACCTGGAATCGCTTAAAAAGGGTCTTGCCTCGGTGAGTTGGCCAGGCCGGCTTGAATTGCTGCAGGAAAACCCCCAGGTTGTTCTGGATGGAGCTCATAACCCTGCGGCGATGGCCAAACTGGCCCGGTCATTCCCCCGTTATTTTAAGTATCGCCGCCTGGTCCTGGTTATTGGCATGCTGGCCGATAAGGATACCGCAGCAATGCTTGAGCACATTTTGCCTCTGGCTGATGAGATCATTTTTACCCGGCCCTTGCTGCCGAGAGCGGCCGACCCTGCTGATATAGCCGCTTTTGCAGTCGATAACTTACAGCTTAGCAAGAAATTCCTGGTTTTTCAGCACCACGGTGAAGCCTTCGATCGGGCAATGCAGATGGCAGAACCCGAAGATGTTGTGCTGGTAACCGGTTCGCTTTACACCGTCAGTGATATTCGAGCTTACTGGGAAGAGGGTCGCCCTCGCTAGATTGAATTTATTTAGCAGACAATTGCCATTTTTCTCAGTTCACTAAAATAGCCTTTTCAGGCAGGACTTTCAAGAGATATCACGAAAGCCTATTAGGTATTTGTTTCTTAAATGAATTAGATCAGAAATAATAATTTTTCCAGAAAGGGTGAACAATAATCAATGAGCCGCACTGTTTTTAAGGGAGGCGTTCATCCCGATTATCATAAAGAAATAACTGCCACGATGGCAGTTACGAAGATGAAGACTCCCGAAAAAGTGGTTTTGCCGATGCAGCAGCATATCGGTGCACCCTGTGAGCTACTGGAAGGAATTGCAGTGGACACGGAAGTTAAGATTGGTCAGAAAATTGCCGAGAGCAGTGCCTTTGTGTCTGCCCCCATACATGCCACAGTGTCGGGAAAGGTAGTTGAAATCGGTCCCCATCTTCACCCCATTGGTGTCACTATCGAGGCAGTAACCATTGAGTCAGATGGGCAGGATCAGTGGATTGAAAATCTCGAACCGGCCGGTGATCTGGACAGCCTCTCCCCGGAAACAATCAGGGAAATCGTTAAAAATGCCGGTATTGTTGGTCTCGGGGGCGCTACTTTTCCAACCCATGTCAAACTCTCACCGCCATCTGACAAGGCGATTGATATGGTGGTTATCAACGGGGCTGAGTGCGAACCTTTCCTTACAGCCGATCACCGGATTATGCTTGAAAAGCCTGCAGAAATGGTCTTTGGACTAAAAGCGATGCTTAAAGCTCTGGGCGCTGAAAAAGCAGTGATTGGCATTGAAGACAACAAGGCTGATGCTCTCAGGGTAATTGAGAATGCTCTGTCCGAAGAAGAAAATATCAGTGTTGCCAGACTGCATACCAAGTACCCGCAGGGCGCAGAAAAAATGCTGATCCAGGTAACTACCGGTCGTGTTGTTCCCGCCGGGGGCCTGCCTCTTGATGTGGGAGTAGTCAATCATAATGTTGGAACCGCCGTTGCCATTCATGATGCTATCCGTGAAGGCAAACCACTGGTTGAACGGGTTGTTACCGTTACCGGCTCAGGCATTAAAAACCCGGCCAATTTGCTGGTCAGGCTGGGCACGCTGATCACTGATGTGATTGATGTCTGTGGCGGTCTGAGCGAGGAAACCATGAAACTGATTGTCGGTGGACCGATGATGGGTCTGGCCCAGACAACTGCTGAAATTCCGGTTATTAAGGGCACTTCGGGAATTCTTGCCCTGACCGGTCAGGATTTTTATTTGGCTGAAAGCAGCCCCTGCATTCGCTGTGGTAAGTGCGTAGACAGCTGTCCGATGGATCTTTTGCCAAATGCCATTGCCCAGTATGCCGAGCACAACCGTTTCAGGGAAGCAGAAAAACTGCACGCCATGGATTGTTTCGAGTGCGGGTGCTGTGCTTATATCTGCCCATCAAAAATACCCCTGACCCAGTTGATTAGAATAGCGAAGGCAGAAATTACCAAAGCAAAGAAGAAGTAATTGTTTTTTGCAAGGGAGGGAAGTAATCTAGATGAATAACAAATTAGTGGTATCATCCTCACCACATGTCCGCACCCTGGAGTCAGTACAAAGTGTAATGACCGATGTGCTGATTGCTCTTTTCCCGGTAGCTCTCATGTCAGTATTACTCTTTGGTTACCAGGCCCTGTTAACGATGGTGATTTCGGTTGTTACCGCAATGGCGGTAGAAGCGATCTGGTTGCGCAAGCGCGATCTTTTCAATGACGGCAGCGCCGCGGTTACCGGACTGCTCTTTGCCATGGTCCTGCCGCCTTCTCCACCCTGGTGGCTGGTCGTCGTCGGAGCAGCATCATCAATTGTTATCGGGAAACAGGTTTTTGGCGGCATCGGATACAATATTTTTAACCCGGCCCTGGTTGGCAGGGCTGTAGTGGTCATGTCCTGGGGCAGCCACATGGTTGGAAGAGTCTGGTCTCCCCCGCAGCCTTTCGCCTTTGGGGCTGATATATCAGCCGTAACAACGGCTACACCGCTGGCCGGACCCGAAGAGGCGATGTCGGTAAGCCTGGCCAACCTTTTTATTGGTAATGTCCCGGGCTGTCTTGGTGAAACCTCCGCGTTAGCCCTCTTGATTGGAGGATTATGGCTTTTTTACAAGGGCCATATTGATTGGCGGATACCAGGCGGTTATTTAGGAACGGTCTTTGTCATGGGCCTGATTTTTGGCGGGGGCTTTTACAACAATCATCTCCTGACCGGCCTTTTTCATGTGCTGGCCGGCGGGGTCATGCTCGGTGCTCTTTTCATGGCAACCGATATGGTAACATCTCCCGTAACACCCAGGGGTAAGCTGATTTTCGGGATCGGTTGCGGTCTGATCACCATGCTGATCCGCCTGTGGGGAGCAATGCCGGAAGGTGTAACCTATGCTATCCTATTGATGAATGCAGTTACGCCGATTATCGATAACTTTACGGTTCCAAAACAGTTTGGGGGGGTGAAGAATAGTGCGTGATATTATCCGTCTGTCAATAACTCTCGCTGTAGTGGGTATTCTTTCGGCTACCCTGCTGACAGGTTTGCATAATATTACTGAGCCAATCATCATTGAAAGGCAGGAGCAGGAATACCGCCAGGCTCTTGAGCTATACTTCCCCGGCTTTGACCACTTTGAAACAGAAAGTGTAGAAGATGATTATTTTGATTTAATTTACGATGAGGCCGGGAATCTAATGGGTTTAATGGCCACAATCAAAGCAACTGGTTATGATGGAGATATTACCTACAACCTGGCAATTGACAGTGCAGGCGAGATAGCCGGTGTCTTGATCGTTTCCCATACGGAAACGCCCGGCATTGGCGATGTGATCACTACTGAACCTTTCCAGGAGCAATTTATCGGAAAAAGTTTCGAAGATCCAATTATAGCCGGCGAAGATGTAGATATAGTCACCGGGGCAACAGTGAGCACAGCAGCAATTATTAATTCTGTGCGGCGGGTTGTCGGCGTTGTGGCCGAAAACTACCTAGGCCATGAAACAACAGCCATCGACATAAGCGCTGTTCCTGATGGAACTTATCAGGGTAGTGCACCCGGTCTGGGCGGACCGGTTAGCGTGGAAGTTACAGTAGCCGGTGGTGAAATTGTAGCCATCGAGGTGCTGGATCACGAAGAAACACCGACTTATTTCATTGAAGCCTATCCCCTGATTCCGGAACTGATCATTGCCGAACAGGGTTTTGATGTTGATACCAAAACGGGAGCCACTATCAGTGCTGAAGCGATTGTCGATGCTGTAAAAGATGCCTTGAGTGGAGCGCTGAATGGTGAAAGCGGAGGTGAAGTAGAAAATGAAGGAGAATAGTCCTTACTTAGAAGATATTACCAGGGGTATCGTCAAGGAAAACCCGGTCTTTATTGCATTGCTCGGTATGTGTCCTGTCCTTGGTGTAACCGCTTTTATCATGAACGGTTTTGGTATGGGTCTGGCGGCAACCGCAGTCTTAATTGCTTCAAACCTGGTTGTTTCGCTTCTGCGAAATTATATTCCGCCACAGGTGCGCATACCCTGTTTTATCGTGATCATTGCCACCTTCGTGACAATTATCGAAATGGTGCTTAAGGCTTTTCAGCCGGTGCTCTACGAAGCCCTCGGTGTCTTTGTGCCTCTTATCGTGGTGAACTGTGTTATTCTCGGTCGGGCAGAAGCTTTTGCCAGCAAGAAGCCGGTGCTGCGTTCACTTCTCGATGGGATTGGCGTCGGCATCGGTTTTACCCTGGCCCTGGTTATCCTATCTGCTGTCAGGGAAATACTGGGTATGGGTACTGTATTAGGGCCTGATCCTGAAAGCGCCATTCACCTATTTGGGGCCAACTTTGAGCCGATGGCCCTTTTTGCCCAGCCTCCGGGAGCATTTATCGCTCTTGGTTTGCTGCTGGCCCTGGTAAATGTCTTAATGAAGCGTTTCAATTTATAGTGGTGGCCATAGCTATTCGTTTATGGCTGACCCGGGCAGGAGGTTGCTATGGAAAAGCTTCTATCAATAATTTTCATTTTCATCTTTGTCGATAACTTTGTTCTGCAGCGTTTTTTTGGTATTTGTCCCTTTCTGGGCGTTTCCCGTAAGATGGAAACGGCCATTGGTATGAGCATGGCTGTTGTATTTGTCATGACCCTGGCTACTTTTGTAACCTGGATTCTCTATACCTACGTTCTGATTCCCTTTAACCTGGCATACCTGCAGATCGTAACCTTTATTCTCGTTATTGCCTCTCTGGTTCAACTGGTTGAAATCGTAATCAGGAAAATCAGCCCTACCCTTTACCAGGGACTGGGTATATTTCTGCCACTAATTACAACCAACTGTGCCGTGATGGCCGTTGCCCTCTTAGCGGTTCGCCAGGAATTCAACCTCTTGGAATCAGTTGTTTTTGCTATCGCAGCCGCGGCCGGGTTCTCGCTGGCCCTGGTGATTATGGCCGGAATCAGGGAGCGACTTGAGCTGGCCAAAATGCCCGATGTTCTACAGGGTTCGGCTGTCACCCTGATTACAGCCGGCATATTGTCAATGGCCTTTTTAGGTTTCAAGGGGATGTTATCTCTTTAAACCAGACTCTGTGTTGCTAGACTTAGAATTTATTTTGCGAGGTGATTAGAACTGTGCTTATGATATATGCAGTTATTGCCCTCGGAGTTATCGGACTTTTATTTGGCCTGATGCTGGCAGTGGCGGCAAGGATCTTTGCTGTTGAAGTTGATCCCAAGGTGGAGGCGGTAAAAGATGCTGTGCCGGGAGCCAACTGTGGCGCCTGTGGTTATGCCGGTTGCGCCAAGTTTGCCGAGGCTGTTGTCAGTGGTGAAGCCCGCCCCGGTGACTGCATTCCCGGGGGAGAGGATACCGCTAAAGCGATTGCTGCAATAATGGGAGAAGAGATTACCACAACTGCAGCACCGGTGGCAACCCTATTTTGCATCGGAGATTGCTACAAAGCTTCAGATAGCTTTGTTTATGATGGTGTTAAAGACTGTGGCGTAGCCGGTAATTTCATGGGCGGTTTTAAAAACTGCACCTATGGTTGTCTCGGTTTCGGAAACTGCGTCGATGTTTGTCTCTTTGATGCTATCCGCATGGGTGCACATGGCCTACCGGTTATCGACGTAGAAAAGTGTACCGGTTGTGGCCTCTGTGCCAAGGCCTGTCCGCGGACGCTGATTCAGATGATTCCGGCGGGCCAGGAAGGGCACCTTGTGCTCTGTAGTTCTCATGATCGGGGTAAAAAAGTTTCCAAGGCCTGCGAAGTAGGCTGTATTGCCTGTAAAGCTTGTGTCAAGGTTTGTCCGCAGGAGGCAATCGTTATGGAGGATAACCTGGCAGTTATTGACCTTGAAAAATGTGATGATTGCGGAAAGTGTGCCGAAAAATGTCCGACCAATACCATCCATCGGCGCAACGCAATTCCTACCGAACAAGCAGCGTTGGCTGCAGCAGAAAAAGCTGTATCAGAGTCAGCGTAACGGTTAGCAGTCATTTAACTCCGGGCTGTTTAAAATAATTGCCGAGTAGGAATAAACATGAAAAGTCAATGGCTAAACTACATCGGGATAACTTTAATTTTATTCCTCTTCTGGGTGGCCGTTAGCGGTACTCTGAAATGGCCGCAGCTAGTGGTTGGTATGGCTGCGGCCATTTTCATAACCTATTTTAACCGCTCCCTGTTGATAACGGCCGCAGAAAGACCGCCGGTCCATTTGAAGTCAGTCCTTTGGCTCGGTGGTTACTTTTTCAAACTACTGATTGATATCGTCATAGCCAACTTTCAGGTAGCCTGGTTGGTTTTGCACCCCAGGATGCCTGTCGAGCCAAACCTGGTTGAACTTAAAGTTGATATTGACCGTGTAGCCAGCAGGGTTTTGCTTGGCAACTCGATAACTCTTACTCCGGGTACTCTTACAATCCTGGCTGATGAAAAAGATTTTCTGGTTCATGCCCTTACTTATAAGAGTGGTGAAAATATAAAAAAATGGCCCCTCATTGATAGAATAAGGCAGATGGAGGAAGAGAGGCATTGAATACAGTACAGATCCTCGAATTTGCATACAGCCTTGGAGCGATCATCGTAATGATCTTAATATTCATGTCGTTAATTAGAGCGCTGGCCGGGCCAACTGCACCCGATCGGGTAGCGGCCATCAACATCATTGGAACAAAAACTCTGGTCATCATCACCCTGATAGCCCGTATTTATGGTCAGGAATTCTTTCTTGACATTGCAATGATTTATGCCCTGATGAGTTTTATAACCACTGTTGGCATAGCCAAGTACCTGGAGAAGGGAGCCCTGGACTGATCTTGGACCGGCTCGAGGTTGTCATGGATATTGTTTCGATTATTGCTCTAATCGGAGGGCTTTTCTTTCTATTCGTCGGAACTGTAGGTCTTTTACGGTTGCCTGATGTTTACAACAGGCTTCATGCCACAACTAAGTGTGATACCCTTGGTGCCGGCCTGATCCTTCTTTCCCTGGCCTTGCAGAGCAGCCTGGCTGTCGGTATCAGGTTATTTCTCCTGATCATTTTTATCCTGGTCACCAACCCTACTGCAGCGCATGTTATCGCCAGGGCTGCCTACAAGAGTGGTATAAGTCCGGTTACGGGCAGGAGGATTAGCGATGACTGAAGTGCTGAATATTTTGCTTTTGCTCTTTCTGATTGTCAGTGCAATCGGGGTAGCTTACATTCGTGATTTACTCAGTGCAGTCATTCTATATTCATCATTCGGGCTGATCATGGCCATAATCTGGCAGCAGTTAAGCGCTCCTGATGTTGCCATGGTGGAAGCGGCGCTGGGAACCGGGGTTGCAGCTCTGTTAATGATTGCGGCTATCAGTAAAACTAAGCGGGTTGAATAAGGAGCAAGCGGGGAGGACAGATCGATGGTCTATATCGTTATCATTTTCATCATAATCTTCACCCTCTTTCTCAGGTTTTTAATGGGGGTTGAGGCCAGAACGATCCTGACCTTTTATATCCTTGGCCTGATCATATTTCTCTTCAGCTTCACCGTTGCTGAAATGCCTCCCTTTGGTTGTCCGGAGAGCCCTGCTTTTAATGAAGTGCCCAGACGTTACCTTGAAAGCGGGGTGGCTGAAACGGGAGCAGTTAATATAGTCAGCAGCGTGATTCTTGACTACCGGGCTTTTGATACCCTTGGCGAAGCAACAGTCCTTTTTGTTGCTATCGCTGCCGTTATTGCTACACTGAAATCGCATTGAGCGAAAGGTGGAGTTTTTATGGAAGATCAAATAGTTCGCGTCACAAGCAGGCTGGTTGTTCCCTTCATTCAGGTTTACGGGATCTATGTAATTCTCTTCGGGCACCTTTCACCGGGCGGAGGTTTTTCAGGCGGGGCTATTTTTGGTGCCAGCCTGGTTCTCATTGCCCTCTCTTTCAATCTTGAGGTTGGGGTAAAGCAAATATCTGAAGATACCTCATCTCTGCTTGAGAGTGGCGGGGCCCTCGGGTTTGTCCTGACCGGATTGATCGCGGTTTTTCTTGGTGCTAACTACCTGGCCAACCGGACAGCGGGGTTCCCGCTGGGACAGGTCGGAGAACTCTTTAGTGCCGGAGCAATCCTGATCATTACCATATTTTTGGGGATCAAGGTAGCCAGTACTATAGTTACCCTTTTTTATAAAATCATCGAGGGTGAAAAATAGGGTGGATACTTTAACAGGCATTATAAATAATTACTATTACATGGTGGCAATCATCCTTTTCGTGATCGGCATGTATACGATGCTGACCCATTCAAACATGATTAAAAAAGTAATTGCCATGAATATCATGGATGCCTCTGTATTCCTGCTTTTCGTAGCTATCGGTTATACTCATGGCGGCCAGGCGCCAATAATCAGCGATGGTGCCGATGTCGTCTACGTCAACCCCCTGCCCGGGGCTTTGATGCTGACCGGCATTGTTGTTGCTGTCAGCGTTACAGCCTATGCCCTGAGCCTGATTGTTAAAATCTACCGTTATTATGACACCTGTGATTACGATGAAATATGCGAAATAAGGAGTAATGAATAGTGGGGCTTGCCGATCATTTTCCGGTTCTTATTGTGGCGTTATTCTTTTTTGCTGCATTTCTAACGCCCCTCCTTTACCGCTGGGCTCGAACCTATAGTGCCATATTTTTAGGGATCGCTCTTTTAACAGCCCTTGTTATGGCTATCATCCTGCTAATTAAAGTCCAGGCTGTGGGTCCTTTTTCTTATCATATCGGTGGCTGGCCTCCTCCCTGGGGTATTGAACTGAGGGTTGATGCCCTGCGCTCTTATATCCTGCTGGTTTTAATCAGCGTCAGCCTGTGGGTGTTTGGTTTTGCCCTGCCTGATCTGGCTCATGAATTGAAACAGGAAGTAATTGGCTGGTACTACAGCCTTTTTGCCCTGCTGGTGGGCTCCATGGCCGGGATGGCTTTAACCAATGATTTGTTCAACCTTTTTGTTTTAATGGAGATTTGTGCCATAGCGGCCTGTGCCATTATTTCAATTAAGGAAGACCGGGAATGTTTAGAGGCCAGTTTCAAATACCTGATTTTAAGCGCCATGGGTACCGGCTGTTTCCTGCTTGGTGTAGCCATGCTCTACATGGCTACAGGATACCTTAATTATGGATTTCTCCAGGGGGCATTAAGTGAAGCAATGCATCTTTATCCACGCAATATCTTTGCTGCCTCAGCTCTATTTATTGTTGCTTTTGGCACCAAGGCCGCCCTTTTCCCCCTCCATGTCTGGTTGCCCGATGCCCACGCTTCTGCTCCTTCACCTTCGAGCGCCATGCTTTCGGGCCTGGTAATTAAAATTTATGCTTTTGCCTTATTCCTGATCTTCTATCAGGTTCTACCGCGCGAGCTTCTTGATTTGATTCCCCTTACTGATATTATTCTCTGGCTGGCCGCTGTTGGAGCCATGTTCGGATCTATTATCGCTATGCTGCAATCTGACTTGAAAAAAATGCTTGCCTTTTCAAGTATCGGTCAGATTGCCTATATTTTCATGGGCATTGGTTTTGATCACCATTTAGGTTTAATCGGTGGTTTTTACCACATCATGGTCCATGCTGTAACCAAGGCGATGCTTTTCATGGCGGCCGGAACAATTATTTACGCCACCGGTGTCCGCCAGATAAAGGATTTGGCCGGGATCGGACGGGCCCTGCCCCTGACCATGCTTGCTTTTACAATTGGCAGTGCTTCGATGATTGGCATTCCCGGTACCGGAGGTTTGATCAGCAAATGGTACCTGGCTTTAAGTGCCCTTGAAATCGGTAGCCCTTTTTTTGTGCTGGTAATCCTGGCCAGCAGTTTGTTGAATGCCATTTATTATATGCCCATAGTGATCAGTGCCTTTATGCATGAGGAAGCAATAAGTTTCAAGGTTAAGCCGGTCCCCAAAATGATGCTTGTTTCGCTGGTCGTTGGTATGGTTTTTATAGTTTTGGCAGGAGTTTTTTCAAAACCGGTCGTTACCCTCCTGGAGCAGGGCATTTCGAGTATTTTTTAGGATGAGCCTGGTTTTTATAGGCAGTTGAGATATTCAGCTAATAAAGGCTATAATAGACTATAATTGACTTTGGAGGTGGTTGCCCTGAGCAGCGCAACTATAATAACTATCCTGATCTTTATCGTAGCTTTTCCGATTGTTATGACTCCGGTTATTTTCTTTGCCTGTCGCATATCCGACAAGTTGCGCAATGGCCTTGCTGTGGCAACCTCTGCCCTGGTATTTGCCCTTACATTAACCCTCTACCCGGTGGTGAAGGGAGGAGGGGTCGTCGAACACAAGTTATTTGAGATTTTGCCCAACCTGGAAATATCGCTGCGTCTCGATGTTTTAAGTTTCTGCCTGGCTGTGCTGGCATCTTTTATCTGGTTCCTCTGTACAATTTATTCCATTGATTACATGGCCAAGGAACATGCCTGCGGTCGCTATTATCCTGTCCTCATTTTTACCCTGGGAAGTTGCCAGGGAATCTTTTTTGCCGGAGACCTTTTCAGCCTTTTTGTATTCTTCGAATTGATGTCGATCATTGCCTATATTCTCGTTATTCATGAGGAAACTGAAGAAGCTCTGAAGGCGGGTTATAAATATCTGGTAATGACGATCATTGGTGGATTAGCCCTTTTCTTCGGTATTATCATTATTTTTGAGCTGGGTGGAACGGTATCGCTCAGCGTTGCCCCCATTGTAGGGGAAAGCTCACTGCTGGCCTTACTGGCTTTCATTTGTTTTTTAATTGGTTTCGGTATGAAGGCCGGGATGTTTCCCCTCCATGTCTGGTTACCTGATGCCCACCCTGTGGCGCCATCACCGGCCAGTGCCCTTCTTTCAGGAGTAATGCTGAAAACCGGAGCCTACGGGCTTTTCAGGGTTTTCTTTTACGTATTCTCTCCTGAGTTGCTGCAAAATGCCGGTTGGGATACCATCCTGGCGGTACTGGCTGTAATTACCATTCTGCTCGGATCGGCCGTTGCTCTGACTCAGAGTGATATTAAAAGGCGCCTTGCTTACTCTAGTATAGGCCAACTTGGTTATATCCTGCTGGGCCTGAGTATTCTCAATAATAATGCCATTACCGGGGCTGTCTTTCACATTTTCAGCCACGGTTTTATGAAGAGCGTACTCTTTCTTGTAGCAGGGGCAATCATCTGGAAAACCGGCAAGCGTCGGATTGAAGATCTCAAGGGTATCGGTCGTCAGATGCCCATTACAATGGCCTGTTTTTCTATTGCCGCCCTGGCTATGATCGGCATTCCGCCCTTGAATGGATTTTTAAGCAAATGGACTCTGGCCCTGGGAGCACTTGATGCCAATATGCCCTTTTACGTCCTGGTTTTACTGATCAGCAGTCTTTTAAATGCCCTTTACTACCTGCCAATCATTATTCCGGCCTTTTTTGAGCTCCCGGGCGATATGAAACCTGATCATGATGACGAACATGACATTAAGTTCGATATTCAGGAGGCGTCGCCGGGCATGCTGACTACGATGATTATTCTTGCCGCCTGTACTTTCTTTTTTGGCCTGACACCGAATAATATTGCCTATGCCTTGTCACGCCTGTCGGCAGCGTTTCTCCTGCTGGGGGGGAACCTCTAGTTGTTTGCTGCAGCCCCTGAATCAGGATCAGTGGCCGGGCAGCTTTACTATTCAAGCTTACCGCTTCTGGTCACCGTAATTCCAATCATTTCGGGTGTTATCCTCTATTTCTTTAAGGATACCTGGGAGAAGACCCGAAAAGCCTGCGCCCTGATCATTTCTCTTTTTACTCTGAGCGGGGTTATCTTTCTCCTGCCGCTGAGCATGAGCGGAACTGTCTGCTATGACCTGCTGAATTTCATGCAACTGGGTCTTTTTTTTAAGGTTGACCTGATCGGCTGGATCTTCTCTTTTTTAATTACCCTGGTCTGGTTTCTCGCCACCCTTTTTTCATTTGCCTACATGGATCATGAACATAACCGTAAGCGTTATTATTCCGTTCTGATTGTCACCCTTGGAGCGACCCTGGGAGTTGTCATGGCCGGTGATTTCTTTACCCTTTTCCTTTTCTTTGAGATGATGACCTTAAGTTCATTTATCCTGGTTATCCATGAACAGGACAGGGAAGCGATGAAAGCAGGGATGCTCTATATATATCTTGGCATCGCCGGAGGCCTGGCCCTTTTATTTGCAATTATGCTGCTTTATGCCGCTACCGGTTCGGTTGATATCGCTCCTGTTTTCGAGCAGCTTGGCGGCAATAAAACCCTGATATACATTTTATTTTTAATCGGTTTTGGCATTAAAGCGGGTTTGGTGCCCATGCATATCTGGTTGCCGCTGGCTCACCCGGTTGCGCCCTCACCGGCCAGTGCCCTTCTTTCCGGGATTATGATTAAAACCGGAGCCTACGGCATCTTACGGGTTTCGCTGATACTTTTTTCATCACCCGGTGAAGCCGCTGCGGCTGAAGCATCCTATCTTTATATTATTGGTACCGCCCTGCTGTGGATTGGCATTGTAACCATGTTTGCCGGGGCGACCATGGCTCTACTGCAGGGCAACATGAAGCGTATTCTTGCCTACAGCAGTGTTAGCCAGATCGGCTACATTGCCACCGGGCTCGGCATGGCTACTTTGCTGGGCATTGAAGGCGGGATGGGCTTTGCCGGAGCGGTTTATCACATCATTAACCATGCTTTTTTCAAGGCCGGACTCTTTATGATGGTGGGTACGATCTATATTTATACCCATGAGCTCGACCTTTCCCGGCTCGGGGGAATGTTTAAAAAAATGCCTCTTGTCGCTGTTACCTTTCTTGTTGCTGCCTTTGGTATAGCCGGCATACCCGGTTTTAACGGGTATCCCAGTAAAACATTAATTCATGATGCCCTGCTAATCGCCATCAAGGATTACAGCCTTCTCCATATCGAGATTGCTGAAAAAATCTTTGTTGTAACCAGTGCGCTGACAATTTGCTATTTTATTAAACTTTTTCGGGGCATATTTCTTGGGCCGGTTCCCGAAAAGTTGGATTGCAGCTATAAACTGCCCTTTTCCATTAAAGCCGTTTTAAGCAGCTTTGCATTGATCATTATTGCTATCGGCCTCTTTCCGAACCTGGTGCTGGAACGTATTTTAGTGCCGGCAGCAGAAATGCTTAATTACGAGGGTTATGCCATGGATCACCTCTATCACTTTCACTTTTTCGAGTGGCATCCGCTTGAAGCAATGCTTATCGTTGTAATTCTTGCCCTTGTCATCTATATTCCCGGAGCTCGCTGGGGCTGGTTTGATTGGAAACCACCCTGGTGGCTGAGTGTAACAGCCCTCTTTTACCAGCCTCTTACCAACGGCTTAATGGCCTTTACCTGCCGGGCCGGAGTTCTGGTTGACTCTTCTGTCGATAACGCTTACAATCGATCCGGTAAAGCAGCACGAACCTGGTGCAGTTATTTCGGCAACCTTGACTCAGGGCTGGATAAAGCTTATGAAGAATCGGGCAAGTTAGCCCGCAAACTGGCCGATCGTTCCACTGATGTGGATACAAAAATCGACGAGTTTTATGAGAAGTCAGGGGAGATGGCCCGCAAACTGGCCGATCGCTCTACGGATATGGACTCGAAAATTGATCAGTTTTACGAAAAATCAGGGGAGATGGCCCGCAAACTGGCTGATAGATCTTCCGATATGGATTCAGCTTTAAACGAAGCTTATCAGAAAACCGGCCGGGCTGCTCAAAAATTAGCCAGGCAGACAGCCGATGCCGATAAAGCTCTCAGTAAGGTCTATGATCAGGCCGGACAAAAAGCCAGGGATGAAATGGAGAAGAGGCTTTCTGAGCGGAAAAGGAAGCCAGGTCTTTTCGATCCGGCCAGGTGGTCAACCAAGAACCTTAGTTTTGATAATCTGCTCCTGGTGCTCGTGCTCGGTATAGTTTTGTTCATCATTTTTTATTTCGGGCGTTTTTTGTAGAAGGAGTTGCCATTGTCGGATAGCAATAGAGAGACTCAGGGAAGAAGGGATTCTTCCCGACCAGGTATGCGCAGGCTTTATTACCCAATTTTGTTTGTTGTCGGTCTGGCTGTTGTTTACATTATCACGCAGTATTCTTCCACTCCCCAGCTGCATTCTTTCCGCCTGATAACCATGGATACAGCTGTTGAGCTAAGTTTTCAAGGTCCCAGCAAAAGGGAAGCTGAGCAGATTAAAAACGATGTTTTGAAAGAGATGGAACGTCTCGAAGCCCTCTTCAGCCGAACCCTTCCTGAAAGTGATATTAGTGAGGTTAACCGTCAGGCCGGTATCATGCCTGTAACTGTCAGCGATGAAGTGTTTCACGTGGCCGGGGAAGCCTATGCTTATGCCCTGATCAGTGATGGGGCCTTTGATCCAACCATAGCGCCACTGATTGATCTGTGGGGATTTTTAGATCATGACTACCGGGTTCCTGCAACAGCAGAACTTATTGAAACACTGCCCCTGGTCGATTATACCCGGCTGGAAATTGCCACAGAACAGCAAAGCCTTTTTCTGCTCGATAAAAGCATGGGTTTAGAGCTGGGTGGAATAGCAAAAGGATATATTGTTGACCGGGTCCTCGATACTCTTAAGGTAGCCAACATTGAGCATGCTTTTGTCAATGCCGGCGGAGATATCGGTTTGATTGGGACCAGGCCTGACGGTGAGCAGTGGCGAATCGGGATTCGCAACCCCCGCGAAGAACAGAATATCATTGCCGTCTTGCCTGCCACAGGAGGCTCCATTGTAACTTCAGGTGATTATGAACGCACCTTCTCTGAAGACGGGATCAGTTATCATCACATCCTGGATCCCAAAACCGGTTTGCCGGCCCGTGAGCTGATCAGCGTGACCATTGTGGCCGGGGAAGCGATTACAGCCGATGCTTTTTCAACTGCTGTTTTTGTGCTTGGCCCGGAAAAAGGGATGGCCTTGATCGAGGAAAGTGAGGGAGTAGAGGGGATCCTGATTACCCCGCAGATGGAGATAATATTATCGAGCGGCCTGGAAGGTATTGTTGAGCTGCACCCTTAAAGATGCGATCATCAGTATAGGCTTTCAGGAACTTATACGTTATTGAAGGCAGAGTTTGTTGAATAGCAAACTTCACCCTACTGCTGAAAGGACTTTTATGTCAGAAGCGAATTTGCAGCTGCGCAACAGGATCAATTATATGACCTACATGGCGATGCTGGTTACCTTTGCCGTGGTCATCCATACAGTTGAAGCGGCACTACCCGTTCCAATGCCGGTTCCCGGAGTCAGGATTGGCCTGGCTAATATAATTACCCTCCTGACCCTGATTGTATTTGGTCTGCGCAGCGGGTTGCTTGTTACCATTCTCAGGACTATTCTGGGCAGTCTTTTCATCGGAGGTCTCTTCAGCTTTGGTTTCTGGCTCAGTATTTCAGCCGGGGTGGCCAGTTGTCTGGCCATGGCTTTCATGCTTATTTTCAAGGAAAAAGGTCTGGTCAGTCTTTTGTCAGTCAGTGTTATCGGTGCTGTTGTGCACAACCTGACCCAGTTGACCCTGGCCAGCCTGATCATAGCCAATTTTGCGCTCCTGAAAGGTTATTATCCCCTCTTGTTGCTGCTTTCGGTTCCGACGGGAATTTTTACCGGGGTAGCTGTTCATTATCTTGAAAGGGTGACTGGTCGCATGCTAACTTCACTTAAACCGGGTTCAGGTCTATGACGCTAATCCTGGCTTCTGCTTCTCCACGTCGTGCCGACCTGCTGCGCCAGGCAGGCCTTTCATTTCGGATCATAGTACCGGAAATAGAGGAAATGATAACCGGCAAAGTACCTCCCCAGGAGCTTGTAAAACAACTGTCCCGGGAAAAAGCGCAGCAGGTTGCCGCTAAAATTAATAGCGGCTTTGTTCTTGGCGCCGATACGCTAGTGTTTCACCGGAAAGTAATTCTCGGTAAGCCTGATGATCATGATGAGGCCAGAGAAATGTTAAAGCGCTTGCAGGGTGACCGGCATGAGGTTTTGACCGGGCTTTGCCTGGTTGATGCAGCCACTGGTAATTTTGAAAGTGGTATGGCAATAACTGCCGTATGGCTCAAACCTTTGAGTGATGGACAAATTAACGCTTATATTGCCACGGGTGAACCCCTTGATAAGGCTGGTGCTTACGGCATTCAGGGCAAAGCCGGCTTGTTTGTTGAAAAAATTGAAGGCTGTTATTTTAACGTGGTCGGTTTACCGCTCGGGCTGCTATATGATTTGCTGAAAAAGATGAAGCAACCATTCTGGCTAAATTGAAAGGACGCTGACAATGCCTGAAGATTCGATCATGATCCGCGATTTACCCTCTGAAGAAAGACCCCGTGAAAAACTGAAAAACCTTGGCGCAGCAGCACTGACGAATGCTGAATTGCTGGCAATTTTACTGCGGGTTGGAACCCGCCAGGAATCGGCTGTGCAGGTAGCGACAAGGATACTGGCCCGGGGTGGTGGCTTGAGAAATTTGCCGCACCTGTCGCTTGAGGAGTTGCAGGAAAATAAAGGTGTTGGGCCTGATAAGGCTGTGATGATCAAGGCGGCCCTGGAGCTGGGCAGCCGGCTGGCCACAATGCCCCGGGAAGTGGCGGGCAGTATTACAAGCCCGGCCCAGGCAGCTGAGCTCTTCATGGAAGAACTGCGCTACAAGAAGAAAGAATATTTTATGATTTTACTGCTCAACACCAAGAATCATGTCATATCCAGGGAAGAAATCTCTGTTGGCAGCTTGAGTGCCTCAATCGTACATCCGCGTGAAATCTTCAGTATCCCCATGCGTAAAAGCGCTGCTTCGGTAATTCTTTTTCATAATCATCCCAGTGGTGATCCCTCACCAAGTCAGGAAGACCTGGCAGTAACCCGCCGCCTGGTTGATGCCGGTAATTTGCTTGGGATAACGGTACGCGATCACATCATCATCGGCGATGGCTGTTTCTTCAGTTTCCGGGAAAAGGGTTTGCTTTAGAGTTTCTTTGCTGCTGCGGCAGAGACTTCCAGGATCTGGTCTACCTGTTCTGCGGTAATGTCGATTGGCGGTGTGAATCTGATTACCCTGCTGTTCAGCGGGGTTGGCAGGGCGATCAGGCCGCCGGCGGCCAGTGCGGAGACATATTTGCCTGCTGTGGTTTCGTCTTCTGTTTCCAGTCCGAGCAATAGTCCTTCCCCGCGCATTGCTTTGAATAAGCCCGGTTTGCCTGCGGCGATATCATTAAGACCCTTCTTGAGCTGCCTGCCGCGCTCTGCAGCATTTTCCCAGAGTCTGTTTTTCCTGATCACTTCCAGGCAACTAATGGCAACCATACAACCGAGGTCTGCACCACCGAATGTGGAAAGGTGAATGAGGGTATGGGTAAGCATGAAGCGGTTCAGACGAGGGGTAAATATTGTGGCTGAAATAGGGTAGTAAGTACCGCCCATACCCTTGGCAATGGTCAGGATATCCGGTCTTATATCGTCACGTAAACAGGAAAAAAGCGTTCCACTGCGACCCAGTGAGGTTTGGCCTTCATCAAGAATAAAGGCTGCCCCATGTCTGCTGCACTGTGAGCGGATTATTTTTAAGATATCCGTCGGCATAATTTTAACGCCATTATCGCTCTGGATCGGTTCAACAATAACGGCAGCTGTTTGATTGGTTATTGCCTCTTCGATGGCGGAGGCGTCAATGGGAATACGCTTTACGCCTGGAATCAGCGGCCCGAAAAGCTCTTCACGTCGCCGGTTGTCGGAAGCCGAGAGGGCAAAACCGGTCTGACCGTGGGCCGCGCCTTCAAAACAAATAATTTCGCTTCTGCCGGTGGCGCCCCGGGCCAGTTTCAGGGCAAAATCATTCGCCTCACCCCGACCTACCCCGAAAACAGTATGCTTGAGATTTTCCGGTGTCATTTCGGCCAGCAAACGGGCCAGGGCCGACTTTTGAGCCGACATGAGCACAAAGTTGCCGAGGTCATAGTGCTTGAGAGCCTCCCTGAAGGCATCCTCAACCTCCAGACGAGTGTTGCCAAGGACCTGCTGTCCACCGGAACAGAAACAGTCATAATAGGCTTTACCTTCACTGTCTATGACCTGGACACCCTTCCTTGCAGTGAGGACTAGAGGTAATCCGTAAGCGGTCAGTTCTGTTAACCTGGTTTTGCTGATGTAACGGCTATATTTTTCCATGATTTCACTTTTATTAGCCGGTATTGTCATCACAGTTCCTCCATTGTGGCTCACTTATTTCTGACGCCTGTTTTTTTTCGGAACTATTTTACCGAGGGCCTTGGCGATAATAATCACGAACACCTGCATTTCCTGGACCCCGAGGGCCCTGCCGATGAGGGGCAATTTGCTGGCCCTGTTGATCATATTAGAAGATCGCTTCACCGCAGCCATGGCCTGGTCAAGGGCATCAATCAAGCGGTCGGCCTCGTCTTTTTCAATTACCAGGGGCGGCATGAAGCGCATCACCTTCGGGTTATTGGCGCTGAAAACAGCCATCACTCCATTGGTCTGCAGAAAGAAAGACATTAGTGGTCCCATCATGTCGTGGGTATATTCGAGGCCCATCATCAGGCCTTTACGGCGAACTTCCTTGACCAGTCCCTGATGTTTTTTTGCCAGATTAAGAACCGCATCACCAATATAATCGCCCATTTTGGCGGCATGTTCGGGGATCTTGTTTTCCAGTAAAAAATCAATTACGGCGCACCCGACAATACAGCCGAGGTCTGCGCCGCCGGATGTAGATTCAATAATAGCAGGGTTTTCCTCCATGAAACTGCGCACTCTGTCGTTATAGATAACAGCCGCCATCGGATAGAGGGTGCCGCCCAGGGATTTAGCCAGAACCATCAGGTCAGGGGTTACCCCGTAATGTTCACAACAAAACATCTTACCGGTGCGGCCGAAGCCTGTCTGGACCTCGTCAAAGATGAGCAGAATACCCCGCTCATCGCAAAGGCGACGCAAACCTTCGACAAATTCCTGCGAAGCAACATAGATGCCACCTTCACCCTGAACCGGTTCAATTATAATGGCAGCCGTCTCTTCATCAGCCAGCCGGCTGACAGCTTCCAGATCGTTAACGGCTGGTTCAAAGCTAAAGCCGGGTATTAAAGGTTCGAAGGGGTCACGGTAAACTGGTTTGCCAATAGCAGATAGGGCGAAACCGGTATGTCCATGATAAGCCTTGGCCAGTGAAATTACTTTTTTACGGCCAGTAGTTCCGCGGGCCATTTTAAGGGCTGAATCAATAGCTTCGCCGCCGCCCACGCAAAGCAGCACGCTGTCAAGGCCGGAAGGAGTTATTGAAACCAGTTTTTCAGCCAGGGCTACTTTTGGACCCGAGGGAAAGAGATAATCACCCATACTCCAATCAGCGAGAGCCTCTTCAAGAGCCCTGACTATTTTCGGATTACGCCTTCCCACATTAAAGCTACCCGCCGAGCAAAAGCAGTCAATGTATTGCTCATCTGTGCCGATATCCCAGCTGTAAACACCCTGGCGTT
>CAZVLE010000098.1:0-81792 GCA_964627855.1 uncultured Syntrophomonadaceae bacterium | reverse complement strand
CCTGGTTTACTCGATCAAAGGAATGAAAGAAGAAGAAATACCGAAAACCAGCCTGATGGCCGGGGTATTCTTTGCTGTTTCCCTGATCAGCATCCCGGTGGGTCCTTCGACTATACATCCCCTCTTTGCCGGTCTGCTGGGAGTGATCCTTGGCAGGCGCGCACCCCTGGCTATTTTTGTTGGACTGCTGCTTCAGGCGGTGCTCTTCCAGCACGGTGGGCTGACCACCTTAGGGGCTAATACCCTGATGCTGGTTGTGCCGGCCCTGCTTTCCTACAAGTTGTTTCATGCCATGGGGAACCGGCCGGTTTTCTTGCGGGGAGCGCTGGTCGGAGGTCTTTCGGTGATGATCACGGTAGCTATACTGGTTGTGCTCTTGCTGCTAACCGATCTACGCTTTGGTGAAGGGTTTTTATCAGTGATCAATATCCTGGTTATCGGCCATCTGCCGCTTGTAGTGATTGAAGCCCTGGTAACCGGCTCAGCGCTGAAATTGATCGAGAAAGCGAAACCGGAAATGCTGAAAAATGAAGAAACTGCCTTAACCGGCAGTTCATAAAGTGGAATAAAGTGAATTGCCCGGTGGGCGCCGGCTTAAACTCCTTTCTCCGGCAGGCTTGCTCCAGCCTGAAGCCCAATCCGGTTTAATTGCCCTGAAACCCCTTCCCGGCTACCTGAGAAAAGCCGACCTTCCGGGAAGGGGCAGGGCACATTTTAATAGAATGTAGCAGCAAGGAATAGAGGTGTATCCTATAATGCAATTAAGAACTATGGCTATTGCTATTCTCCTTATCTTATTAATTGTCCTGCCTGCTGCTCCGGTTTTTGCCCATAACATGTTGGTAGAGCCGGTGGAATCAGGGAAGGTAAGGGTGATTTTTGATGACGGTTCTCCTGCCCGGCACGCTGAAGTTATTGTATACAATGAACAAGAAGAGGAAATAGCCCGCGGTGATGTTGACCGTGATGGCTTGTTTAGCTACGAGGCAGAGGGGGCGGTATTTATTCTTGCCCAGGACCAGTTTGGCCATCGGGCGGAATATACCATTGGTGAAGAAATTGGACAGGGCTTGCCGAGAGTGCCCACGGTGATTGCAGTCCTGGGAGTTTTTGTCTTGATAGCCGGTCTGTTCCATTACCGGATTAACAAAAGAGAAAGCGGGGAAGATAGTTGAAAAAAGGTTTAATTATACTTGGCCACGGCAGCAGGGCTCCTGAAGCTACTGAAACCCTGGCCGCAATAACAGCAATGGTTAGAGAAAAGGTTGAATATGATCGTGTTGAATATGCTTCATTGCAGTTAAGCAAGCCTCCTTTGGCGGAAGTAGTAGAGGTCATGGCTGCTGAAGGCCTAAAAAAAATTGTTGTGGTTCCTTTTTTGATTGCTACCGGTGTGCATGTCAAGACCGATATACCCGAAGAACTTGCCGCTCTGGGGGAAAAGTATCCGGAAGTGCAGATGCAGCTTGGCCGGCCGCTTGGCACCGATCCGCGCCTGGCTGAGATTGTGGTTGATCGGGCCAGAGAAATGGAGTGATCTTTATGAAGCCTTTTATTACCGATCCTATTGGGATCGAGGCTAAAAGTATGCGGATCATAGCAGAAGAACTCGGAATCAGGGCTGATCGTTTCAGTGAGAGGGAGCTGGCCCTGGTGAAGAGAATAATACACACTACCGCTGATTTCGAGTATGCTGAACTATTTACATCTTCACCGGAAGCAGTTGAGGATGCGGTAGAGACATTTTCCCGTGGAGATGTGGTCATTGTTTCTGATACCAACATGATCGTAGCCGGTGTTAACAAATCGCTTCTCCAGGCTGTTAATGCCCGCCTGGAGTGTCTGGTGGCTGAGGAAGAAACAAAAAAGGCAGCCCTGGAAGAAGGTTTGACCCGCTCAATGATCAATATCAGGCGGACTGTTGAAAAGTACCCGCGAGCAGTTTTTGCCATCGGCAATGCGCCAACGGCTCTCTACGAGTTATTACGCCTGGCAGCTGAAGGCAAAGCCTCGCCAGCCCTGGTAATTGGTGTTCCCGTAGGCTTTGTTGAGGCAACTGAGTCGAAAGAGGCCCTGCTGGAGACTGACCTGCCGTACATCGCGATAAGTGGCCGTAAAGGCGGCAGTACTGTGGCGGTGGCCATAATTAATGCCCTTTTGAAGTTGGCGGCGGCAGATGAATGAGCAGAGAAATAATCTTGATCGGGAAAACATGGATTGGCGTTATACTGTGACAGGCGGAAAGCTTTTGAGACGGGGTTACAGCACGGGCAGTTGTGCCGCTGCGGCCGCTAAAGCAGCGGTAAAATTGCTATATTGCAGGGAGACTGTTGAGCATGTTGAGCAGGTGCAGGTGGCGACCCCGGCAGGTGTACAGCTTACCCTTGCCCTTTCAAATGTAAAGTTTAGTGAAAACTGGACCGAATGCTCTGTCCGTAAGGATGCCGGTGATGATCCTGATATAACAGACGGGCTTGATATTTATGCCCGTGCCGCGATCTCTGATCAACCGGGGATTAGGATCAAGGCGGGACGAGGAGTTGGAGTAGTGACAAAACCCGGCCTGCAAGTTGCTGTTGGCAATCCGGCTATCAATCCGGTGCCTAAAAGGATGATCATGGAAGAAGTTGGTTCTGTCCTGCCGGCAGGATGCGGGGTAGAAGTGGAGATCTTTATTCCAGAAGGTGAACGGCTGGCCCGCAAGACTATGAATGCCCGCCTTGGTGTGATCGGTGGCCTTTCAATACTCGGCACCAGTGGCCTGGTTGAACCGATGTCAGAGAAATCTTATGAAGATACCCTGGCTCTGGAGTTAAAAGCGGTCAGCCTTGAATGGAAGGGTGCTGCAGTCCTGGTAACCGGTAATTATGGCCGCAAACTGGCCCTGGAATACTTTGTTTTACCGGAAGAGGCGGTAGTTAAAATCGGCAACCTTGTCGGTTTTGCCCTTGACCGCTGCCTCGAACTCGGATTTGAAAAAGTTTTGTTTGTTGGCCACATCGGCAAGCTGATCAAGGTTGCCGCCGGGATTTTTAATACCCACAGCAGGATAGCCGATGCCCGCTTTGAGGCTTTTGCCGCCCGGGCGGCGCTGCTGGGCGCCGGGCATGAAATCATTTTAAAATTGCGGGAAGCTGTTACAACCGAGGATATGGTCGATATCCTCGGAGAAATCGGCGGGGACGGTTACTTTGATCAGCTGGCTGCCGAGGTCAGCGAAAGGGCTGTGGCTTTTCTGAACGACGAAACTTTAATCGGAACGGTTTTATTTAATTTCAGACGCGGGTTACTTGGCTGTGATCAACAAGCCCGGGATCTGTTGGAGGAATTTAAATGAAAAAAATTGCCCTTCTGGCCGTAGGCCCCGGGTCACCGCAATATTTGACGCCCGCGGTAGTTGAAGAGGCGGGAAAGTGTGCGGTGCTGATCGGCGGTAAGCGCAACCTGGCTCTTTTTGCTTTTCCCGGTCAGGAAAAAATCGCAATCAGCGGAAAGATTGACCCCTTGATGGCCATGATCAGGGAAAAAATGGGGGAGCAAAAAATAGGGATTCTGCTTTCCGGGGACAGCGGTATCTACAGTCTTCTGCCCCGCCTGGTCAGGGAATTTGGCCGGGAGAATTTGGATGTTTACCCCGGTATCAGCGCCGTGCAGTACATGTTCGCCCGTCTGGGTCTGACCTGGGAAGATGCTCGTTTCGTAAGTTTGCACGGCCGTGATCCCGGGATTCTGCCGGCCGAAGTTCGCTCTTGTTCAAAGGTGGCAGTCTTTACCGACCGGCAAAACAGTCCTGCGGCACTTTGCAGGCTCCTGGTCGAAGACGGCATCAAGAACAAGGTGGTCTTTATAGGTGAAGATCTTTCTTACCCGGGGGAAAAGATCAGTATGGGAAGGGCTGAAGATTTCCTCTCATACAGTGGTTCTGATTTGAATTTGGTGGTGATTATTAGTGAATGATTCTGCTAAATATGTCGTGCCCGGTCTAAGTGATGAAAGCTTTGAGCGGGGTAATGTGCCCCTGACCAAGGAAGAAATCCGCTGTCTGACCCTTTCCAAGCTCAGGTTGCAGGAAGAAAGCCATTTGCTTGATATCGGAGCCGGCAGCGGCGGACTGGCGGTCGAGGCGGCTCTTCTTGCCAAAGGAGGTCAGGTTTGGGCTGTCGAGAGAAATACTGAGGCCTTGAACCTGATCAGGGCAAACTGTCGCCGCTTCAAAGTGGAAAATGTTACTATTATAGAAGGCGAAGCTCCTTCTGCCTTAGAAGAACTGGACCAGACCTTTGACCGCATTGTTGTCGGAGGCAGCGGGGGTAGGCTTGAGGAGATCATTGCCAGATGCCGGGAGCTGCTTGTTCCGGGAGGCATTATTGTTATAAACTGTATCATGCTCGAGACGCTTTTTTCGGGGTTAGGTTTGCTCAAAGATGAGGTCTTCACAAATATACAATACATTCAGGCCGCCATATCCCGTTCGCGGGAACTGGGCGGCGGCACGGTTTTGCAGCCCCTTAACCCTGTTTTTATCATCTCGGCTTTGAGAGGAGCAGATTAATGCAGGGAGTATTTTACGGTATCGGGGTTGGTCCCGGTGACCCGGAACTGCTTACTTACAAGGCGGTACGTCTGCTCGGTGAAGTTGACGTGGTCGCCCTTCCCGTTGTCGGACCGGGTAAAAAAAGCACCGCCTACAAAATTGCGGAGCGCTTCATCGGACCCGACTGCCGGGTGCTTGAAATTGATTTCCCCATGACCCATGATCTCTCTAAGCTGGAGGAAGCCTGGGAAATAGGGCGGCAAGAGATCAGTGCCACCTTAAGCGATGGAGAATCGGTGGCCTTTATAACTCTTGGCGATCCCATGCTCTATAGCACCTATATTTATCTATATCATCACCTTCAGCAGGCCGGTTACCGGGTTTTTACCATACCCGGAATCAATTCTTTCAGCGCCGCTGCGGCAACGGCGGGGATGCCGCTTGCCTTTGGCAATGAAAAGGTGGCCATATTGCCCGGTTCCACCGTTGCCCGGTTAAGCGCTGAAGAACTGGCCGGGTTTCAGACCCTGGCTATATTCAAGGTTGCCAGCTGTTTCAATGAAATAGTTGAAACCCTTGACCGGGCAGGCCTGCTGCCGGGAAGTGTGCTGGTAATCAACTGCGGGCAGCCCGGGGAGCGGATCGTCAGGGATTTAAAGTCTGTATTGGGAGAAAAACTATCATATTTTTCATTGATCATATCGCGAAAGGAGCCGGTGTTCTGATGAAAATGGTCTATTTTGTGGGGGCGGGTCCGGGGGATCCTGATCTGCTGACTATCAAGGGTGACCGCCTGCTGAGAGAGGCTGACCTGGTAGTATACGCCGGCTCGCTGATCAACCCGGCGGTTCTGGAAAGGGTCGGTGAGAGCTGTTCCCTCTACGACAGCGCCGGGATGAATCTGGATGAGATCTGTGCCAAAATGATCGAATATGCCGGGCAGGGTAAAAAAGTGGTTCGCCTCCACAGTGGCGATCCTTCACTCTACGGTGCCCTGCGTGAACAGATGAATCTCCTGAATGAAGCGGGAATCACCTACAGGATGGTGCCCGGGGTAAGCTCCTTTGCCGCTGCTGCCGCGGCAGTGGGGAAAGAATATACCCTCCCGGAGATCTCGCAGACGGTGATCCTGACCCGCCTTCCCGGGCGGACACCTGTACCTGAAAAGCAAAGTTTGAGCAGCCTGTCCGGGCACGGAGCCAGTATGGCCATCTTCCTCAGCATTGGCATGGTTGACGAGGTGGTCGATGAGCTGAAGAAAGGTTATAGCGATGACACCCCTGTTGCGGTTGTTTACAAGGCTTCCTGGCCCCAGGAGCAGGTGATCGAGGGCACGGTAGGTGACATTGCTGCAAAAGTCAAGGCGGCGGGTTTGAAACTGAGCGCTTTGATCCTGGTCGGCCCCTTCCTGGGCGATCCGGTCAGCCGCTCCAAGCTCTATGATGCGGGCTTCAGCCACGGTTGCCGGGAGGGCAAAGATTGAAAACAGCCATAGTCGCGGTAAGCCGCGCCGGAATCCGGCAGGCCTGCCGCCTGAAAAAGCTTTATCCGCAGGCAAATATTTACGTTCCCGGCCGCTTCATTTATGATAAGTCTTTTCCTGCTTCTTCTGATGACTGCACTTTAAATCACCTAAGCGGCAGTTTCAGTGATGCGGTAGGAACCCTGTTCAACAGCTACAGACTGCTAATATTTATCTCCGCTGTCGCTGTGGCAGTACGGGCTGTCGCTCCCTTCCTGAAAAGTAAGGATAGTGATCCCGCTATCGTTGTGCTAGACGAGCAAGCCCGCTTTGCCATAAGCCTCCTTTCCGGTCATCTCGGCGGGGCTAACGAAGAAACTGCTAAAATAGCTACTCACATGGGGGCCCGGCCTGTCATTACCACAGCTACAGACAGCCGCGGTTTGACCGCTTTTGATGATCTGGCCCGCAGGCTGGGTTGGAAAATCGAAAATCTTCCTGACCTTAAAGCTATCAGCGCTGCCCTGCTGGAGGAACGTGAAATTATACTTTACAGCGATTACCTCTTTTCTTACCCTCTGCAAGGTAAAATCCGGGTAACAGAGCATCCGGAGTTGCTGAAGGAGGCCTCAAACGGCTACATTTTAATCAGCAGCCGTCTGAATCCGCCCTATGATTTACCGGAATTCCCCCGAGTAATCCTCAGACCTCCTGTAATCGCTGCGGGAGTGGGTTGTCGCCGTGGTGTTGAAGACGAGAAAATAATAGAGGCGGTTAAAAAGGCCTTTAATCAGGCCGGGTTAGCATTAAACTGCCTTTCTTGCCTTGCTTCAGGGGAATTCAAGGCTGATGAAGAGGGTTTAATTAAAGCTGCCGCACATTTTGCAGTACCGCTAAAAATATTTACCCGGGATGAGATCAGGGCTAAGCTTGGCGATACGGTTCCATCTGCCTTTGTAAATGATCAGGTTGGAGTGGGAGCTGTTGCAGAACCTTGCGCCCGTCTTGGCAGTGGCGGAGGTAAGATCATTTTACCTACCCAAAGCGGTGGAGGCATTACCGTAGCTCTTGCTGAGGGTGGCATAGATTTAGGTTAAAGTTGGTTTGCCTGTTCATAAAACACTGAGCAGGTTAAACAGCTTACTTTCTACCATATTGTTTAGCGGTTTGCAAAACAGGAGTGATTGTAACCGCTCTTTGTGAGGCGATACTGAAAGGAGTTACTAATCATAATGACAACAGGTAAGGTTAGTGTTGTCGGCATTGGTCCCGGATCGCTCGATGATCTGACCGCCGGGGCGGAAAAAGCAATCCGGGAAAGCGACTTAATTATCGGCTACCGCCTTTATGTCTCACAGATTATACAGTTAATTGAAGGCCAGGAAAAGGAAATAATTTACTCAGCCATGGGCAGGGAAGTTGAGCGTTGCAGGCAGGCGGTGGCAGAAGCGCAAAAGGGAAAAAAAGTGGCCCTGGTAAGCGGTGGTGATCCCGGTATATACGGCATGTCCGGTTTGTTACTGCAGGTGGCCCAGGAACTGGATCATCCTCCGTTGGTAGATATTATTCCCGGTGTTACTGCAGCCGGTTCTGCAGCAGCTGTCCTGGGAGCCCCTTTGACCCATGATTTTGCCGTAATTAGTTTGAGCGACCTACTTACGCCCTGGGAAATAATCGAAAAGCGTTTGCGTGCTGCAGCGCAGGCCGATTTTGTTATTGTCATCTATAATCCGCGCAGCCATGGACGTGCAGAGCTTCTCAGCCGGGCGCGCGAAATAGTTCTTGAATACCGTAAGCGTGAGAACGCGGTTGGTATGGTTCGGGGAGCTGGAAGAAAGGGGCAAAAGGTTTGGGAAACGACCCTTGCTAATATGGATTGCTGTATCGAGGAAGCCGATATGGCCACCCTGGTGATTATTGGCAACAGTAAAACTTACTGGCATAATGGTAAAATGATTACTCCAAGGGGATATGAACTATGATTATGGTTCTGGCCGGTACAAATGAAGGACGGAAAATGGCTGTTGCCCTCGAGCAAGAAGGCCATAATGTTATCGTTTCAACTGCTACGACCTATGGTGGTGAAATACTGCGCAGGGAATTTAGCGGTGAAATATCTTCGCGTCCCCTCGATCTTGAAGAAATGGTTACCCTCATTAAAAGCAGGAGTATCAGCAGAGTTGTTGATGCCACTCATCCCTATGCGGTAGATGTCTCCGCTAATGCCCGGGAAGCCTGCAGGAGAACAAACATTGCGTATGAGCGCTTCGCAAGGGCTGAGACGGAATTAGCAGATCTGTCAGAAGTAATTGCTGTCACCGGTATCCAAGAAGCCCTGTCTATTGCTGCTTCATTTGAAGGAATTATATTTCTTACCGTTGGCAGCAGTAAACTTGAACTTTATACTGCGGCACTGGGAACCGACCGCCTGGCAGTGCGCATTTTACCGCTGGAAGCATCATTAAAAAAATGCCTTTCCCTCGGTCTGCCCCCGGAAAAAATCATCGCCATGCAGGGCCCTTTCGACGAAGAGCTTAACCGTGTCCTTTTTAAACACTACAATGCTTCTTTAATCATATCCAAAGATAGTGGGCCGACCGGAGGTACGGCCGAAAAAATCAAAGCTGCTAAATCACTCTCCATTCCCATCATCCTTATTTCCCGCCCGCCCTAATAAGTTGAAAAAAGTGTCAGACACTATTTTCAACTTATTGGGGTTTTGCTGTTAAGGTTTTTATTACGAGATCAGGAGGAAGATTAATGATTAAAGGTTATGTGCAGGTTTATACCGGTGACGGCAAAGGTAAGACAACTGCGGCATTGGGGCTTGGTTTGCGTGCGGTCGGGCATGGTTTCAAGGTGATCATGTTTCAGTTTTTAAAAGGAGCGCACAGCGGTGAACTTGACAGTGTTGCCCTGCTAGGAGATAAATTTAAGATCATTCGCCTGGCTGAAACGAAAAAGTTCTTTAGCGCACAAAATGATCAGGAAAAAGCTGAACTCAAGGAGCGCCTGCAGAAAGAATTTAAACAGGTTCAGGCGATAATTTCCGGTAATAAATGCGATCTTCTGATCCTCGATGAGATAATGGCTGCACTGCATGCCGGCCTGCTTGAGATAGATCAGGTTTGTACCCTCATCGACTCCCGTCCGCAGGGCATGGAGCTCGTTCTGACCGGGCGCAGCGTGCCCCGTGAAATACTGGAAAAAGCCGACCTGGTAACGGAGATGCTTGTTATTAAACATTATGCCGATAAGGGTGTTAGCGCCAGGCAGGGCATAGAAAAGTAAAAAAGTGTCCCCGGTAACCGGGTATCTACGGTGAGAACCGGAAGCGGGTAACAGGCTCGCCAGGATTTTTGCCTCAACTCTTGACGAGCCGTTGTAATTTATAAAAACGTATTTGTGAGCATCTTCTTTTTAGCATTCTGCAAAAAGAGCGCAGAAATAGCTGAAAGGCAGCTATTATGCTATAACCGGAGCAGATTTTCCGGGTTCTGATGGCAGAATATTTGTCTCAAGACCCAGCCTTTCAAGTGTCTCCCTTTTTGGTATACCGCTATTTTCATCCCAGCCAAAATGTTTCCAGTAAAGTCGTATCATTTCCTCGATGGGAACTGATTTGCCCTTCAAGGGGCCTTCAGTCATGGGTGGGATCCCGGTAATACGGTCCGGTATTTTGAAGCTCATCGGTTCTATCCCTTCGCGGATATTGAACAGCTGCCGTAATGTCTGGATCCGCTTACCGATTTCCATGTATTCATCTGCCTCATATTCCCAGCCAGTTGCGGCATTAAGCCATTGAAATAGCGGCCAGTTATTAATTCCAGTTAAAGCCGCAAAAAGACAACCTCCCGACCCGTCAATAACCTGTTTGAAACAGGCCAGGGCAACCGCTTTCTGGGCTTCTTTGTCCGAAGCAACATACTCTTCTGCTTTTGGATGCCTTGTTATGCGTGGTGCCCAGCTTACTTCCTCCCAGAGATGCATCATCTGGTAATACTGACCGCAGCCAATGGTGTGCCGGCCGGGTGTGGGATCAGCACTGAAGTGTAATCCCAGCATGGGATCAAAACGGGGATCGTGCATACCCGGTTCCTGGCCACCGGCATGCATGGCGTACTTTGCGCTTTCCGGGCCAATAATTTCTACTGCCCTTTTAACACCATCAGCCAAAATATCGCCAATTCCTTCCCGGGATATCATTTTTTTCAGTAATTCAATAACCGCCCCGCTGTTACCCCAGGTCAACTCAATGCCGCCGGTATCTTCCAAAGTTATTAGACCATTTTCGTAACATTCCATGGCGTAGGCAACAGTGTTGCCCGCTGAAATGCTGTCCATACCGGCCCGGTTAAGCAATTCGTTGATATAGAAAATTGAATCCAGGTCTTTATTCATTATAAGGGCGCCGAAAGCTGCACAGGTTTCATACTCGGGCTTGTGAGTTTCTCTAAAGATTCCATCCTTCAAGTCTTCTATCGCACAGATTCCACCACAACCAATTACACAGGAATAGCAGCTGTATTTTTTATGCTCCCTTTTTATAAGCAGGTCAGGATTTAAATATTTGTAGTGGGAACGATTATAGTCAATCACCGAGCCCCGCCAGTTCTTGACAGGCAAGTCTCCGGATGTTATTCCCAGGCTGTTGCTCATAATTGTTCCCCATTTTTTTAACGTTGCTGCAAGTGTCAGCATGCCATCAAGGGCTGTAACGATTTTTAGCTTGCCCATGATCATGCCTAAAATAGGCAACATCTTTCCGTTTATAAATTTGGGCAAACTGCTTTTTCTTATTTTTCCCCTGAAACCTTTACTCAAAGATCGAACCAGTTGCCTGTTATCTACTTCTATAGGGAGATATCCCTTAAGAACCACAGCCTTTAGTCTTTTTGAGCCCATCACTGCACCACAGCCGGAACGGGCGGCAATGCGGCCACGGTCATTGCAGATACCGGAGATTAGTGATAACTTTTCTGCAGACTGACCTATAACAGCAATAGCAGGTTTTGTTTTATCTCGGTGCTTCTCACCCAGTAAATTCTCTGTCTCAACAGCATCGAGGCCCCATATAGAAACGGCGTCTTCAAGTCTGGCTCCGCTTTCGTCAACGATTAAATAAACGGGCTTACTTGAGATTCCTTTGAAAAAAATACCATCATAACCGCATTGCTTGATAGCCGGAGAAAAGTTGCCTCCACAATTAGCGTCTCCCCAACCGCCTGTCAACGGTGATTTGCAGAGGGCCATCCATCTGCCCGTTACCAGGCTTCCTGTGCCGGTTAAAAGGCCGCTGACAAAACCAAGCACATTGTCGGGTCCAAGCGGGTCTGCTCCCGGCTTAATTTCACGGTTAAGGATATAAACACCCAGACCGATGCCGGAAAGATACTGTCTGTAAATAAGATCATCAATAATTTCTTCTTCAATTGACCCATTGCCCAGATCAATCAGCAAAATCCTGCCTTTATAGCCCTTCATAAAAGATGCCTCATTTCTTAGGAAGGCAGATTAAGTAAGTTAACCTCCTGAAATTAGCGAGAAAAAACTGACCGTATCGCCTTCTTTTAGTTTGTAATTTAGACTTTCCTTTTGATAATTAACGCGGCAAAGATGAATGATACCCGTAGGGAAAGGGATTTTAAGCAGTTTGAAAAGATCACCTAAAGTCGATCCTGCTTTGATTTTTGCCAGCCCTTCTTCATTTATCTGAACAATTTTAAGGTAGGGAGGAAGATATAATCTAATAGTGATTGATTCTGCTATTTGGCTCGAGCTCCTTATCTGTTAATATACCTGTTATTATACATAATAACAGTATAAATAGACAACACCCTAATTATATCAATAAATTAGGGCGGGTATCTGTCAACATTTTGTTCAGGTTAGTGTATTAAAAAATTTTGTAATTCAGAAACCGAATTAATGATTATAGTTGGCGCTTCCGCAGATAATTCTTCCCGAGAACCATAGCCGTAAGTGACTGCAATTGAATCCAGGTTGCTGACATGAGCTCCGATAATATCATATTTGCGGTCACCGACCATCACTGTCTTATTCAGGTCCATAGTATTGAGTTGCTGAATCAGGTATTCCAGAATCTCTGCCTTGTTGACCCTGGTTCCGTCAAGGTTACTACCGACTATCATGCTAAAAAAACAATCAATTTCAAAATGCGCCAGAACCTTTTTTGCAAATATAGTTGGCTTCGAAGTGGCTATATAAAGTTTTTTGCTACCACTTTTCAAATTTTGCAGCAAGGGGCGGATACCGCTATAGAGGCGGTTTTCATATATTCCGATCTTGCTGTAGTATTCACGATAATAAGAAACTGCTTTAACGGCATCTTCTTCACTGAAACCGTAAAATTTTTGAAATGACTGCTGCAATGGTGGTCCGACAAATGCTTCCAGTTGGTCCGCCTCGGCCTCAATAGCAAATTTTTTTAGGGCATATTGCACTGACCTGGTTACTCCCGGGGCAGAGTCTGTCAATGTTCCATCCAGGTCAAAGATGACGTTCAGATATGGTCCTGCCAATATTTAGCCTCCGAAGATTAATTTATTCCCATAACAAAAATTTGCCACAAATTGTTATAATCCTGCATCCAAGTCTGCCTTGAGATAATATTATTATAACTGTTCAGCTATAGTTTAAGGGTATGGCTGTTCAAAAGTGCCCGGGCTGCCCATATACTTAAGCTGGTCCTACGAATTTATGGGCAGCGTGGATACCTTGGAAGGGGTAATCATTATTGTCATATTCCAGGCTGAGCATTTACATACTTTTTATAGTTTAGTTACAAGCCTTGTCCCTTATTGATATAAAGAATAGAATAGAGCCATGTCTGCTATGGAAGGCTAAGCGCCGGGAGGGAGTCATAATGGCGGTACATAATCAAGCTGCTCAGATGGGCGAAGAAAGTATCGGTAAGCTATTGTTAAAGTTTTCTCTGCCTGCCACGACCGGCATGCTGGTTATGGCCACCTATAATATTGTCGATACAATTTTTGTCGGCATGCTGGGGAGTGAAGCAATAGCCGCTCTTTCAATTGCCTTCCCCTTCCAGATGCTCCTGGGGGCGCTTGGTATCGGGACAGGTGTCGGTGCTGCATCATTGATTTCCCGTTCGCTTGGTGCGGGACAAAGGGATGTGGCAACACGGGCAGTTGGACAGGTTATCAGCCTTTCGTTATTTTATGGCATCCTATTTGCTTTGGCCGGTTTTTATTTTCTTGAACATCTTCTATTGTTTTTCGGTGCTACCCCTGAAATATTGGTTTTGACCGGTGATTATGTAGTTGTCATCACCTCAGGGTCGGCGATGTTTTTTCTGATCATGGGTCTTAATAATGTGGTCAGGGGAGAAGGCAACCCAAAGCTCTCAATGTATGTGATGGTTATTTCAGCAGTAATAAATATCGTCCTTGATCCAATTTTTATTTTTTTGCTCGGAATGGGTGTCCGGGGCGCTGCAGTAGCTACTGTTTTGGCCAAGATTGTTGGCGTGGCTGTCATGCTCCACTATTTTCTTTCCGGTAAAGGTGAAATCAAGATAACCCTGCGCTGTCTTTTGCCCAGTTACGATATTATCCGCAAAATTTACATCATCGGGTTTCCGGCAATGGTGCTGCAAATATCAACCAATATGTCCCTTATCATTGCCAACAACATTCTTGCTGCACATGGGTATCTCGCTATTGCTGCTTTAGGATTAATCTTTCGCCTTTTCATGTTTGCCCTGATGCCGGTTGTTGGTATCGCACAGGGCCTGATGCCGATTATTGGTTTCAACTTTGGTTCTGGTAAAATGCTTCGTATTCGTGAAGCCTTAATTAAGGGGGTTATGATAAGTGTCATCATCGCATCTTTTTTTGGTATCGTCTATTATATTTGGCCTGACCACTTGCTAAGCATTTTTACCAGGGAACCTGAATTGATCGAGTTAGGGAGTCATGCTTTGCGAATCATGGTGATTATGTTCCCCCTTGTCGGCGCCCAGGTGGTTTTTGCCACTTACTTCCAGGGGATCGGCAAAGGCATGCCATCTTTAGTGCTCTCAATTTTGCGAGAAGTAATACTTTTTATACCGCTGCTGATAACTTTCAGTTTCTTATTAGGTTTGGATGGAGTCTGGCTTTCGAGGCCCGTTAGCGATTTGCTGGCTTTTCTGGTTACTTATCTTTTACTAAGCCGGGAACTAAAAAGCCAGGGGATACCTTTGAGATAGAATTTAATATCTTTTCAAAAGTGCGATACAAAATAAGCAGGAATTTTACTCTATTTGGAGAAGTCAAAAAAAGGAGGCTGAAGCGATGACACAGGCGGAAATGATTGAAAAAGTTTTCCCACCCGGTTGCCGGGTTACTCTTGAGTATGTAGATGACTATGGATTTGTAAAAAAATCTAGTTCTCGTTTAGAAGATCTTGAAGGAACTTATCTAGTTTTGCATGCACCCATTGTAGACAATAGTCCTGTATCTTTTCGGGAAAGCCAGGAATTAACACTGAGGAGGATTGATGATCACAAGAAAGAAGCTTACGTGACCAATGTGTTTGTGATTGAAGTTCGCCAGGGGAAAACACCTTTGCTTGTTTGCAGCAAACCTAAAAAAATTAACAAAACATCACTTCGCCGCTTCTCCCGTTTTGCCGTAGATCTTCCCTTTAAATACAGGGCAGGTGAACTGAAAGGTTCTGGTCGCGTAAATGACTTTTCTTTAACGGGTTGCTATGCCCTGACGGAATTACAACCGGTAATCAAGGAAGGCCTCGTTTTGAATTTGTCTATAAGCATGCCAGGCGAACCAGATATAATCGTTAAAGGGAAAATTATCAGGACTGACAGCATAAGTGAAAAAGGCATGGTGGGTCTGGCTATTGATTACCAGGATCTAACTGACAACGTGATGGAAACAATTTATAATTATATTTTTCAGCTTCAATTGACCAGTGATCGTTTTTCCGGTGGAGACGATTAGTTGAATGGTTATTAATAAATAAAAATCCCATCAAATTATTGTTCTTCTTTCTATGATAAGATTTTCAGGCCGGAAAAAAATCAATATTATTTAGCACTGCCATGCTTGCTCAAAAATATGCAGATGAAGAGCAGATAAAACTTTGAACGACTCAACAAGGGAGCAATCAATTCCTGCAGCTTGTTCTCTGGCTTTGGCTGTTAAAAAAGCTTTCAACATTTCTGCCTGATCATTGGAAAACTGACTTTTATGACAATCAATGGCCCGCAGTTTTTTATCCCATGATTCACTTACATCAATAACTGTGTTTGGATAAGCAGTATAGTAGAAGGCAAAGCAGTCGATCCCATGAGGTTCCAGGCCACTATTTAGATCTTCGGGGCAAAACAGGGGCATGTTCGAAAGAAAACCTGCTTCAGCCGCGGCCAGGCCTGTGCGAATATGATCAGTATGGACTTCGTATGGCAACCAGGGATCACAAACCAATATGGCGTCTGGCTTAATCGTGCGGATAACACGGGTTAAATCAGCCCTAACCTTTTCGTAAGGTAGTGTACCGCCATCCGGGTAATCAAGCCATTGCAAGTTATCAATGCCCAGAATGGCGGCAGAGTCTGTTGCTTCTTTGCGCCTTGTCGTTACCAGCGCTTCCGGTTTGATGTTAGGATTGTAAGTGCCTACAGAGCCATCGGTGACCGTGATGCAGGTAACTTTTGTTCCAGCCTGGGCCATACGGGCTACAGTAGCACCGGCACCAATTTCCAGGTCATCAGGGTGAGGTTGTACAACAAGAAGATTTTCGGCTTTTAGCAGATCCGGCAGGGGTAGGTAGTCACAATAACCTGGCTTCAATAGATCCTCTCCGTGCATTTTGATCATTCCTCATTCAAACAATATTAAGGCAAATGTAACTGCTCAGTTATAGTTCAAGAGTACGGTTGTTCCTATGCCCCCGCGCTGCCCATAAAAAATTTAGAAATATTGTATTCTATCAGATAATCCAATGCATCGTATTCTTTAATGCCTGATGCTGATATTCTGTCAATTTTTAACTTCGCCTTCGTGCCACTCGTATTCTCTTATTTTTCCGTCAGGATAGATTAGTTTTCCCATGCCGTGTCGCAGGCCGTTTTTGAAGCCGCCTTCATATTTCAAGCCGTCCGCCCAGATCATGGTACCATGTCCATGTGGTTTCCAGTTAGCCACAGAGCCTTTATAAAAATCACCATTAGCCCAGCTTCTTTCACCAGGTCCATTTGGTGCACCGTCTTTCCACTGACCAAAGTATTTATTTCCGGTATGATCCAACCACATACCAGTCCCGTGTGGTTTACCGTTCAATAACTGGCCTGTGTAGGTTCCTCCCTGAAGGGTTACTACTCCTTCGATCAGTCCGCTGGTGTCTGTGATTTCTTCAACCACGGCTACCGGAGCTTCGCTAGGGGTTTCTTCTGCTTTAGCAGGGGTTACTGTCTCTTCACTAGCAGCAACTTCTTCTGTATCTTCAACAATTTCTTCGATCAATTCTAGATCGTCCTCATCAGTTATAATTTCATCTTCCTCTTCAGTTATTGCCTCTATTTCGGCTGCTTCTTCAACGTTTTCAATTGTTTCCTCCGGTTCTTCAACTAGGGCAGCTGGCTGTTCAGACAGCAGCCCTGATGATACCAGGGCCAGGATTGCTATGCCTGCGATTAGTAGTGCTGCCAAGCCTATTAAAATGCCGGCGATCTTTTTTTTATCGCCTTTCGGCTCTACAGGGGGGGTAGCATATCCTAAAGGAGGTGGTTGTGTTTCTATTGAAGGTGAAGGTTCGCTTACCATCCGGTCAGGCTGTTCCGGTTGAATTGGGGGAGGGACAAAGCCTGCTGGTTTTTCACCTCCCAAAAGGGCTGCTTGGAAGTCCTCCACTCTTTGATAGCGATCCTCAGCTCGTACTGACAGAGCTTTTAAAATAGCCTGTTCTTCAGTTTCATCAATATCCGCGCCAATTCGGCTGGGTGGCACAAGCTTATCATCGGTTAAACGTTCAAGGGCTTCAGGGGGTTGCCAGCCGGTTATAAGACGATACAGGGTAGCGGCTAATGCGTAAATGTCAGTCCATGGTCCCTGGTTTCCTTTACTGCGGTATTGTTCTTCAGGGGCATACCCAGGTTTAAGTATGATGGAGAGACTTTTCCCTTTATCGGAGAATGCCTGACGGGCTGAGCCAAAATCCAATAGCACAATCTGTCCTTTTTCGTTAATAAAGATATTATCAGGGCTAATATCACGGTGCAGAACATTAACTGCATGAACTGCTTTAAGGGCGTCCAGTACCGGCATAATCAGATTTTTTGCCTGTTGGTAAGGTATTGTTCCCCCGGCATTGTTAAGGTATTCTTTGAGAGTTAAACCTTCAACATAGCTCATGACAAAATAGGCGGTATTGTTAGCCTGAAAGTAATCACGAACTGAAACTATGTTGGGGTGGCCTTCAAACTGGGCCAGTGTTCGTGCTTCCAGTAGAAATTTTTCGAGCCCGTAGCTATAATGATTGCCAAGGCTGCCTGAAAAAATGCTAACCATGGTCTTGCCGTTTTCACGGGCTGCAAATTGTTGTGGAAAGTACTCTTTGATAGCCAGCTTGACACCCAGGTTTATATCCCAGGCCAGGTATGTAATACCGAACCCTCCCTGACCGAGGATTTGACCGATCAGATATTTATTTTCCAGAATAGTGCCTGGTTTCAGGTATGGTGTTGGTCCGCTCTCTTCCTCTCCATGATACCCGCATTTAGGACATATTTTAGCATCACCTTGTATTGCAAAGCAGTTTATGCACAGCTCCTTGTAATCCATTTAATCTCACCCCAATGTTAGAACTATATATCTATCCCCGTTATTTTATTCCGGGCTTTCTCAATAGTATTTGACAAATCATCAGCTAATCCTGCCATTATTATATCTGTATCGAGCATAAAAAATTTAGTAACTCAGAATAGTGTGTGTGTCGGTTGACGATTAGTTCACTGAAAAATATATTGAAATAAGATTTTACTGTTGCATGGTTTATGTCAGTATAAAAACTTATCCAGGTCAAAATCTATTTTGTGTTCAGGTATAACAGGAATTTTAATTTTATCCTGGCTATCGGTTATTCTCTGTTCAATTTCTTCTTTGACAGATTCTTTAAAGTCATACATCCCCGGTATAACTAGTAATTCTTCCCCTATTTTAATGTCTTCATCAGAACCAGGGGAAATTGGTGTGAAAGGCTTCCCATCCGGCATGATCATTTTTTCCGGATTTGCCATATCACCGTTTATCCATTCTCCATCATAGTAATAACCATCAGGGTGGAGCCACTTTCCCTTACCATGTGGTTTTCCATCTTCAAGCATTCCGCTATAAGTTCCCCCGTCTCCCCAGGCGATAGTGCTTACTTTTTCAACCTCTTCTTCAACAACTGTTTGCTGAGCCAGATCAGTTTGCCTGGGTTGTATTGTTGATCTTGATCCAAACAATGTAACTACTGATATGATCATAATGAAGAATACCAGTGGTATTATGACTACTTTAGGGTTCATACAATTTTCAACCTCCTCACATCCAGCTTTTTATTAGAGGTTATCATGGTTAGACAAACTACATACTTTCAAAAGGCAGGCTAAAAGAAATTCTTCGGTAGTTCATGTGGGATGGAAGCTACTTCTCTCCCATCATAATAAAAAACCGCTTTTTTGTCAGAAGTGATTTCTCCGATGTCAGCGGTGGCTACTCCCTGTGCTGCTGCTGCTTCAATTACTTCTGCACAGTGTTCAGGTGCAACCTGGAAAAGCATGCGAGCCTGTGTTTCACAAATTAAGGTTTCTTCAGGGGTTAACCCATCTATTTTAACTGGTACCAGTGAAAGGTCAATCTCAGCCCCTAAGCCGCCGAAACGCACGGATTCACTGACGGCAGCACCGATACCGGCAGCACCAAGATCTGAACAGGCGTTAATTTTAGCAGTTTTAACTGCAGCCAGAGCTGCTTCCATGGTTGCTCTCTCTTCATCAAATAAAGCTTTTGCCGGACGCATCACCTTGGCCAGGCCGGCCCGATAGAGGGTGTCGTTTCCATCATTACCGGTTTCTCCAAGGATAATTAAGCGATCACCGGCATTTTTTGCCGGTTTGGTCAGCGGCTTTTCAGCAACCAACCTTCCAATAACTGCAGCTACTACCGCAGGAACAATATCGCTAAAAGATGTCGAAAGACCTCCACCGACGACAAATACACTCATAGCTTCACACATATCTCTAATACCCTTGACGATCAGGTTGATCCTGTCACCGCTGGTCATCGTTTCGCATTGACCGCAACTGCATTCACCATTAAAGCCGCATGGGCCAACCAGAACTTTTTCATCTAAGGGCCTTGTACCGATAAAATCCAGTAAAAACAAGGGACGCCCCCCCATGGCAACTACATCTCGCATTGCTCCACCAGCTCCTGTCGCTGCGCTGTCATAGGGGCGTGGTACACAGGGAGAGCAATGGCTCTCCATCTTAGCAACGCATAGACCGTTGTCTCCAGGCATCTGAAAAACAGCAGCATCGTCATTGGCATCAGGGCCAATCAATAAACTACCGGGCGAAACTTTACTAACCTGCCTGTTTAATTCCTTAAAAATGCTGAAGTCGATTGCTTGATCAATATTATGATGTAAATGGACAAAAAGACCATGCATTAGAGCCCTTTCTATTTCATTCAAAGTAAACCCTCCTCGCAGCCATTTGTTCTATTATATCTGATCTTCTGTTCAGATGAACCGGTTAAATTTGTCTAATCTATGATAAACTTAAAATGTGATTATGTAAGCTTCTTGAAAACCAAACAATCAGGAGTTCATATCTATGAAATCTGATTTCTTTGAACTGGTCAGGCAAAAAGTTGAAGCAAATCGTGATTACCTGGTGCAGTTAATTCAAAATGCTATCAATATCAACAGCTATTCTGGTGAGGAAGAACAGATTCAGCTTTTTTTGAAAAAACAGCTTGATGAGTTGGACCTGGAGACAAGGTTGGTAAAGGTTGACCCTGAAAAACTCAAGATGCACAAGGCATTTAGTGATGATGGCTATCCCTTTGTAAGACGGTATAATCTCATCGCCTGTAAAAAAGGCACTGGAGAGAGGTATGACGGTTCAGACGTCGACCAAAAACGAGGAAGATCTCTTATCCTGAATGGTCATGTGGATGTTGTTCCTCCCGGGGACCTCTCCTGCTGGCAGGAAGACCCTTTGAGCGGTAGTTTCAGGAATGGAAAAGTATATGGTCGAGGCGCTCTTGATATGAAGGGCGGTCTGGCGGCCGGGATTGCAGCTATTAAGGTATTGCAGGAAATTGGCTTTGAAAACCGGGGTGATATCATTTTTACCAGTGTTTGTGGAGAAGAAACCGGTGGCTGCGGTGCTTTTGCCCTTGTTGAAGAAGGTTTAAAGGCTGATGCCTGCCTGATCCTTGAGCCGACACAATTGAGAATCTGCCATATGCAATCCGGCTGCCATACTTTTAAAATAATTGTGCAGGGTCGGTCAATTCATGCCTGTATGGCCCACCAGGGTGTCAATGCAATTGATAAATTTTATCTTATCTACACAGCACTGAAGGCATTGGACAGGCGGCGCCATGCTGATTTCCACAGTGAATCGCTGCGCTATTATGCCGACCCTTCCAATGTTGCGCCATTCAGTGTAGGGATTGTTAAAGCTGGAGATTGGCCTTCCAGTGTCCCCGACTATCTTGAAGCTCACGGAAGAATGGGAATATTCCCGGGCGAGTCAGTAACAGAAATGCACCGGGCCTTTGAAAATACTGTCAGGGAGGTTGCAGAAGCTGACCCATGGCTTTCGTTAAACCAACCCCGGGTAGAATGGTATGAGGGGCTTTTCGAACCGGCTGAGGTTGCTATTGAGAGCGACCTGGTAAAAACCCTAAGCCTTAGCCATCGTAGCGCTTTGTCCCGAAAGGTTCAGTATGAAGCGGTCACCTATGGTTCAGACATGCGTATCTTTAACCTCTATGGCGGTATTCCTACCGTTATGTACGGGCCTGGCGATGTTGTCTCTGCTCACACAGTGAATGAGTGCATTGAAATTGAAAAGGTTATGGAGGCGGTGAGGGCGCTGGTGGTAATGATGGTTAACTGGTGCAGGGGAAGTGGCCCTAACCTGCCCGGGTTTCATTAGTGAGACAGCTTGGGGGTGACAATCATTGTGGTTGTGCGGCAAGGTGTAGCTAAAATCCTGGAGGAAATTGCTGTTCTGCTTGAGTTGAAAGGAGAAAACCCCTATAAAAGTCGTGCTTATTACGGTGCTGCGCGAACAGTGGAGTTGATTGGGGATGAAGAGCTCGAAAGGCTGGCACGAGAAGACAGGCTCAAAGAAGTTAAGGGTATTGGCGCAGCCCTCAATGAGAAAATCAAAGAACTGGTTATAAACGGTAATCTTACCTATTACGATGAGCTCAGAAGAAGTGTCCCCGCTGGTCTGCTTGAGATTATTGAAGTGCCGGGTCTTGGGCCAAAGAAAGTCAGGACCCTTTATGAAATACTGGAAATAACTACTCTGGCAGAGCTTGAATATGCCTGCAGGGAAAACCGCCTGTTAAACCTGAAGGGATTCGGGCCGAAAAGTCAGGATAATATTCTTGAAGGAATTGAGTTCTTTCGCAGGCATCAAGGTCGCTTTTTTTACAGTGAAGCTCGAAGTATTGCCAGCCACCTTTTGTCAGAGTTATCGAGGCATGCAAACCCAGTCGAAATCAGTCTTGCCGGTAGTATCAGGCGCTGCCTGGAGATTGTCAAGGATATTGACATCGTTGCGGCAACTTCTGAGCCGCAAAGTCTTGCCAAAACCTTCAGTGAACTGCATGCTGTAAAAGATATAATTGCCATGGGTGAAACAAAAGTATCTGTTAAGCTTGAAAAAGGAATCAATGCTGATATGCGTGTGGTTCGTCCAGACCAATATCCCTATGCCCTGCATCACTTTACCGGCAGTAAAGAACATAATACCGCTATGCGGCACCGGGCGAAAAAGATTGGTTTTAAAATAAATGAATACGGCCTCTACAGGGAGCAGGAACTGATTACCTGCCGTGATGAAGATGAATTATTTAACACCCTCGGGCTGGCATATATACCTCCGGAGCTTCGTGAAAATAATGGTGAGATCGAGGCAGCAGAAAAAGGGACTCTTCCAGACCTGGTTAAACCGGGTGATATCAGAGGGGTATTTCATGTTCACAGCCTCTATAGCGACGGGAAAAATTCACTGGAAGATATTGTTATGCATTGCCTTCAACTTGGCTATCAATATGTCGGGATTAGTGATCATAGTCAATCTGCTTTCTATGCCGGGGGCCTAAACGAAGTAGACCTTGCAAGACAAAGGGAAGAGATTGAAGGTTTGCGCTTAAAATATCCTGATATTGGCATATTTTGTGGAGTCGAGTCGGATATTCTTGCTGATGGCAGCCTCGATTATCCAGATTCGGTTTTAGAAAAACTTGACTTCGTTATCGCTTCGGTCCATTCAGCCTTGAAAATGGAAAGAAGCAGAATTACTGAACGGGTGCTGAAAGCTCTTGAACACCCTAAGGTGACCATGCTTGGGCATCCGACAAATCGCCTCCTGCTGGGCAGGGCTAGTTCAGATCTGGATCTGGATTCTATTTTCAGAAAAGCTGCCGAAAAGGGGATTGTCCTGGAACTTAATGCCAACCCTGCCCGCCTTGATCTAGATTGGCGGCACCTGAAAAAGATTAAGGAGATGGGAATACAAGTCTCGATTAATCCTGATGCTCATCAATTAGAAGGTTTTAGTGATACGGCCCTCGGTGTTGCTGTTGCCCGAAAGGGTTGGCTTGAAAAAAAAGATGTTTTTAACTGCCGCAACCGTAGTGAGATTGAACTATTGCTATTTCAGGGGGCAGGTTGATGTTTCCAGAGCAGGTACGGATACGAACCTGGGCTCACTAAGAGGAATTGTGTAAGCGCTGTTTTTATGCATCGACGAACTTATAGTCGCTTTGCAGGTTGTATGAATCAGCCTGATTGTTGCCGGTTTATTGATGGTCAGTGGCAAAGTAAGGAATACTACTAGACCTTATGGGTGGTGAAAATTATTTTTTCCTGCCCCAAAAACCGGGTATATGAGATACCAGGAAACTGGCCACAAGATGTCCGGCAATTAGCCCGGCGATCAGGCCCAGGAAGTCCTTGGTGAGTAGAAAGATAAATGTAAGAGTAACAGAAAATATAATTACATAAAACAGCGAATGCATCCAATCAGGCATTGTCACGCTCCAATGGGACGTTTTTTAAGCTCTGCAGCCAGCTGAAGAAAACGCTCCAGACCCTTTCAAGGTGCATAGAAAAACGGTGATCCGCACCTTCAATGATCGCCAACTCTTTCGGGTTTCCCGCCGCCTGGTAAATTATATGGGCATTAGTTGCAGGCACTGTTTCGTCAGCAGAACCATGAATGATCAGTAAATTGCGCGGGGCAATTTTCCCTGTGGAAGCGAGCAGATCGTGTCGGGTTAAATCAAGGAAAAAACTTCTTTTCAGGGCCACTTCACCTTCGCTGCCTTTTATCATGATCACTTCATTACCCGGTCCGTTTAAGTTGTTTTTTAGATAGGGCCTGAATAGCAGGGCCGGCCTGGCTACGGCAGCCCAGGTACATACAGCAGCTATCTTGCTGTCCTCCCCGGCATAGAGCAGTGCGGTAGTGCCTCCGAAACTACGTCCCATTAAAATAATCCGGTTAAAGCCATTTTCACGGCACCATCCGACCACGGCTGAGAGATCATCTACTTGTCCGCTGAGAGTCAGCTCCTCCCACTTGCCATCACTCTCGCCACAACCGGCAAAATCGAACAGAAGCGTGCTGAATCCAAGCGTGGCAAGTTCATTGCCCATGGCCAGAGCCCGGCCTCCACCCTCCTTCGAACCAGTGAAACCGTGGCAAACAACAATAAGTGTTTTATTACTAAGCGGATATCCGGCCGCTGCATTGTCATGCTTTACTTCTCTTAAGAGAGCGGAAAGGTAAAGGTTTTGCCTGTTTTTAATTCGCAGAGGATTCCATGTTGATGTCATTGGCGATCTTTCTTTTAAATTTCCAAGTCACTTATAATTGAATTTGTTGACTTGCTTTAGAGCTTACAGCTATCTCCCCGGTTCGACAAGGATTTTAATGTAATTGCTTGCCGGTGAAGTAAAACCTTCTTTCAGGTCCATCATCGATATCTTGCGGGAGATTAGGGTAGCCAGATTCAACCTGCCGGTGGCAATGATTTTGACTGCATCTTTAAAATCGTCCCTGGTTTTGCTAAAAGCAGGGATGATATTTATCTCCCTGGTAACCAGGCTTAAAAAATTAGTATTTACAGGCTGATGGCATATACCAAGAACAATTACTGAGCCCCCTGTTGCCACTATAGTGCAGGCATCGCTGATTGTATCCGGAAGACCTGCACACTCATAAACAAGGCCTGGGCCAGGTTTTCCATAAAATGAATCAATCTCGTTAGAAAGATTTTTTTCCAGGGGGTTAATTACAGCAGTGGCTCCCAGCTGGATTGCTGCTGCAGCCCGATTGGCAAGCGGTTCAACTACTAAAATCTCCGTGACGCCAAGGTCTTTTAAGAGGGCCAGTAATAACAGGCCGATTGTCCCGGCCCCAATGATGACAATTTTCTGTTCGGGAGGCCGACTACTTTTTCTAACTGCGTGCAGGGCAACGCTCAGGGGCTCGGCAAGGGCAGCTTCAGCAAGCGATACTGCTGTCGGCAGCTTGTAAATACTCTCTAAAGGAACAATAACATACTCTGCCAGGGCGCCGTGATCAGCAATGCCAAGCCTGCGCATTTCCGGGCAGAGGTTGTTAGCACTTTTCAGGCAAAAATGACAGCTCCCACAGGGTGTATTGTTATTAGCAACTACCCGGTCGCTGATAGCCAACCCTTCGCAACCGGGTCCAATCGCGGCGATAAGGCCGGAGAATTCATGTCCGATTACTACTTCTGGGGGAAAAAAACCGCTATCAAAGGCATGGATATCTGAGCCACATATACCGCAATATCCGACTTTTACCAGCACTTCTGCAAACCCGGGGGTAGGAACTGGCTTATCAGTAACCATAATTTCTCCCGGTCCGCTAATCACCGCTGCTTTCAAGATTTCAGTCCTTTCATGGCAGATGGACCTGGACCATAATACTGGTAAAGATGAACCTTTATATTGCCATGGTAAAGCTTCCGTCTTTTGGTTGCCTTGCTGCCGAAGAGGAGTTCAAAATTTTCACTTGCTGTCAGAATATAGTATGACCAGGTGTCAAGGTATCTGAACATCTTACCCATGTCCCGGTAAAGTTTATCCACCTCTTCAATGTCACCCAGTCTTTCTCCGTAGGGAGGGTTACAGATAATTTTTCCAAATTTTTTCTGTGAGCTTAATTCTGACATGGGTCTGGTCTGAAAATGGATCAGGTCTTCAACACCGGCTTCGGCGGCATTCTTGCGGGCAGCCTGAATCATGGTATTGTTGATATCAGTACCGCTTAGATCGAGTTTCTTCTCATAGTCTGCCAGTTCGTGAGATTCCCTGCGAGCTTCACGCCAAAGTTCTCTGGGGATGGTAGGCCACTTTTCAGCAGCATAGGTGCGGTTCATGCCAGGTGCAATATTTTGCCCGATTAGCGCAGCTTCAATTGGTATAGTCCCGGATCCACAAAAAGGATCAACCAGGGTTATGTCCGGTTTCCAACGCGCCAGGATGACCATGGCTGCTGCCAGGGTTTCTTTTAGTGGCGCTTCACTGCCGGCCAGGCGATAACCGCGCTTGTGCAGGCCTGAACCACTTGTGTCGATAGTTAGCGTGGCGATATCTTTTAAAACAGATACTTCAATTCTGTAAAGTGGTCCATCCTCGCTAAACCAGTCACACTTGTACTTGTTTTTCAGACTCTCCACGACCGCTTTTTTTGTGATGGCCTGACAGTCAGATATACTAAAAAGTCTTGACTGAACTGATTTTCCGTCAACGGGAAAATTGGCATTGCGAGGCAGAAGCTCTGGCCAGGGGAGTGCCTTAGTTTTCTCGAATAGTTCATCAAAAGTCACAGCCCTGAATTCACCAACTTTAACGCGAATACGGTCTGCGCAGCGCAGCCAGAGATTACAGCGGCAAATAGCCAATTCATCGGCAATGAAGGAAACCTTGCCATTCTCAACTCTGACATTATGGTAACCGAGATTTTTCAGCTCATCCGCAACAATGGCCTCAAGGCCAAATGTGGCCGTAGCGACTATTTCAAGGTTCGACATTTATTCTCTCCCGGAAAATATTCTTTATGAAGCTCAAGAAGTCCGGCTAATAGAGCAGCCGAAGATCAATCAATAGAAAAACGAATAGATTAATCAGTTATTGAAAGACAGCCGCGTGCTTAAAGTAAACCAGCTTGTAAGTCCATTAACAAAAGGCATAGTCTTTGACAGAGGCTTACTTCTTTCTCTTCTTTTTCTTGCTTTGAGCAAAAAGACCGGCTAAAAAGCCGATAGCCTCCAGGAGGATATTCAGATAGGTATTCATATCGCTTGCACTATCCTGAACAGCAGCTACAGTATGGTCGATGCCGCTTCCTACTGATGAAATGGATGCATCTATACTGCGAATGCTATTATTTATGGAGCCGCTGATATCTTCCACGTTACCCAGGATCTGGGGTAAAATCTCTTCGGTTTTATGAACACTGCTCATAATTCTTTCAGATATATCTGCAGTGTTCTGTGCTATACGGGGCGCATGCTCCATCAGCTCACTGATTGCTCCTTCATGCTCTTCTATAATTTTCTGGGTGTTTTTCAGAAGATCTGAAACTCTTTTAAGCACGATAATCAGGTAAACCAGGGCAACCAACCCTGCTGCAAAAAGAAAAAATAATCCCAGGTCTCTGATTGATATTTCTAGTTCAAGCATATTTGCACCCCCTTTTTATTTGTTCTTTTTAACTTCTTCAGCAGTGAGCTCTGCAGCTTCTAAGCGGGTTTGTAATTCATCCAGATGCTCAGCCATGCTCTCTCTTAATTGCTCAAAAGTATCTGCTGCCCTATCAGCAATTTCTTTTCGTGTTTCCCGGCCTGACTTTGGAGCAAAGAGAATTCCTGCGGTGATACCGAGGGCAGTTCCGATCAACAAACCAGTTGCTAACTTCCTAGAGGCATTTTTTCTTCTTTCTGCCTCGCTATCCCGGCTTAAGTTTTCCGCCAAATCGCTTAGAAAAGACATTACCCAACCTCCCCCTTTACAAATACCTGGATATTTGTTATTTGACAATTCTCTTATTCGACGCCTACAATTACTATACCTGCCTTATAAAGGTTTGTTCGATTGTTAAATACCGTAGTGATAACTTTCCAAAAGGATAGGTTGTCACTTTCGAAAAGGTCTTTTCCTATATTTGTGCATTTATTGATGAAGGGAAGGATAACTGTCCGGCTATAATTTAAGTGCACTGCTGTTCCAAGGTCCCGGGCAATCATTATTGCCATATTCCAGAGTGAGCAGCTACGATAAAGGATTTTAACTTTTACTATTGAAGTATTAAAAATGACTATGATAATCACTTGTTTCAATGTTATTATAGATACTGAGCAAATAAAGGAGTGATCTTTTGTGAATGAAAAAGCAACGAAACTATGCCCGCACTGTGGTGAAGAGATAAAGTGGCACGCCATCAAGTGCCGTTACTGTAGGAATATGTTAACTGAAGAAGCTGTTTCCACGGTTTTTACATTTGAGCCTGAGCCTCTTTCAAAAACTTTTTATGCCACGGAAAGAGAAACAAAAGCCTGCCCTCATTGTGGGGAGCAAATAAAAATAAATGCAATGAAATGCAGATTTTGCAAACGAATTTTGACTGATGAGCTGGTTTCGACAAAATATCCGTTTGAAGAGCAGCCCCAAAATGAGATGGCCTCTCAAACTTTGGCTGATCTGAAAAAATGTCCCTATTGTGCGATGGAGATTAAAGCTGGTGCCATAAAGTGTCGTTATTGCAAGCGCATCTTGGTTGAAGCCATATCTTCCGCAACCAGTTCACCTGACTCTAAAACTTCAGTCGAAACAGGTTTCGCAGCCTTAGGTGAGACCAAACCCTGCCCGCTCTGCGGAGAAGAAATAAAAAAAAGCGCAATCAAATGCAGATATTGTAAAGGTTTTCTTCCCGGGGCGGAGCTGCCAGCCGGCTATTATGGCGATATCTATGAAGAAAAACCGCTTAATTACATGAAAATGATAGCCGTAATGCTTGTTATCCTCGGATCGCTTGGGATTATACTCGGCATTTTATTTACACCTGAAGTAGGGATACCCATTGTTATAGCCGCGCTGGCTGCCCTACTTGCAGGCATTGGCTTTTTTATTGTCGATAAAAGGATCCAGTAGACTGTGCAAAATGTTTTAAAGGCCATCCAATGTCTGACCCTTTACAGGGATATTTTTAGAGATCCCATTCTCCTGGATTTTAAGGAACTGCTCGGGCAGGTTGCTGAAAAAAGAAAATCTGCTGTTGAAACATGCTTTGACATGCTGGCTAAGCTGCTTGCCCGGCCGACGAGCAATAATCTATCTGACATCGATCTGTTCAGAAACCACCTCCTGGACTCTATCACTGAATCAGAAAATGCTTTCAGCCTTGCTGCAGAGGGTGAAATATATGCCAACCTTGACAGTTTACTTCTTGAAGCTTTAAAGCATGATCTCCGGCTATTGAAGGTTGTCTATGATTTTGATTTGCTGTTACTCCTTCGACATATACGGAAGTTGTATCACCTCGATGAATATTTCCCCGGTTTTGAACATTTAAAAGCAAATGTTTCTAGTGAAAACTCTCATATGGGATATTATAGCTGCGAGCAGGCTGCAATCAAGCATTGTCTGGCCAGTGCTTCTGACTGGTCCGAGGAGACTGAAAAGCTCCACGCTTTTCTTCATAAAACCGGAAGCGGGATATTCGGTCGCTTTTGGGCTTTTCGCTGGAATGCCATGGGAGAAAGATCGGGACTCTGCGGGGTGGCTAAGCCGGATCCGATCAGAATAAAAGATCTAGTTGGCTATGAAGATCAGAAAAAAGAGGTCACCCGCAATACCAGACAGTTCGTGGAAGGGCGCAAGGCAAACAATGTACTGCTCTATGGGGATCGCGGTACAGGAAAATCTTCAACTATCAAGAGCCTGGTTCATCTATTTGGCCGACAGGGATTAAGATTGCTTGAAATTTCGAAGCATGATTTACTTAGCCTTCATTCTGTTATCGCAGCTATTGATGGCCGACCCCAGCGGTTTATCATTTTTATAGACGATTTGTCTTTTGAGGAAGATGAGACGGAGTATAAAGAACTGAAAGCTCTACTCGAAGGTAGTGTTGCCAAACCACCCGAGAACGTTCTGGTGTATGCTACCTCGAACCGCAGGAATCTGGTCAGAGAGTTTTTTGGAGATAGAGTAACAGATGAAGTAGGTGTGCAGGATACTTACCAGGAAAAACTTTCTCTGGCCGATCGCTTTGGTATAAAACTGGTCTATCCTGCGCCAGGCAAATTGGAATTTCTAAATATTGTCGAGGATATGGCTGCTAAGAGTGGTATCAAAATTGATCGTTCTGAACTGCATGAGCTGGCCACCAGGTGGGTGTTGTGGCACAATGCCCGTTCCGGCCGAACTGCGAGACAATTTATCGACGATTTGAAAGGCAGGCTGGGTTAGCAAATTTACCTGCCAGGCTCATGCTTTTCCCCCGGTTTACTCACCCAGTTCTTTCAGGACCTCTTCCTCAGGGTATAGGTTGAAGAAAACAAAACTGCAGGCAGCGGCAATCGCGACAACGAGGGCACTCAACTGTACGCCCAGTGACTGGGCAATATCTTTGCCGAAAGCTGAAAGCAGGTAAGCGAAAACAACTCCGGCAAGAGCTATCGTCAGCTTAAGTGGTATGGCCCGGGCCCCGAAAAACATTGCTTCACGACGCTGGCCGGTTTTTTTATTATCGGCCCTGGCCAGATCGGCAATGGTTGGATTTATCAGGATAGTGAGAACCGCCAGGGGAAAACCGGCCAATATAAACATAGCTATGCTTAAATAAAAATAGATGCCGGTCATGTTAAAAGAGAAGATAAAGATAGTCAACCCGCTTAGCATTAGGCTGAGCACACCGGTGGTGATCACTTTCTTTTTCCCCACTTTCTTGGCAATCAGGTTAACCAGGGGGAAAAAAAGCAAAGCCCCGCCAATAGTCAAAGCAGCCAGGACAGTCATGAAACGTTCTTCCCGCTGAAAAATAACCACCGCATAATAAATCAGGCCGAGCGTGACCAGGTTCATGGCAAACTGGAGGAACAGTTCTCCGCAGAGGAAAATGCGAAAGGCCTTTATTTTGTAAGTCTGGCGCAGAGATTGCCAGGCGCTTATTTTTGGTGCTTTAGCAGGATGACAATGCACCTTCTCATTGAAACCGAGAGTCGCAGTGTAGAGGAGAACTGCCGAAATAGCGGCAAATATCATGATCACTTGCCTGTAAGCTGTTCTTGTTTCAACTCCCGAGGCTTGAATGTCACTGATGATTATCGGAAGCAAGATGGCTACCAAAACCATTCCCAATAATCCGAAAAAGGCGATCAGGGTTGAAAGGTTAATCCGTAAAGCATTGCTGTGTCCAAGTTCAGGTAGCAGGGCCAGATAAGGATTGACATAAGCTGTGAAGAAGAGGTAAAAAAGAGCCATGCAGAGACCGAGCCATAAGCTGTTCAGATTTGATAGCCCGGAAACAGAGGGCGGGAAAAAAACTAACAGCGTAAAAGCGGCCAGTGGTAATCCCCCCAGCAATAAAAAGAATTTGCGGCGACCAAGAGTTGAACTGTTATTATCGCTCAGAGAGGCAATAATCGGATCGGCAAAGCCGTCAAATAAACGGCCAATCAATAGGGCAGCTCCCAGGGCAGTGACGATGCCGAAGTAAGTGTCCTCTGGGATAAGATTCTCCAGATTTAGTTCTGCCGGGGGAAGGTAGTAGAAGGGCATATAAAGCAAAATCAAGCGCTCGAGCATAGTAAATCCGGCGCTTCCTGAAGCGAATAATAATTGACCGGCCAGCGGTAGTGAAGTTGGTTTTATTTGCGTCATTGTCCTCTTTGTTTTCCAGCGAATCATAAAGGGTACTTAGATCAATTAAAAATCACAGGAATGAACAGTTCTTGGAAAGGGAATTACATCCCTGATGTTGCTGATGCCGGTAAAGTACATGATCGCCCTTTCAAACCCAAGCCCAAAACCGGAATGTCTAACTCCTCCATACTTCCTCAGGTCCAGGTACCACTGAAGGTCTTTTTGACTGATATTCATAGCAGCCATTCTCTGCTTGAGCAGGTCTATTCGTTCCTCTCTCTGGCTGCCTCCGATAATTTCACCTACGCCAGGAACTAGCAAGTCCATGGCGGCAACAGTTTTACGGTCATCATTAAGACGCATGTAAAAAGCCTTGATATCTGCCGGGTAATCGGTTACGAATAGTGGTTTTTTGAAGACCCTTTCGGTCAGATATCTTTCATGCTCAGTTTGCAGATCTTTACCCCACTCGACAGGGAAACTAAAATTTTCATTTGCCTTAAGTAAAATGTTGATTGCTTCGCTGTAACTGATCCGGGCAAACTTTGCAGATGCTATTGCCTGCAATTTTTCTAAAAGACCTTTTTCAACAAAATTGTTAAATAAAGCCATTTCATCGGGGGCTTCTTCAAGGAGAAAGTTGATCAGGGCTTTCATCATTTCTTCTGCCAGGTTCATGTTATCAACGAGATCGGCAAAAGCAATTTCTGGCTCAATCATCCAAAATTCTGCCGCATGACGGGCTGTGTTGGAGTTTTCCGCCCTAAAGGTCGGCCCGAAAGTATAGACATTTTTAAAAGCCAGGGCATAAGCCTCGGCTTCCAGCTGGCCGCTGACGGTAAGGTTAGTTTTTTTCCCAAAAAAGTCGGCAGAATAGTCCGTAGATCCATCTGCAGTCAGGGAAGGGTTATCAGGGTCGAGGGTGGTAACCCTGAAAAGTTCTCCGGCTCCTTCTGCATCATTCGCGGTGATGATCGGTGTGTGCAGGTAAAGAAATTCTTTTTGCCTGAAGAATAGATGAACAGCATGAGCAAGGGCTGAACGAACTCTAAACACTGCTGAAAAGAGATTGGTTCTGGGTCGTAGGTGGGCGACTTCTCTTAAAAATTCACGGCTGTGCCGTTTAGGTTGAATCGGGTAGTCAGGTTCAGCTGCTCCTTCTATATTTATGAATTGCGCTTTAATTTCGAAAGGTTGTTTTGCTTCAGGGGTAAGAACCATTTTACCGCCAAGACTTACCGCTGATCCGACACCAAGCTTGGCGATCTGATCAAAATTATTGAGTAACTCTTTTTCATAGACTATCTGTGCTGAGTTGAAATGGGTTCCATCGTTTAAGGATATAAAGCCGAAGGATTTCTGGTTGCGGTTACTTCTGACCCAGCCCTCCAAAGACACTATCTTACCTTCATAGTCTGCCATGTTACGGACCAGTTTACTAACTGTGATTTTTTCCATACCAATCCCTCCCGCTAAATACCAGTATACCTGAAAGGGGGTAAACTGCAAGAAAGACGGCTATATAGCCGTGGCCTAAACATCATTTCAGTACCGGCTTACTAAGATAGGCTTGAGCAATATTGATCTATCGCCATTGACACTAAAGCTTCCGGCTTGATATGATCTTATCGAGAAATTGAGAGTGGTGTTTCTTTTTTGAGCGGTAGCCTCGATAACCAATAGCTTTACAGGGGGTGATCACCTTTGAAAATATTGATGTGTGTACCCAATATTAGTGAGGGAAAAGATGAAAAGCTGATCGAGATAATAGCCACTGCAGTCAGCGATACAGGTGGTGTCAAGTTGCTCGAAGTCTCATCTGATCGTGACCACCACCGTTCTGTTTTCAGCTATCTGGGTGAGCCCGAAAAAGTGCTTACCGCATCAAAGGCACTTGCTGACCTGTGTCTTGAGAACATCGATATGAGAACTCACAGCGGTGATCACCCGCGTATGGGTGCGCTTGACGTTGTCCCTTTTATTCCGGTTCGCAATGTCACTGCTGATGAAGCTGTAGGTATTGCCAGGAGCTTTGGTGGTTACCTTGGTGAAAAGGGAGTGCCTGTATATTACTATGAGGATGCTGCAAAAGTTCCTGACAGAAAAAATCTTGCTACTATCAGAAAAGGTCAGTATGAAGCACTGGTAGAAAAATTAAGGCAACCTGCCTGGGTTCCTGATGCAGGTCCGGCTGAATTTAACTCCCGAACGGGGGCGACTGCTGTGGGAGTGAGGTTTCCGCTGGTCGCTTTTAACGTAAATCTTGATACAACCGACATCTCAATTGCCGAGAAGATTGCCAGGGAAATCCGCCACCTCGGTGGTGGTTACCGCTTTGTCAGGGCTATTGCGGTAACCCTGAGTGACAAAAATATGGTTCAGGTATCTATGAACCTGACCAATTATATCAAAACTCCCATCCACAGGGTGATGGAAACAATTCGTTTTGAAGCGGCGAGATATGGTGTTTCTATTGCTGCCGCCGAATTTGTCGGCCCGCTACCTTTATGTGCACTGGAAGAGGTTGTCAGGTTTTATTTACAAATACATGATTTTTCTGTAAATCAGGTTATTGAAACCAGTCTTCTGGAATAGTACCATATGACCAGAAGCAGCCGACCGTCAACTGGCACAAAGTGCATTTTTATCAGGCAGATAGATATTCAGGCTGAAGTTTTCCGGGTATTTTGGGGTGATGTCTTGATAGTAGTTTTTTATAATCTGCATATCTCTTCTAAAGCAGCCGCTGGGCATGAAACTCGGCCCGATAGCGGCAACTTTTTTGGCATAATCCAGGCTGCTCAAGACGATGGGCACCCTGGCTTTTAACGCGGTATAGTAGAAACCTGTTTTCCATTTACTAACTAGTTTCCTGGTGCCTTCAGGTGAAATCATTAAGGTAATATTCTCGTTTGATGAATCGATCAGGTCAGCCAATGCGTCAACCATTGTATTGCTTTTTGATCTGTCAACTCCAAGGGCTCCTGAGGCTTTAAACATTCCTTTAAAGAGGAAAAAGTTTAACCATTCTTTCTTAATCAGGTACTTAACAGGAAGACTCATCTTGTAGAAGCTGGCTACCGCTAAAAGGAAATCGTAATTGCTGGTATGAGGCGCAGCAACGATAATACATTTTTTTATATCGGCGGGCATCTGCCCCTGAAGTTTCCATCCTAAAATTGTAAATAAAAAAATTGTAAACATTTTTAACATTAGGTTTTCCTCTCAAAAACAATTAGGACCATTCTACCACAGCTTGGAAATTAATGATATGATGTCAAGAAGAAGTATTATCACACCAGTTTTTACTGTATAATCATTTCATGAATAAATACTACCGTTTTTTTATAATCATGCATGTTTTTGTCGGCATCGGTGCTTTATTCGGTGGTCTGGCCGGGATGCTGGATCCTCATGAGCCCCTGGGAATACCTGCTGCGCATTTGGAAGGATCGCCCTTTAGCAGTTACTTTGTTCCATCACTGATTCTCTTTCTAGTTATAGGTCTTGGTCATACCTTCAGTGCCATAACTGCATATAAAAGATTACCATACCAGGCTTATATCAGCTCAGTATTTTCCTGGGCTTTGATGATCTGGATTGGGGTGCAGTGTATAATGATGGGTCTTATAGATTTTTTACATGTTTTATACTTCCTGATTGGCTTGACAGGGGCAGTTATGGCAATGCGCATGCTTTTTAGGCAGGGTTTGTTTCCATCAGGCGTTTTTGCCTGGCATGGTGCTGAAAACCTTATGCGGGGAGCTGAAGATAATGATAGATCAGATGGCTAATGTAAATATGTCTATGCTAATCGAACTCTCAAGCGATGACAGTAAAGCTCCGGCCCAATATGAAAGCTTACGCAAATTTCTCTTGCAGAGGCGCTGCACTTTTAATGGTGAGCCAATGCCGACCCTGCTTAAGCCTAACTTTATTTCTCCGAAACAGGGGCGGCAGCTTCAACACACCGTTGAGAAAATCAGCAGTGCTCTAAACAAGTTTATTCAGCTTTACCTGCAAAATGATGAAGTCAAGAGGATCATGAAATTCAGCGATCATGAGCATGAACTATTTCAGATCGAGCCCGACTACAGTTTTGCTCTGGTTATTTCGCGGCTCGATGCTTTTATGAATGATTATGAAATAAAATTTCTGGAGTTTAACTGTGATTCTCCTGCCGGCATAGCCTATTCTGACGTCCTGGAAGAAGGGTTCAGAACTATTCTAAACAGTTATAACTTCATCGACCATTGGAAGTTTGAGTATATTAGCCGCCAGGAGAGATTTTTCCAGGCTATTCGCAGTTGTTACAGGGAATTCAGGTTGGAACATCCTCACTTTCCCGAGAAGCCCACCATAGCTATTGTGGATTGGGAAGGGTTGGTTACCGCGGATGAATTCGTTTTGATCAAGGAGTTTTTTGAGAGCAAGGGTCTTAAGGCGCTGATCACCAGCCCCCAAAAGTTTGTCATTGATGGTGATCACATGTTTGCTGAAAGTGAGCCTGTTCACCTTATTTATCGACGGGTTATAACCAGGGAGCTGGTTGATAAAATTGATGAAGTGGGAGACTACATTAAGGGAGTTAAAAATAAACTGGCCTGCATGTGTAATCCCTATCGCTCTTTTATCGTCGGCAACAAAAAGATCCTTGATCTTTTAACAGATGAACGTTTTCAATCCATCTATGACCGTGAAGAGTTGGAAGTCATAAAAAAGACCATTCCCTGGACGAAAATTCTTTCCGACTCCAAGGTAACCTATAATGGTTATACCGTAGACCTCTGTCGCTTTACGGCGGACAACAGGGATAAACTGGTAATCAAGAAAGCTTCTTCATACGGAGGTAAAGATGTTTTCCTCGGCCGGGAAACGGATCAAAAAACCTGGGATCAGCTTATAGATAAACATCTAAAATCTGAAGACTGGGTTGTGCAGGAATATGTCAACATCCCCCAGGAAATATTTCCGGAAATTGATGGCGGGGTCAAGTTGAAACTGAAAAAAGTCAACATTAACCCCTTTGCATTTACCGGTAAGTACGGCGGGACAATCACCCGGGTTTCGGATAGATCAATCATCAATGTTAGCGCAGGTGGAGGAATTGTGCCGACCATGGGTGTTGTCAAGAAGAAAGATCTTGAATAAATTTTAAGGAACCACTATAAAGGAGGGGTCAAAGTTAACTCAGAAACTTATTCTCTTCCGGAGATAAAAAGCAGGCTGGACAAAGAGGATTTTCCTTTTCATGGCAAAACCACTCTTGGTTCAGCCGGTTTTAGTTTTGAGGAACCGGCTTTTTATGCCGGTTTGGCAATTCATGCCGGTAACCGTATCCGCCCAGAGCTGCAGGAGGTTCTCAAGGTCGGAACCGTAGATCGCTATCGGGAGGAAGATCCGGGTACTGAACAGTTTATACGGGATTTCCCCGTCCAGGTCATAGCCCTTGATTCCAGGTTTGAGTACGACCTGAACCGCTCTGAAACGAGGGCAATCCCTCTTACTCCCGACATGGCCTGGGGCCTTAATGTTTGGAAACGGCCTCTTACAGCTCTGGAAATGGAGCAATCACTTGAAAAATATCGCGAATTTCACCAGTTGCTGGATATTATTGCTGCTTATCTGGTCAGGCGTTTTAAACGCGCCTATATTTTTGACCTTCATGCTTACTGTTACCAGAGGGAAAAAAGATTGACCTGGTATGAAGATGAGAAACCGGTAATTAACCTGGGAACAGAGGCCATTAACAAAACTGTTTTCGGGCAGGATATCAGGGTTTTCCTCGAACTCCTGCAGCAAATATCAGTTGATAATCGAAAAATCTCGGTTGCTGAAAATGAGATATTTAAAGGCGGTTACCTGGCAAGAAGGCTAACTGCCCAATATCATCGTAACCTCGCTGTGTTTGCCATAGAATTTAAAAAAATATTTATGGATGAGTGGACCGGTAATTTTCACCCCTCAATTTATAACCAGCTAATTAGACAGTTTTCTGCTAAAGTGCATGAGTTTCTAGAACAACTGTTTAATTAAAAATGTGTTTCAAAGTTCTAATTCAATCGGTTTTAGCAGTAATAAAAATCTTGCCAGGTTTATCAAAGATGTAAACCCTTCTGTTCTTAAACTCAGATCAAGCTCACTGATTGGAATTTGCAACGCCAAGGGAATGCTGATAGGAATATCCTGTTTAATATTAATGACATCCTCTGAAAGCTGAAAAGCTGCCGAATCAACCTTTATCTTTGTTGAGATTGACATTTCCTGGTTAACGGGGATTTCTGCTTTTAACGGTATATTAACAATATAGCTACCCAGCAGGGGAATATCCAGAGGGACGCTGATATTTTGGTCAACTTTGACTACCGTATCGATCGGTATGGTCGCTTCAAAGGGAATATCAGAAGGCATTAGCTCATTCAGATCAATTAGCTCCGAAACAGGGATAGATAAATCAACCGGTATTGTTTCATTTATCTCTAAAACCAAACTTATCTCGTCACCATACATAGCGGCAATATCGTCATAAAGCTGGCGTGTATAAGTGTCCACCCTATTTCTAATGATAAAAAACATGGTCAGTGTGTAAGCCAGGAGCAGGATAATAAGCAAGAACCCTGTTATCTTCAGCCACCTGTCTATTTTTAGGCCGTATTTTTCGATTCCGCTCAATTTCGATTCAGCTCCTTATCATCTGACCGGTTATGTATGGCTTCATCTTATCTTACCAGATCATTGATTGTAAAGAAGGATGTCAGTCTGAATTATGAACAGCACAGGAATTACTGCGTGTGTGTCGTAGCAATTTTTAAGGATAGGCAAACAAATTGAAGTATAAATGTGGTGGTTGTTTTAAGTATCACAATTATGGATAATATAAGCAACCCCGGATAATGGCCGGAGCAAGAAGGTTGGCAAAGCTATCTTTGAAAAGTTGATCGGAAGTATCATTTTCAAAAAGCCTGGTTATTTTCAGCATAGTCAAGGAGTTGAGAAATATTTGCAAACAAGGCACGTAATAACCTGCCAGGATGCCAGGGATATGAGTGCCCTGCCAGATAAAAGCATTGATCTGGTGGTCACTTCACCGCCATACCCGATGATAGAAATGTGGGATCGGCAATTTGCCGACCTCGACCCGACTATTGCCTCTAAGCTAACAATAGATTATTGTCGCGAGGCTTTCGATGCAATGCACTCAAACCTTAACCTGGTCTGGTCTCAGCTATTTCGGGTCATGAAAGAAGGGGCTTACGCTTGTATCAACATCGGTGATGCCACTCGCACTATCGGGGGGCGCTTTCAGCTCTTTCCAAACAGGGCAAGAATAGAAAGCAGATTTTTCGAACTGGGCTTTGATGTTCTGCCCCCGATTATCTGGCGTAAACAGACCAATGCCCCAAACAAGTTTATGGGCTCGGGAATGCTGCCGGCCGGAGCCTATGTAACTCTGGAGCATGAAAGCATCCTCATCTTTAGAAAAGGGGGCATCAGGACATTTACCACCGAGGATCAAAAAATAAGGCGCAGGCAGAGTGCATATTTCTGGGAAGAAAGAAACTCCTGGTTTTCTGATTTATGGGATTTCAAGGGGGTAAGACAGGAAATGAATAATAAGGAGCGTAAAAGAAGCGCCGCCTATCCTTTTGAAGTTCCCTTTCGCCTGGTTAACATGTATTCCCTTCTCGGCGACACCGTTTTTGACCCTTTCACCGGCACGGGAACTACAAACCTGGCTGCAATAGCTTCCGGCAGGAACAGCATTGGTTTTGATCATGATAGCAGTGTTTTCGCTTCAATCAGGGATAATATCATTAAAGCGCTTCCTGATATCAATGATCATAATCTTAAGAGGCTTAAGAAGCACCTGAAGTTTATCAGTGACTATCAATCAGAAAAGGGTTCACTGAAATATATCAACAGGTTTTTTGGTTTTCCGGTTATGACAGCGCAGGAAAAAGAGCTAAAATTGCCTTTTGTTGAGCAGATCGAGCCAGAAAAAACTGATAAGTTCATCGCTTCATATTATAATGATGAAATCATTAAGCAAATAAGTGTCGAAGCACTGACGGCAGAGAATTTTTGCTTCAGTAATGGAATGCAGCTTCAGCTATAGCCATGATTTTTTGCATAAGGGTATTTTAGCTTAGATCAGAATCATAGGGGATGAAAAAGTGAATAAGGATAAGTGGATCGGTTATGAAGAACTGGCCTGGATTGAACCAATTATTGCACCTCCTGAGCAGTTTCGTGAAGAGACAGAGTCGTATTGCCGGCTGATCAGAGAGCATTCAAGAATTGAGCCCCATACTCTGCTGCACCTTGCCAGTGGCGCCGGCATAAATGATTATACCTTCAAAAAGGATTTTACTGTTACCGGGGTGGATATTAGCAGGGGTATGCTCGAGGTTGCCAAAGAGATCAATCCGGAGATAACCTATTACCATGGTGATATGCGCACCATTGATTTGCAGAGAGAATTCGATGTTGTAGCCATTCCTGATTCGATTGGTTATATGACAACTGCAGCAGACCTGCGGTTGGTAGTTGGTAATGCCTGCCGGCATTTAAAGCCCGGTGGAATTATCTTAATTACTGCACATCTGAAAGAGGAATTCAGGGCAAACAATTTTGTCTATACAGGCTCTCGTGGTGATGTTGAGGTTACTGTCTTTGAAAATAATTACATTGTTGGTCTCGCTAAAGATCGCTATGAAGCCACAATTATCTACCTGGTTCGTCGTAAAGGCAAGTTGGAGCTATTTACTGAATGTCATACCATAGGGCTTTTTGACTCAGACCATTGGCAAAGTCTTTTTGACGAATATAGGCTAAAGGTTAGCCGGGTAGCTTTAAATGATCTTTATGATCCTTATATTTTGGGTGAAGGCTTTTATCCCCTCACCATATTTGTCTGCCTTAAACAGTTGTGATGAATAAGATAACAAAAAATGGCTACTTAATTTCAAAGGAACCGGCGGCTATGACAATACCGTCCACCAAAATCTCAACATAGTATTCACCCTTTTCCCAGTAACTGGGGTCATCAGAGCCGTGGCCCATGGATATCCATGTATCGGTCCAGCCTGCAGGAATATCAAAATAACTGCCGTAACTGTCCAGAAGAGTGTCATCCGGGTTATAGTATTTATGATTGAATAGAGCGCTTCTATTTTCATCACCAGGTTGATGAGCCAGGTATAAATCCCACCATACAAACCTTGTTTCTTCTGCATAGAATGTGTTGCGGTAATCCATATCATCATAATCCGAATCATCCGGAGGATCATAACCCCATTCATAGAATAACAATTCAAGGGCATCTGCCTCGAGGGAAGCGATATAATTAGTTGGTTCTTCAAAACCAGACCTGGGCGACTTATCCGGAAACTCGGTTAATTCGTTGTTCTCCTGAACTGCCTCCTCTGTGTTGTCGTTCTCCACAATAACTTCTGTCTCAATACTGTCTGTCAGAGCCTGCTCTTCTTCGCTACTTCCTGACAGTAAGACTACCAAAGCGATAATGATCGCCACTAGCAGCGTTGTTCCAGCGATAATGATAGGAGTTCTGCTCTTCTTCCCCTCGCTTATTGGCGCTGCGGTTTCATGAACAGGTTCGACCGTTGTTGTTTTAACGCTTTGGGTCAGCATTTGACCCATCAGTGCCTCTTGAAAATCCTCCATCCTTTGATAGCGATCCCTGGCTCTAACGGCCAGAGCTTTTAGTATAGACTCCTCTTCCTCGGTTTTTAAACCTACGCCCAACCTGTTGGGAGGTACCAGCTGATCTTCTGTGAGCCTGTCCAGCGATTCCGGCGGCTGGCGGCCAGTGATTAAATGATATAAAGTGGCGGCCAGGGCATAGATATCGGTCCAGGGTCCCTGGTTGCCCTTGCTGCGGTACTGTTCTTCCGGGGCATAACCCGGCTTGAGGATGATTGACATGCTATGCCCCTTATCGCTTATTGCCTGGCGGGCAGCCCCGAAGTCAATCAAAATGACCTGCCCTTTTTCGTTGATGAAAATGTTATCCGGACTGATGTCGCGGTGCAGGATATTAACGCTATGGACTTCGATCAGGGCATCCATGATCGGCATAATAATCTTTATCGCCTGCTCGACGGGCAATCTGCCCCCGGATCTGCCCAGATGTTCCTTTAAAGTGATCCCTTCAACATATTTCATTACCAGGTAGGCTGTATTGTTGGCCTGAAAGTAGTCACGCACTGAGACGATATTGGGGTGACCTTCAAATTGGGCCAGGGTGCGAGCTTCCTGCAGGAATTTGTCAAGGCCGTAATGGTACTGGCTGCCCAGGTTTCCTGAATAGGCATTGACCTGGCTGTGGCCACTTGAACGGGAAGCCAGTTCACGGGGAAAGTATTCCTTGATGGCGAGTTTGATATTAAGGTTAAGATCCCAGGCCAGGTAAGTAATGCCAAAGCCACCCTGGCCAAGAATACGCCCGATCACATACTTGTTTTCCAGGACTGTACGTGGAACCAGGTAAACCTCTGCTTCCGGGACAAAGCTATCATCATAACCGCAGTGCTGACAGATAGCCCCTGGTCCCCGCTCGCTGAAACACCCGACACATATTTTATCCAGGTCCATTTCCATCTCTCCAGTCATTAAATAGAAGTTCTTATGGCCCGCTTATTCGCTTAGCTTATATAATTTTAGATAAAGTTTGCGAAATATCCTGCTAAAGATTTGCATATGTGATAATATTTCATAAATAGCCGGGTGGAGGTATTGCCAATGAACTGTTTTAATTTAATAGCATACCCTGCAGATTTTGTTCAGGAGTCCGATCTGATCTTAGCACAAACAGTCCAGCAATGGGCTGATAAAGAAGTGATAGCGAAACGGTTGGAATATGGAGAGGACTACGAGCAGTTATTAAAACCGGCTATGGACAAGCTTTTTATTGAACTCGAGCTGCAGAAATTGTTATGGCCTGAAGATTGCGGCGGTCTGGGATACAACTTGCCTGAGGCAGCAATAACTATCGTAGCTGCTCTTGAACAAGTTGGACGAGCCGATACGGGTATTGGCTACCTGGCGGCTGTAAATTTTGCATTGAGCAGCATGATCTGTTCCGGTCGATTAAAGCATGAAGGACTTTGCAACTCAATAGCTCCTCTTTTTTGCCAGGCAGATGAAACAACCCTCTGTGCCCTGATTTTGCCTGCCTATAGTCCGAAAGCTGTTTTATCGGAACAAAAGCTCTTCAGGGGTAAGTATTTTGGGGCCAGTGCGCAAAAAAGTGGCCAAAACCTGGTGATCAGTGGTGAAAAGCTGCGTCCGCTCAATTCGGGATCAGATGCACAAATTGTAGCTCTCATTTGCAGCATTGAAGGTTCTGAAGAACCTGCCATGGTTTTGGTCCCAGGCGATAATCTCGGCCTTTCACGTGGAGAGCATCTGTTGAAAACTGGCCTTGCTGCCAGCCTCAATGCAGAAATCAATTTGTCCCGGGCAAGTATTTCTGTTTCAAATATAATTTTTCAAGGGGAAGGCTCTTTTCAAAAATTGCTGACATGGCTTTACCTGAACATGTCAGCTGTAACCGTTGGTTCCCTTTTTGCGGTATTTGAAATTATCCGGGCATGGGGTGACACGCGTGTGATCAAGGGAAAGGGCAACCTCTTTAAAGAGAATCCGCTGACTGCATCGGTAATGGCAGAAATCAGCCATGAAATATTGCTGAGCCGTTTGTTGCTCTATCAACTGGCACACATGATTGCCAGTTCAGAGCCGGAAATATTGTCCAGGCAGGAAGAGCTCTACATTTCAGCCTTAAGCGTAGTATCACACATTACCATGTCTGCGGAGAAAGCGATCAATCAAACCATGGAATTGATGGGCTCGGCCGGGTATGCTACGGAATGGAACCTTGAACGTTACTGGCGTGATGTAAAAACATTACAGGTCCATCTCGGCAGTTGGGAGCTGAACAAATTGGCACTGGCAAGGTTTTTCTATCGGTCGAAGAACCTTTAACCTATAATGAAGGTGAGGTTTTATAATGCATTCAATAGATGACTTTACCCGACCCAGAGAATATCTTTCTCCCATTGATGATTATTTTGGACCGATCGTTAGAAAGTGGGCGGAAGAAGAGGTTATACCCCTGCGTCGTCAATATGATGAAGACTGGAGAGAGCACCGGCTGATTGAGCCGGCTTTTAATACCCTGATGGGCAAGCTGGGACTGCAGCGGGTTTTTTTCCCGGAAGACCTGGGAGGCTGGGGGTTGGGTCACTCCCACTATACCGGCACTGCCGCTTTTCGTCTTATGGAAGAAGTGGCCAGGGCTGATTCCGGCCTGGCTGTAGCTTTCGGTGTAACCTTTTGGCCCCTGATCATGATCTGTAATGAACCGCATGTGAACCGTGTTCTCTGTGAGGAATTCGCACCCATGTTTTGTGAAACTGAAAAAGCTGTTTTTGCCGCCAATGCCATGACTGAGCCCCAGGGCGGAGCCGATATTGAAAACATGGAGATAACCAGGGGTACCACAATCGAGACTACTGCCACCCTCGATGGTGAGGAATGGGTCATAAACGGTCATAAACTTTGGCCAACCAATAGCGGTGGAGTTTGTAATCTTTTCGGTGTGGTTTGCACCACCAATCCCGGCTCAGACAATTTTGCTGATTTTGCTTTTATCTTTGTTCCCGCCGACTGTCCGGGTGTAACCCAGGGAAGCCCCTACCAGAAAGCCGGAATGGCGGCAGATAAAAATAGTGATGTCTGGTTTGATCACGTTCGTGTACCAAAGCATTACCGGGCCTGTGGTCCCGGAGATGATTATAAGTATTTTAAAGAAGTAATTTCTTTTGGTAATCTCGGCAGTATAGCTTTTGTCAGTGGGGCGATGATGAATGTTTACGAAATCCTGAAAGAGTTTTCCAGTCAATATTACTTCAGGGGCCTGCCCTTGAAAGAAAATGATGCTGTTGCCGGGGTTCTTGCCGACATTGTCAGGGATATCGAGATTATCCGTATCCTGGGCTACCAGTATGCCCGTATGCTTGATCGCCCCGATCTTTATGGCTTACGCTGGAGCGATGAAATCGTGGCCAAGGGGCGGGCGTACAAGTATTTTGCTGCCGATCGTGCCGTGGAAGATCTTGGCAAAGCGATGAATTTGATGGATAGTTATGGTAGCGACAGGGCCCGTGATATTGAAAAGCACTGGCGGGATCTCAAGATAGTGCAGCTGTGGATGGGGGGCAAGCAGCTCTGCCAGATGGAAACAGCGCGCTGGTTTTTTGACTGCAAAACGCTTTAGGGCAGGAGGGACTGACTTGACAGGCAGGTTTGGAGGACGGGGTAGTGAAAAGGGATCTCAACAACTTTCAGGCAACATTCAGGCAAATTTTGAAGAGCTTTTGCAGAATCCGGAAGTAAAAGACAGGGTTATTGCCAACCTTGCCTGCCTTGAGCCTGAAAAAGCCCGGGAGTTGGTAAAAATTCTCCTCTGGAGTGATTCGGCATTCTCTTTCGGGATGCTGGGACAGCTGCCGCGCAGCTTAAATTTTCTGGTATCCTTCCTCGATGAATTGGGCCTGCAACTGCAAAATATTCCACCACACCTGTTTCGCGAGTTCATCTGCCAGATGACAAGTGCGGTCGATTATGAGAGCATCCAAAAACTGCCTCGAGCCTATCTGCCACTGCTTGATGCCCTTAAATTGTCCGACCATAAAACTTCTTCTACTGCAGCACCTGCTGATTTTCATGAACGAGTAAACCGGGAGTTGGAACAAAATAGCCTTGAAGAATTGGCTGCCCTGATCAATGGCCTGGTCAGGCTTGCAAATAATTTATTAGCGAAGCATCCGGGCCTGCCAGAAAATGCCCTTCAGGCATTTTTCAGCTCCCTGGATCGTAAAGAGATCGAAAATCTTTGTGATAGTATTATTTTTAAATCAGGCCTGTTTTCTCAAGAGACACTGCTGCAGTTTTTTCCTCCCGAAGATGCAGGGGAATACTTGAATAATAACCTGAAAAAGCTTAACCGGCAGTTGGCCGAAGAACCTGCTCGGGTTGTTGCCCTGGCTTCCCCCTATCTGGGTTATCTTGATCCGGAAGAATTGACAAAGACCTGTCTGTTATTATCTGCCAGAGCCTCAGAAGCCCTGGCTACAAACCCCGGTCTTTCCCGCTCATTACTTAAGTCTTTTTTTCGGCTTGCCTGGGGTTTGTTCAGGGGCTCGTTACGAAGCTCAAAGAAAAAGTACACTAAGCCTAATCATGAACAAGCTTAAAGAGCTGACTGTCAAACTGGAAAATGATTATGTGCAACAAATCCGGGCTAATGGTCAAAAAATGTGGTCCTGGTCCCCTTTAATTATCCCCCTGATATAATCCATGCCTATGAAAGCCTGGTGCCGATCACAACATAAGTCCTGATTACACTGCCATCATGCGTTTACTCCCGGCACTCAGGTGCATTTTGAGTGCCGGGAAGGTCGGGGTGGGGGTTACATAATCTCTACATTTTTCAAGCGGAGTTCCCTGTTATACCTGACACAGACTGAGCCAATCTCTTGCCCTGTTGAGATATGCTTGGAGAGAACTTATTCACTTTTCCCATCGGCCGTAGCCGGATTTATTCCATCGCTGATAGCGCTATTGACTTCCTGCATGAATTGGCTGAAGTCATTTTGAGCTTTAGCATACGCCTGTATGGTCAGGTTTGTATCCATTTTAGTTTTTAAATTGTTAAACTGGCCGATCTGTTCTTCGCTCGGTTGGACACCTGATTGCTGGCTGAATTGAATTTGTTTTTGAAGATCCTGGATTTCTTTAATCATATTGTTGGCTTCGGTATCCTGCTGAATATTTTCTGTAACCCTTTCCAGTTCTTTGTATTCATCTGTCTTGCGGATCTCCTGACCCAGTTCTTTTGCTTTCTTGATGACACTCATTGATAAACCTCCTTTTTTGATTGCTACCTCCTTCTGCTTTGACCCCTTTCATTCCTTCAAAAAATATTTATTGCTGATGATATCAGGAGAATCTTTATTTATGGTTTTTCTAATCCTTTTCTGGTAGGAATAAGCTGTGCTTGTAGAGAATAATTCATTATCTATCAATAAAGGAGTGATAGTTCGTGTATCGCATTCTAGTGGCTACAGATGGTTCAGACCATTCAAAAAAGGTGGTTGAAAAAGCGTTGCCCCTGGCAGAGGCAGTTGGAGCAGAAGTCACGGTTATGACAGCGGTTGGAGAATACGTATTTAGTCCCCGGGTTAGTATGCAGTTTTCCGATGATAACTGGTCCAGGATCAGGAATCAATTACAGGAAGAAGCTGAAGAGATAGTAAATGAAGCGGCAAAAGCATTCCGTGAGAAAGGATTAAAAGTTAATACGGAATTGGTTATCGGACGTCAGGCGCCTGCTGATGCTATTTGTGAGTTGGCCAGTAAGGGGCAATATGACCTTGTTATTCTTGGTAGCCGAGGGCTGAGGGGAATTAAAGAAGCATTCTTAGGCAGCGTCAGTAACAAAGTGGCTCATTGCAGCAATGTAAATGTATTAATTGTCAAGTGAAGAGATTTACTCATTTCAGGTAAAATAAGGAGGCTCCTTATGTATTGACAGTTAATGCAGGGGATGAAAAGCTTAAGGTCTTCTTTAAAAAATTCCTGCTCTTTTTGCTGGCCTTTTTTGTTCTGCTAAGTGTTGTTCCCTACCTGATCCCATTACAACCCCTGCAAGGCAATTCCCGTGACCTGGCTTATGAGAACTCACTTTTTGTCAATCTGGGTAATATTGATCTCCACTATCGTTACTGGGGTGACAGTTCCGGGGCAGAAAATAACATCTTGCTAGTTCACGGGCTTGGCGGCTCTACATTTACCTGGCGCTATACGGCGCTGTTTTTGCAGGCTAATGGTTACCAGGTTATTGCTGTCGATCTTCCCGGTTTTGGTCTCAGCGACCGTCAAGCCGGCTTTGATCATTCGGCCGCTTCGAGGGCGGAACTACTCTGGTTATTACTCGATCAGTTAGATACGGGCCATAAGTGGGATCTTGTCGGCCACTCGATGGGAGGGGCAACAGTCGCGGCAATGGCTCTTCAGGATCAGGATCGGGTTAAAAGCGTTACTTTTGCAGCCGGGGCGCTGTCTTATTTTGAGCCTTCCCTGTTATCTTATTTCTATCAGTACCCACCTCTGAGTCGCTGGGTCAGGGTTTTGGGACCAAGGTTTTTCTTTAACAAGGAACGTATCGAAGGTTTGCTTTCTTCAGCTTATGGCCGGCTGCCAACGGAGACTGAAGTGGAAGGTTACCTTCAACCCCTGATGCTTGAAAACACTGATGCTGTGATGGCCGATCTATTCCTGACGGCACCGGCGCCTCTGCTGGAGTATGTCGGTGATTTAACTGTCCCGGTTTTGTGCCTCTGGGGTGAAGAAGATGCCTGGGTTCCCCTGGGGCGGGGTGAAGAACTACAGGCCCTGATAGCAGGAGCAGAGCTAATCGTGATCCCCGGAGAAGGCCACTGCCCCATGGAAACAGCACCGGATTATTTTAATAACACACTACTGGAATTTTTAGAAAAAGATGCTGCCAGCGAAAAATAGATATTAATGCTTCCTTTGCAAGTTATAAATAGCCCTGCATATAAACTGCAGGAGGCTATAATAGTTTATCTCATCAATCATTTTAAATCGATAGCTCCCTGTGAGCAGAACTCTGCACAACAGTAGCAGCGGATGCATTGTTTTAGGTCAATGTCCGGGATGTCTCCACAAAAGCTGATTACCCTGGCCGGGCAATGCTCAAAGCAAACCCCGCAACCGTTACAGTTCAAGGTGTTGATGTGGGGATAGGGGCGCCTGTTCTCCAACAGGTTTCTTAACCAGGCGAAAGGAAAGCGGGTCAGCAGGCCGGTGATCTTACCGCTGGCAGCGGGGCCCCTGTCAAAATCTGTAACCCGGCATTCTTCCAGTGTAAGGCCCTTAATATCAATCGCAGCGAGGTCGACACCGGACAAGAGCACCTCCTTAGCCGCGGCCAAAGTTGTAACCTGGTCAGTATCAAAACCGGTAATTGCTGCAGCTACATTATCCAGGGCTATTGCATTTTTTGAAGCCATCAAGAGGCCGAGCTGTCTTGGTCTACCCCTGCGTGGGCCCGGTCCTTCCATGGCGATTACTGCATCGATGATCGAAAAAACCGGTTTTACGGCCAGGTAGACATCCAGAAGCAGTCTTGAGAAATCAGATGGCAGAGGGTGTTCAAGGTGATAGCGTGCTTTCTGCCTGCCCACAACGCAGCCGTAGATGTTCTTAACCGCACCGGTAAGGCCGGTAAGAGAGTGGGTTTTTAGTTTCCCCACGTTGAAGACCAGGTCTACCTGGTTCAGTTCTGCCGCCAGGGGAAGCATCCTTTTTTTGAAACCTATAAACTCTTTATTTTCGCCCTGGGTAAAGTTAACGGTTTTGGCGCCAACTTCTTCTGCTGCTTCCAGAAGCCCACTTACCCTGAGGGCAGTCTCCGTTTTATCATTACCCGGGCTGTCGCCGACAAGAACCTCGGCGCCCAGTTCGATCAGCATTAGTGAGAGGGCTTTTATTATTGCTGGATGCGTTGTTACGGCTTCGGTCGGTTTTGCGGCAGCCAGCAGATTAGGTTTGAGTAAGACCTTTTGCCCCGGTCTTACCATTTCAGCTAATCCACCGCAGTGGTCAAAGAGCTCTTTCAGACTGTTATAAACCTCATCCGGGTCATAGCGTCTGCAGCGCACCAGGGCAACTGTGTCAACATTTTTCTCGGGCAATACAAGTCCTCCTCTCTTTTGGCAACTGATGCCAATATACATTACCGGCCGGCATAACCGTCCCCGCTTCAGGGCTAATTCAGGTTGAGGCCGATTTGAAAAAGGTTATTGAGCAGTTCAGTTGATTTAAGCCCTGACGGTTTATATTCGAAAATTCCAAGGCCGACCAGGCTGAATTCGTCATTTATTTTTTCAATAAGCCTACTGAGAGTTTTTATTTTTAATCCTCCCCTGACAGGGACCGCTACATGAGGAAATTCGGCTGGATCTAAAACATCGAGATCAAGATGGATATAGACCTGTTGTTTTCCTTTAGCCCTGACCAGAGCAGATAATCCAAGGTTGTCATACTCCATACTTTGCACACCGCACCGGGTAATTTTCCGGCTATCCAGATACTCCATTTCTGCCCTTTCAAGGTCTCTTGCACCAGCCAGGATGACCTGAGAAGGTTCCAAAATCCGGGGTATGAATTTTAGCATTTCAGTGTCACCCTCTCCCAGCAGGGTTCGCAGGGGCATGCCGTAAAAGAATTTACTCTTTGATGACTGCGGAGTATTAAGGTCTCCATGAGCATCAAACCAGACAACTGTCAGGGCGCCTGTTGCGCTGCCATTAAGATAGGCAAGAGGAACTACTCCGGCATCACAACCACCGCCAACAGTAAATATCTTCTCAGGTCTATTGTTCATAATAATGTCAGAGGCTGCCCGGATCTGTTTCAAAAGTTCATCATACCCGAAAATATTATTTTTAACGCGGGTCACCCCGGCTATATCCACTGGAACTTCCTTCAGTTTGAAACCGGCCAGGTAATTTGCCCTAAGTTCCCTGGCACCGTGGTAAACGGACCGGTCCGGACCACTGCCCTGCCATTGAGGATAGTAAAGGGTAAGCTGTTTTTGCATATCAATAGACCTGCTCTTTCTTATTATTGACCTCCCTTAAGGATACTATTCATTATACTAAATCGAAGTATGAGAAAGCCAGACATCGAAGAGAAGTTATCTAATGAAAATCTTGATCGGGATTAAGAAGCGATTAATCCTAAAATTTAATGCTTTTTTGTAAATGGGGAGGAAGAAGAGCCTGCTAGCCGTATTATATAATGTAAAATATCTTTTTAGGAGGTACTTGATGATGTCATTATTCTTTAAAGGGTGCTTAAAACGATGAGCGGGGATGAGGGGGGCAAAGTCACATCACCAGCCGCTAAGAGCGGTGAAAAAGATAGTAAGCCTTTTTCCTATGCCAAGATCTGGTGGGTCGGTTTTGGCTTTCTAGGCGTGCAACTCGCCTTTACCACCTACAATGCCTTTTTACCGCTCATGTACCGCGAATTTATAGAATCACGTGCATTGATTGGCCTGCTGATGGGTACAGATAACCTGATTGGATTAATCCTGATCCCGATAATTGGTGCCTGGTCTGACCGGGTTAATTCTCCCCTTGGTCGGCGAATGCCCTTCATTGTGGTAGCTCTGCCAGTAGCGGCTCTTACTTTTTTTGCCATTCCATTCGCCGCTGCCATCCTCTGGACCCTGATTATTACTGAGATAGTTTTTACTGCAGCAATGCATTCATACCGTGGTCCGGTTATTTCTTTGATGCCTGATCATACCCCACCGGAGAAACGTTCAACGGCTAACGGGATCATCAACCTTATGGGCGGACTGGGCACACTTATTTCTTTTGGGGTCCTGTCACTGCTCTATGATATTGATCCACGGCTTACTTTTGGCATCGGTGCAGCAGTTCTGCTAATAACACTGGCCATTGTTTTGTGGAAGGCCGATCGTCGCCCCGAATATATTGACAACCTGCCTGTTGCTGCCAAAAATCCGATCAGGGAAGCTCTTGTCGGAATCCGCCTTCTTTTCAAGCCAGATTATTTCGGGCAGTTCTTAATTCTTGCCGCCATGCTTACTTATTTTATCGGTTTTGCAGGCCTTGATGCCATGTTTCCCATTTACGGGGTAGAAACACTCGGTCTGACTGAAGGGCGGGCAGCTTTTATCTTGACCTCTTTTGCCGGATCTTTCCTTGTTTTTGCTCTGCTTGCCGGGGTGATTGGAACTAAGATCGGCAAGATACCGGCTATGTTGATCGGCCTGGCCATAGTGCCGGCTCTCTTCCTGATAGCCATACCGGTCCGGAATCCGGTAATAATTAGTGTAATTTTCGTTTTTGCCGGCTTTGCCTGGGCTCTTGTAAACGTTCAGGCAATGCCCCTGATTGCCGATCTTGGTGGTCGGGACAGGGTTGGTTTTTACATCGGGCTCTACTATGTTTTTACAATGTGCGGTCAGATGGTCGGGCCTTTTGTCCTTGGTTCAGCCATGGATTTAATGGGCAACCAGGGAATGTTTATTGGTGGAGCAGTCGTTTATGCCCTGGGCTTTCTCCTCCTGCGGGCCGGGCAGCGACGTCTTGGTGCCGATCCCGAGGAAATCGCCCGCAGCAAGAGGCTGGAGAATACCGACTAACAGTAAGCAAGGGTTATAGACCTTAAAAACATTGGTATGCGTTCACCCTTATTGTTATACCGATTTCCTGTAGTTCTTTTGAGCATTTTGGTTTTCAATACCGGACTGGCTGGAGGTTAAGAAGCACTTGAAAAGTTATAAGCTGATTGTGAATCCCATCGCCGGTGGTGGTCGGGCTAAGGCTTTGATACCAAAAGTGGAAAATATTTTTCGGCAAGCCGGAGCAGAGTTTGAAATATATACAACTAAAGGTCCGGAGGATGCTATCGAGGCGGCCGCTGTTGCCGCGAGAGAAGGATTTGAAATAATTGTTGCCGTCGGTGGCGATGGAACGCTTAACGAAGTTCTGAACGGTATAGTAGGAACAGAAGCAGTTTTAGCGGCCCTGCATGGTGGAAAGGGCAATGATTTTGCTACTTCAGTGCATATGCCCCGTGATGTTGACTCTGCCTGCAGGGCTCTTCTCAGGGCTGAAATTAAAGCTATCGATTTAGGCAAAGTAATGGGTCGTTACTTTATCAATTCAGTCGGGGTTGGCTTTGATGCAGCAGTTGCAATGCGGGTTAATCGCGGGGTGAAACCGTTTACCGGAGTTTCTGCCTATGTTTATGCTTTTTTACTAACCCTTTCTGCTTATGAACCTGTTGAGATGGAAATAGATCTTGGTAAGGGCCCAATGACTGGCAAACCCTTGCTGGTCGCCGTGGGGATCGGCCAGGCCTATGGGGGTGGCATGAAAATTCTTCCCGATGCTGTGCAGGATGACGGGCTTTTCGATGTCTGCATCATGGAGACAATGGATAGTTTGAGCCTCCTATACCACTTCCCAAAGGTTTTTAGCGGGACCCTGAAAAACCTTGAGCAGGCTGCCATGCACCGGACCAGTGAGGTCAAGCTAAGCTTGAGTGAAGCAAGGCCTTTGCACCTGGAAGGAGAAGTTCTGGTTGGTGACTACATGCACTTTACCCTTGAACCGAAGGGAATGAAGGTTCTCTGGGGTTAAAATTCTCAGAACTTATACCCTTGAGGTCATGGTCTCGGTATCATTAACGTTCATTTTGCAGGAACTGTGCATGAATCCAGATAAATTGTAAGTTCGGCTGGCCTATCCTTGCCTATTCTGCTTGCAAAACTTTTTTGTCTGTGGTGTTTTTTGATAGATTCTTTCCTTCAGCGATTAACTTGCCGATTCAACCTTCCGCTCATGATCATATCCCACTGTTTTTGGCTTACCGGCACCACTGACAACCGGGGTTGCCTGGCCAGGGCCCAGTCTGCCAGATCAGCTTCAGCCTTAATCGACGCCAGGGTTACCGGTTTTTTTAAAGCCTGCCCTGCCTCGAGATCGATTAACACCAGGCGGGGGTTTTCAGGATCGGGGTAAGCCTCCTTAATTACCCTTGCCGTGCCGACTATGGCTTTTTCTTTCCCCGTATGATAAATAAAAATTTCATCTCCCGCTTTCATAGAACGCATATTTTTCTGAGCTTCAGCTCCCTTGACGCCGTCCCATTCTGCAGTTTGCTCTGACGCGAGATCCTGCCAGCTGTATTCCCCGGGTTCTGTTTTCAACAGCCACCTTTTCATTTGTTCAACCTCCAGCGTAAATAGATACTCACATGCCTCAATATAGCTCAGTTTACAGGTAAGCACAACCATCTGGGTTATTAATTCAAGGCAGAGCAAAAAGAAGGATATTGTTTCATGGTGCAGAAATATTAAGGCAAATGCCTTTATTCTATAAATGCACTATAAATTATACTGCATTAAGCAGGCTATTCGCATAATAATTGGTATGTTCGGTGAAGCTTGCAAAAGGTCCGTGACAATTCCAGGCTAGCAGTTCTTAGAGTAACAGCTTGCAATAACTGCAAGTAAAAAAGGGGACAAAAATAATTAAGAGGTGACTAGTGATGACAAGAAAGGATGAAAGGAGCCTGAAAGTGAAAAAGACGTTGAGCTTTCTAATCCTGCCGATATTTCTCACCTTCGCTTGTATGGGTTGTAATCATGAACCAGATGCGGTAGCAATAGAACCCGAAAGCGCAATTGTAAACGACCAAGCTATCATCGTAACAGACTCAGTAAAAACAAACCTTCGTGAAGAGATCTACTTAAACATGGCTAAAGGAGGCGCTACTGCTGTCACCTTTGCCGTTGCCTTTGAGGGAGAAATCATTTATGAAGATCAATTTGGAATCCTGAACCGGGCAAAGCAAGAGCAACTTGGCTTTGATACCGTTAACAGGATTGGTTCAATATCAAAAGTTTATACAACTGCTGCGATCATGAAACTCGTAGATGACGGCATGGTCAACCTCAATGATCCCCTTACGGCTTATTTCCAAGATTTCAGCATGCAGGATCCACGTTATGCAGATATTACTGTGCGTATGCTTCTGGACCATTCTTCCGGTATGCCTGGCACTAACTTCACAAAAGCTTTCGGTTTCAGACACAACCCTGATTACCCCTTTGAAACTTTTCAGGCCTTGGAAGATGAGTATTTAAAACACGACCCGGGCTACCTGAGTGTTTACTGCAATGATGGCTTTATTATTGCTGAGTACCTGATCGAACATGTCAGTGGCATGAGCTATAGAGATTATATCCTTGAGCATATTACCGGACCTTTAAATATGCAGCATACCTTTTTCCCTGATGATGATTATAGCCAGATCAACATTCCCTTTTACTATGATAGTAATAACCCTGAAAGCCACCCTCAGGAATATGTCAGTGCCCTTGGCTCCGGTGGGATATTGAGCAGTGCAGCAGATCTAGCTATTTTCTCAAGCGTTTTTGATCCACAAAGGGGGATCCTGTCAGAGGAATCGATTAATGAAATTTTTGCACCTGTTAACAATTTACAACTCAGCGATAATCCTTATATGTATTATGGCCTAGGCTTTGATGATGTTGAGGTGTATCCTTTCCCTACCCTCGGGATCAAGGCTGTTACTAAAAATGGTGGAACAGATCAATCCAATTCTCAGTTGCTTTACCTGCCTGAGCTGCGTTTATCGGTGGCGATAATATCACAGGGAGTAACCACAGATATCCTGAAAATAATCATTGATTTTGCAATTGACCTTTTAAATGAAAACCATATCCTGGAGGATTATGAGGAAGCAACCATTATACCAGCTCCAAGGCTTGAAACGCCTGAGCAATATTATACCTTTGAGGGTATATACGGTAGCAGTCACGGCTTGTTCAAGGTGTCAATTGATGAAGGGGGGATGCTTCTCCAGCGTTTTGATAAAAAAGCAGGTGATTGGGTTCCTGCTTCTGCAAAAATGCCTTATCGCGCAAACGGTTACTTTTATGCTGATTATGCTCCGAACAACGATGATTACGGGCTTTGGTTGAGATTTGATCAAGTTAATGAGGAAAAGTACATTTTCATGGCCGTTTCACTGAGTAATTACAGTGAAGAAATACCATTAGCCCAGATGCTAGCTCCCTCAGCTGCCTCGCAAGAGCCATGGATTGATAGAGCCGGTAAATGGCTTTTACGCAATGATGCCTATTACTCACTCGCTTACAGCTCAAACTTAACCTATTCAAGTATTAGTGAACTAAGTCTTGTTGAAGAGCTGCCGGGGTATATTCTTTTTGCCGGAAGGCCGTACTTGATAAGCAGCGCATCACGTGCCGATATGTGCTTGCTGATGCCCATCAATGCTGCCATGGATCTCGGCACAATTAAGATGTATAAAGAAAATGGAGAAGATTTTTTGCATTTTTACACAGCAGTTTTTTCGGAAGCCGATGCTGCAAAAGTGTTAAAAGAGACAGAGAAGGTTATTATCGAAAGTGAATCTCTTAACCAGTGGCGAAAAATTGAGGGACAAGCTTTGGTTACCCTGATGCCCCCGGATGGAGATAATTGGCGCTTTATAGCATTTGACCATCATGACAACATCATTTATGACAGCTCGATAAGAAGGACTAACAGAATATATTTTTCCAGTGGTGGCTTTATAATGATGGCAGGTGAAGAAGGGTGCCGTTTCAACCTTCAGTTTGAGTCATACTCAAGCCGGATCTGCAAGCAAATAGTCGCATGTGGCGGTAGCAATTAGTTTTTCGTCGTGGTTAAAAGCATCGGCCTGCATATGAATTTTCCTGCGGCCTATGTTTTTTATGTATGCTGTTACGGTGAGTTTATCGCCGGCAAAAATTGGTCGGTGATAGCTGGTTGTCAGGGTAATGGTAGTGGTATATGAAGATTTCATTTCCAGCAAGCTCAAGGGTCCGAAAACATTGTCAAAGGCAGCAGTGATGAATCCTCCTTGCATCGATTGAGCGGGGTTAAGGTAAATATCCTGAACTGGAAATGAGAACGTCAGTTTCTCTCCAGGTACATATTCTATAAATTCAGCTTTCATGAAGGTTGCACAGTTAGGCACAGACGGCAGGCTTTGCAACGCTTCAATCACGCTTTCGCCGGCTTTTTCATTATTCTTCAAGGCAATTACCCCTTTCATGATATCATTAAATAGGTATTATGGTTACCCGTAATGTTAGCATTTAAAATACCTAAATTAGTTAAGTCAATCCCGTAGAATTATCTCGTTTTCATAAAAGACAGCACGGGTATTTTTCACTTTATGATACCGCAAATTAGCGGAAGATGCCATTAAAAAAAGAGCTTATAATCCACCATGACAGTTGTAGCCAGCTTAAATGAAAGGATCTGTTTATCTTAATCTCAGGATGCTGATGATCTTGTTCAGTTCTCTTACCAGCAGGAAGTTCAGGGTGTCGATTACTTTGACCATTTTACCGATCCTGGCCGCAGAAAAGTTCTTAGAGTGATGGTGGTAATTCAGAAAGAGGATCAGGAAGTCTTTTAGCAGGGCAGCAGATTCCTCAGAAATTACCGGAGGTCGCTGTTCTTCACGGGGCGCCTGCATCAAATCGATCAGACGGTAGCGCCAGTCCAGGCTTGCCGGGACCCATTTATCTGTTATCCTGGCAATAGTGAGCAGGCAGTCCTCTGCCAGCAGGTAATAGTCATAAAGATAACTGCCATAGAAAAGCAATTGCTTTTTATCCTGCTCCAAAAGAAAATCGCTGCAGGAAAGCATTTTTGTGATTAGTTCCATCTCTTCCAGGTTGCTCTCAACTAGTAGGCAGCATTTTTCGAACATCTGTTTCGAAAAGACGGGGGGCTTAGGCTGAGAATGACTTGTTCCTTTCATCTGTCCTATCACCAACCAGTTTATTTATATTGCCTTATTTGCTGCAACAAAGGGTGTTGCATTGACTCACATGCCGGGTGCTGCATCGATATAGCCGACCTGTCATAATAATATCTATTTCTCTGCCTCTGGCAGGCAAACCTGCTAGAATGAAGGCTCTTTTTCCAGAATCTAGAGCGGTGAGCCCCTAGCTGTGTTCAACAACGATAATGTTGCAAACTACACAAACTGTGCTAAAATAAAATTGCCCTGAGGCGCAAGCGTTAATGTAATTATAGAGAGATGGTGCAGCTTTGATAATCCGTAAATCAAGTAACTCAGACATAAATGCTTTGTTATCTGTGCAGAGACTGGCCTTTGGTGATGATGAAGGGCCTGAAATTATTGATCTTGTGACAAACCTGCTGGCTGATCCTTCTGCCAAACCGCTTTTATCTCTTATTGCCGTTGATGAGGAGGCAGTTTTAGGGCATGTTCTTTTTACCAGGGCGCAGGTAACTCCGACCAATAATGTTTCTGCTGCTATACTTGCTCCCCTGGCTGTTGTTCCCCCCTCTCAGCGGCAGGGAATTGGTGGCGAGCTTATAAAAGCAGGTCTGAAGATATTATCAGGTCATGGTGTTGAACTGGTTTTTGTTCTCGGCCATCCTGAGTATTACCCACGTTATGGTTTCAGACCAGCTGGAAAGCTGGGTTTTGAAGCACCCTACCCAATCGCTCCCTCAGTAGCTGAAGCCTGGATGGTTCAGGAACTTAGCCCGGGTCTAATTGGCTCCGTTAAAGGAAAAGTTGTTTGCGCTAAAACACTTGACCGTCCTGAATACTGGTCTGAATAATAAAAGGGCAACCTTAGTAATAATAATTAATTCCTTGCCATTTACTCTATTGGATGATAATGTAATAATAGCACAGGGTGGGGAGGCTGATTTCCGTGTTTAATGTTTTACTTGGATCATTAACTGGAAAATGGCGGCCATACCGGTATTTGCTATCCTTGATAATTCTGCTTTTTTCTACCCTTGTCCTCATTTTATGCCGGCCGGCTATTATCAATGCCCAGAGCCCAGCTCCGGAATGGTCAGATGGCAATTATTCGGTGATCACAGTTGAAAGCCATGATCAGAACCCTTTCGTCTCAATTTCTGCCAATCCCAGCTATGGAGGAGTCGTTACAGCCCGCATCTTGTATAATGATCTGGCTCATGTGACCGTAACTGCCACCGCTCACAGGGAATACAGGTTTTTATACTGGACAGAAAGAGGGACTGTCGTTTCTGAAAACCCCGCGTACGCTTTCTCTACAACAACCAAGCGCCTGCTCGTGGCTAACTTTGTCTACGAAGGTGAAGTGCCATTCAGGCTGATGCCCGGTGATGTTAACGGTGACAACCGGATCACAGTGCAGGACGTAAGCCTGGTGATGCAATACCTGCTGAACCTTGTCCACTTCACCCCTGAGCAGAAGAGGGCGGCTGATGTAAATGGGGATGGTTGGATCGACGTACGGGATGTTACCCTGATCATGCAGAGGGCTCTGCTTTTAATTGACAGATTTTAACTGCCGGAGGTGGAAAAAGGTTCAGTGTATGATCTGGCCATTATTGGCGGAACGGTAATTGATCCTGTCGATGGCATATCTCCACTTAATATTGGTATAAGAGGGGATCGCATTTGCGCCACCCTTCCCGGCCTGATCAACGCTAAAAAAACCATCAATGCAAACGGAAAATATGTCTGCCCTGGTTTCATTGACATCCATATGCACACATATCCTTTTGACCAGACCGGTTTCCTGGAAACCCTTGAAGCCATGGCTTTAATGGGTGTAACGTCGGTTCTTGACGGGCACTGCGGTCTCGGTCATGCTGACTTCTCAAGAAGCAAAGCGGCTTACCTGCAAGATCCGGCACCGGTAAATTACAGTGCTCTGATCGGGCACCTTTCGCTGCGTATGCTGGCCGGAAGCTCAGATCTTTTCAGCCCCTCCACAGGTCAAGAAATTGATGCCATGGCTGGACTGCTTGAAGAAGCTCTCGCAGCCGGTGCACCAGGCCTTTCTTTTAGCCTTGAATATGTACCGGGAACCTCTCTCGAAGAGCAGCTGATGTTGTGCAGCAAAGTTGCAGAATACAAAGACCGTATTGTTTGTACTCACTATCGCTTTGATGCAGAACGTTTTACTGAGGCGATAGATGAGATGCTTATTGTAGCCAGGGAGACCGGAGTCAAGTACCAGGTTTCCCACATTGGCAGCGGCGCTGCCTTCGGTCAGATGGCTCAGGCCTTAAAAATGCTTGAAGATGCTAGTGATTCCGGAGTTGATATCATGGCCGATATCTACCCTTACAATTCTTTTATGACCGCTGCCGGCACAACCTGTTTTGAACCTGGCTGTCTTGAAAGGTGGAATGCTGCCTATAGTGATCTCTACATAGTTGACGGTAGCTTTAAGGGACAGTACGCAACCCCTGACATTCTGGCCACTGTCAGGGAAAATGAACCGCAGGTTATGATCATGGCCTCGGTGATGAACGAGGAAGAAATAAAACTGGCTGCCCGGCATCCCCTGGTCATGATTGCCAGTGATGGGATGATCTTTGAGGGTCAGGGCCATCCCCGCGGCACCGGTACTTTCCCCCGCTTCCTTGGCCACTATGTTCGTGAAGAAGGTTTGCTGGACTGGCCTGAAGCTATCGACAAGATCACTGCCACGTCTGCAAAACGACTGGCCCTTACCGGTAGAGGCAGCCTGAAAGAAGGCCACATGGCAGATATAACGATCCTGGACCCCGATCTGATCATTGATCGTTCTACCATTGAAAAGCCTGCCAGGCCTCCTTTGGGTATTGAAAGTGTTATAGTCGGAGGAGTTGAAGTCGTTAAGGACGGGCAATTGACCGGCCAGAACAGCGGCAGGTTTCTAGAATTCTTCTAAAATGGCAATTTGTTTTTTCCGTTGTGATAAAATAAATTTTGGCCAAATAATATAGAAAAGAAAGAAACTACAATGATGATTAAAAAACTTATTTTCTGCCTGATTTTCTTCTGTCTGCTCTTGTCCGGTTGCGCTGCAAGTGATGAGGTGCCGACCGAGGATACTGATATCCCTGAACTGACCGCCGCAGCAGCAGTGGAAAAAGTCGCTGCTGCTCAGGATGCCTACTTTTATGTGATCAGCGGTGGAAGTGACATGGTTTATGAAACCTTTGAGTATGAAGGCTACCCCTATTTTTATATGGGTGAAAGTCTAGAGAGTTGGGAGAAGCTGCGCGCTTATCTAAGTGATATATACACTAATGAGGCGATCGATTTATTTATTGAAAACACTGCTATTATTGAGCACGAAGGGCGCCTGGCACATCCGGATGCCGCCGGTGGCTCGCTGATAAATTGGAGTGATGCAGAAGTTCTATCTATCGAGGATGAAAATGGTCGAAAGACTTTTGAACTGGAGGCCAGCTATGATGTCTATACAGAAACTGTTCCTTTTACTTTTGTTCTTGAGCATGGGGCCTGGAAGTTAAACTACCCACTTCTTTATTAAAGCGATATGCCATTACTAAGGCCCGGGATAGAAAACCCACGCTGAGGTGATTGATAAAATGGCCGGTAAAGATAAAAATTTGCAGGTTAGTACGATTAACTGGATGGGTGGGCAGTTTAGCGGAGAGTTGGCGAATGGCTCTCCCCATGGACGTGGCAGGTTAAGGCTGTCCGATGGCACCATCTATGAGGGAGAATGGTCGGCAGGAAAACCTCACGGGAAGGGAAAGCTAGTTACTGCCGGAGGCGCCTCTTACAGTGGAGAGTTCGACCGGGGCAGGCGTCACGGTTATGGTATTTATGTCCGCCCGGACGGTAAGACTGAAAAGGGCTTGTGGGATAAGGGTAAACTTGTCAAAACGCTTGAAGAAATGCAGAGGGATAAATCGCCTGAACCACCCTTGGCAAAAATGGCCCCTTTAGCAGGCAGGCAAATTTCAGAACCGGCGATCAGTGTGAGGAACCTCAGTCATTGGTATGGCAATCTTCAGGCTGTTAAAGAGATTAGCTTTGAAGTCTATCCCGGCGAAATACTTGGCTTTCTCGGGCCTAACGGAGCCGGTAAATCAACCACGATCAAAGTTTTAACCGGTCAGCTTGCCCTCAAGGGAGGGCAAGCGCAAATCCTGGGTCGGGACGTTGGCCGCGATGATCCGATCATACAGTCACAAATAGGGGTTACCTTTGAAGAAAAGAACCTTTACCTCGAAATGAGCGCTCTTGAGAACCTCGACTTCTTCGCTTCTTTATTTGGCATTGCTAATCCCAAATCCATGGAAGCATTAAAGAGAGTCGGTCTTGCCGACCGGGCCAGGGATCGTGTATCCGAATATTCCAAGGGAATGCGGCAACGCTTGATGATAGCCCGTGCCTTTATCAACAAACCTAAGGTTTTATTCCTCGATGAGCCGACAGACGGTTTAGATCCTGTCACTGCTGCAGAAATCAGGAAAACGATCAAGGAAGAAGCGGAGCGGGGAGTAGCAGTGCTGCTTACCACTCACAACATGTTTGAAGCAGATGAACTTTCAGATCGGGTTGCCTTCATTAACGAGGGTGAAATAGTTGCCCTTGATACAGCAGAAAACCTGAAACTAAAGTATGGCAAGCGATCGGTGCGAGTCAGGTTGCGTGATGGAAATGATATCCGGGAAGAGAATTTACCCCTGGACGGAGAAAAATCATCTACATTATTGAGCAAGCTTGCTGCTTCACCCGACCTGCTGACAATTCATACCGAAGAAGCAACCCTGGAGGCAATTTTTATCCGTTTGACCGGCAGGGGGCTGGCAGGATGAAAAAGACCGTGTCAAACGGTGAAGTGCTGCTGGCCATTCTGAAAAAAGATGTCAAGGTTTACAGCCGCAACATGATTTACCTCTTTCTGACCGTATTGAGCCTGGTGTTTTTTGTGGTCATTTTTTGGCTGGTTCCCGATACTGTTGATGAAGAGCTTACCTTTGCCATTTCACCTTCTCTTGAAGATATTTTCAGCGAAGGAAAGGCTTCACTTCTCGCTCAGGGAGCACCTGAGGATGTCATTGGGGAGCTTGCAGAGGTCGAAGCTGCTTTTAAAGAAGAAGGACTTGTTCTGGTCGAACTTGAGAATGAGGCAATGCTCAGGAGAGTCGTCAGCGGGGAACTGGAAGTTTACAGAACCGACCAGGGCAGGTTTATAGTTCATGATCCCGAAAGCGAAGAGAAAAAACCGGCTGATGCCAAGAAAATTAACCTCGATATTGGAATTTTGTTTCCACCATCCTTTCTCGGCGACACGGTAATGGGACAAAAACCAACGGTCACAGTTTTTGCCGATGCTGCCATTCCTGAAGAACTGAGGGGAGCGATGCAGGGTTTCATTCGCGAAATGGCATATGAACTTGCCGGTTATGATCTACCCGTTGAAGCGCCTGCTGAGGATACTGTTATTCTCGGAACCGATAGGATGGGTGATCAAATATCGATGCGGGCCAGGATGCGGCCTTTAATTGCTTTTTTTATCATGATGATGGAAACATTTGCCCTGGCTTCACTTATCTCAAATGAAGTGCTGCAGCGCACAGTTACAGCGCTGCTGGTTACCCCAATGCGGGTATGGCATTTTTTGATGGCCAAGACACTGTTCGGAACAGCCCTGGCCATGGTGCAGGCTGTAATTATCCTGCTCTTTGTCGGAGCTTTTAATGCTGCCAACTGGCTGTTATTGCTGGTTATCGTCCTCCTTGGCTCACTACTTTTTACGGCAGTGGCAATGTTTGTCGGATCTGCCGGCAAGGATTTCATTGGCCAGTTAATGTATAGCATGCTTTTTATCATACCGCTGATGATCCCTTCCTTTGCCGTCCTTTTCCCCGGAACTGTGGCTACCTGGGTCAGCTTTTTGCCCAGTTACCCCATTGTAAGATTACTTTACGATGTTACAATTCATGAACTCCTCTGGGCTGACACAATAAACTATCTTTTCTATGCTCTTCTCTGGGTCTTAATTCTATACGGCGCCGGTCTGTTCGTTTTGAAGAGAAAGGTGGCTACGCTGTGAGTATCAAAAGAATCCTCAGGATAGTACTGAAAGATTTTTTCGTCGGCCCGCGTAAGCCTTTTTTCATCTGGGCCCTGGTGATGCCTTTTGCCCTTACATTGCTTTTCCAATTTGCTTTCGGTTCACTCTTCGAGCCAAAACCACGCCTGGCGGTTGTTGATCTTGGCAATTCGACCATCACAACAGCAGTGCAGAAGCTGGAGGGTTTCGAGGTGGCTGTCCTCTCCGATCCGGGTAATTTAATCGAAAAAGTGGAAAAACATGACTTTGATGCCGGGTTGGTCCTCTCAGCCGGTTTTGATGATGCTGTTAAAGCGGGAGAAAAACCGGTGCTCGAGTTTTACATTAGCGGGGAGAGTCTTGCCTCCAACCGGATCATTATTGCTGTTACCGCAATTGAAATGATTCGGGGACTGGAAGGAACTGAAGCTCCTGTTGAAATAGAAACAGTATATTTTGGCGAACCCGGTTTGCCCATATCGATCCGCCTGGTTCCAATAATAGTTTTTTATGCCCTGGTCATGGCCGGCATCTGGGTGCCCAGTGCCAGTCTTGTTGAAGAGAAAGAAAACGGCACCCTGACAGCCATGCTGGTTACATCAGCCAGAGTAAACGAGGTTCTTGCTGCAAAATGGTTCCTTGGGTTTATTTTTGCCATATTTCTGGCCTCTCTGACACTTTTATTAAACCAGGCTTTTGGACCGCGCCCCTTTGAAGTAATTGTCGTGGTTGTCCTCGCGGCTGCCCTCACATCGATGATTGGCCTTTTGATTGGTATTTATGCCAAAACAGCAACCATGCTTTTTACCTTGATCAAGAGTCTTGGTATATTTTTGTTTGTTCCCGTTATCTTCTACCTCTTTCCGGATTGGCCACAGTGGATTGCCAAGCTCTTTCCTCTCTACTGGATCATTAGCCCCATCTGGGAAGTATCGGTCATGGGTGAATCATTAAGCTTGGTCTGGTTTGAAATGCTGATTGCCCTGGCAATCACCCTGGCCCTAATACCGTTGCTGCTTTTACTGAAAAAGCAAATGCTGGCCTGATATTTTTTTCTATGTCACAGCAAATCATCATGACATTTGAAAGTAAAGGGAAGCAAAATAACCGCCTGCTTACTCCTGCAGTTGGTTATATTTTTAGTAATTTTGAAGCTCTGGGTGTTTTATGCACAACTGAAATCTATAAAAAACAGGGGCGCTCATATATCTTAGTTGATACAATTGTTGATCGTAATGGAGGCCTTGAATTCGGTTACCGGATAGATCCAGATTTTTCGAATCTTTCCCTGAGAAATTCTCAGCATATCAGGGAACTCACCTCCTGAAATCCAAAAATACTATTGAGATTAAAGGGAGTAGTCGATTCATAGAAAGCAAAGAGCAGGCCAGGACTATACTGGGGCCAGATTATAGGAAGTTATATTCTGCAGGATTAGGAACCCGGCAGGTAGAAATTATTAACGGAAGGTTAAATTTTATTTTTATGCCCCGGGAGGTTTGTTACATTGCAAGAGCGAGAAACACTATTCTCCGGTACACATGACTATATTGCCTCGCCAGAGTTACAGAACAGCGTAAACGTAGCCGTAGCTCTCAGCCGGCCCCTCTTAATCAAGGGTGAGCCGGGCACCGGTAAAACCATGCTTGCCCAAAGTATAGCCGATGCCCTGGGCAAGGAACTGCTAATCTGGAACATTAAGTCTACCACAACTGCCAAAGAAGGCCTTTATATTTACGACACTGTTCAGCGTCTTTACGACAGTCAGTTTGGCGATCATGATATTTCAGATATCCGCCATTATATCAAGATGGGCCGGTTGGGCGAAGCCTTTCTTGCTTCAGATCAGGTTGTTCTGCTTATTGACGAGATCGACAAAGCTGATATTGAGTTTCCCAATGACCTGCTCTGGGAACTTGATATAATGAGCTTTTACATTCCGGAAACAAGGGAAATAATAGAAGCTCTTAACCGGCCAATCGTGGTTATTACCAGTAATGCCGAGAAAGAACTGCCAGATGCCTTTCTACGTCGCTGCATTTTCCATTATATTGCCTTTCCGGATACCGGGATGATGGCTGAGATTGTCAAAGTTCACTACCCTCAATTAGATAAGCAGCTTCTCGACGAAGCGCTTGCCGCTTTTTACTGGCTTCGTGCGATTAGTAGCCTGCAAAAAAAACCGAGCACCAGCGAACTGCTCGACTGGATACAAGCTTTGACGGTGGGAGGCATCAGCCCGGAAAAGATTAGTGCAGAGTTTCCTTTCCTTGGTGTCCTGTTAAAGAAAGATCAGGATTTCAAGACGGTTCTGCAGCGCCTGCACAGTGATGGTAAAGAAGTCAAGCCGGTTGCCGGTATTCCGCGCAGCTGGTAAAAGGCTGGAGTTGTCAGAAAGGATCGCTGTCAATGTTTGTTAACTTTTTCTATCAACTCAGGGCCTGTGGGGTGCCTGTGAGCATCACCGAGTGGATGGTGCTGATGGAAGCCTTGAGCAAGGGGATGGCCTTTTCGAGTCTAACCAATTTCTATTATCTGGCCCGGTCAATCCTGGTGAAAAGCGAAACTCACTACGATCGTTATGATCTGGCCTTTTACAGTTACTTTCGCGACATTGAAACCCCGCTTGAGATAACTGAAAAGGTATTGCAATGGTTGCAAAATGCTTTGCCGCCAAAGAAGATTTCACCGGAAGAACGCCAGCTATACGAGCAGTTCGATCTTGATGGACTGCGTCGCCTACTCGAAGAGCGACTGCGCGAGCAGCAGGAAGAACACCACGGTGGTGACAGGTGGATTGGCACAGGTGGTACTTCGCCCCTGGGGCATTCCGGCTACCATCCGGCCGGAGTGCGTATCGGTGGGGAATCTCTGAACAAGTCGGCTGTACAGGTGGCGGCTCAGAGAAATTTCCGTGGTTACAGGGCTGATGCGACCATTGGTATTCGGCAGTTTGAGGTTGCCCTGCGCAAGCTGCGGCAGTTAAGCAGCAAAGTAGAGGGCCCCCGTGACGAACTGGATCTTGATGAAACAGTTCGTAAAACTGGTGACCGGGGTGGCCTGCTTGAAGTGGTGTGGAGAAGAAGTCGCAAGAATACGGTTAAGGTTGCCCTGGTGATGGATTCAGGTGGCTCGATGGAACCATACACCCGTATCTGCAGTCAGCTTTTTACGGCCATGAACCGTTCAAGTCATTTTAAGGACATGCGCTTTTTCTATTTTCACAACTGCATTTATCATCACATCTACAGTGAACCATCCTGCTTTATGAAGAGCGCTATCCCCACTGAAGATTTTCTGCGCCTGCTCGGGCCGGAATACAAACTAATTTTGCTTGGTGATGCCAGCATGGCGCCCAGTGAATTGACTATGCCGGGTGGTGCCATCGACTACAGTTACAGTAATGAAGAGGCGGGGATTACCTGGCTGAAGCGTATTGCTGCACACTTTAACCATTCCGTTTGGTTAAACCCGATTCCTGCTACTTTCTGGGATCGCTCTACCGGTAATTACACTATTAATGCTATTCGCACTGTTTTCCCCATGTATGAACTGTCAGTCGAGGGGTTGGATAGGGCGGTTAAGAAGCTCAAGCAGCGCCATTAAATAACTACCGGTCCAAAGGACAACAACTATCAGCTAATGTGGGTGGCACAGCTTTTACAGACACCTTTCAGGTAAAAGCGTTTTTCCTCAACCAAGTAACTGTCCTCCAGCCCGGAAGTGCCTGGCATCTGCAGGTCCTTCAGGCATTCGCTCTTTCCACAGGAGCGGCAGAAGAAATGGGGATGGCAGTGGTTTCCTTCACGGCAGGTGCAAACGGCGAAAAGCCAGGTGCGATTATCCCCTTCGATCCGGTGCACTATACCGGAGCTGATAAATGTTTCCAGGGAACGGTAAATGCTGACCGGATCATAATGTATCGTTCCCTCCAGCCTATCGCATATTTCCTTGTGAGATAAGGGCTGATCGGCCCTTATCAGCGTGTGTAAAAGGGCTTCTCTTCCGGCAGTATGTTTAAGACCGTATTCCCTTATAATGGTTGCAGCGCAAAGTTTTTCCACAGAAGGTTGCCTCCCATTTGTTTCAGGAATCACCTGGTGATCTTAACTTTAATTAACCATACTGTCAATGTCCAGGCAAATTTGCTTGTAATCAGGTTAGGATTAACCTGCGAATCATGAAAGAGGCAATAAAAGCAACTCCGTTTAAGAGCACTATAGTTGCTCCTGTTGGAAAATTAAAGATGTATGAAGCGAAAACACCACTTATAACACAGGATGCCGAGACCAGGGTTGCAATTAGGATGGATGATTTGAAGCCCTTTGAAACCTGCAGTGCTGTAACAGTGGGAAAGACGATCAGGCTTGCAATGAGCATTGTGCCGACCACCCTGATCCCCAGAGCGATGGTAATGGCGGTCAATGTTGCTACCAGGTAGTTCATGGTTCGGGTGTTAAGTCCCAGCACTCTTGCAAAATCTTCATCGTAGGTTACCGCGAAAAGGCTGTTAAAATAATATATAACGACGACCAGCACGAAAAAAGAAAGAATCACGGATATAATAACTTCAGCCCTGCTGATAACCAGAATACTGCCAAATAGATAACTCATCAAATCTACATTGAAGCCACCGGCCAGGCTGGCGATCAAAACACCTATAGCAATGGAAAAAGAGGCAACCAGGCCAATTGCTGCATCTCCGTGCAGGCCTGCCTTTTCACTTAAAGCCAGGATAGCAAAGGAAGCGATTATTACCAGTGGAATGCTGACAAATAAGGGCGATGCTGAGAGGAGTAAAGCCAGGGCTACCGTAGCGAAACTGACATGGGCCAGGCCGTCTCCGATCATTGATAGCTTTCGCAAAACTAAAAATAGACCCAGGAAAGCACAGCATAATGAGATCAGTAGCCCTACCAGCATAGCTCTGCGGATAAAATCATATTGTAATGATTCTACGATCATGTCATAGTACATCCCGGCTATGCCTCCAGCAGAATTGATGTTGAGAAAGGGTGCCGAAGTAATTTCCCATTGTTTCAGAAGCACAAAACTCTTCATAGTTACCGTAAAAGACTAACCGTTTGTCCAGGTAAAGGAGTTTTTGTGTATACCTGCCAATGGAAGCCATGTCATGTGTTACGAGTAAAATTGTCACACCATCTTTTTTGTTTAACTGATCAAGGAGTTCGTAGAAATTATCGCGGATTTGTGGATCAAGAGCACTTGTCGGTTCATCAAGAATAAGCATGCACGGGGAACCAACCAGGGCACGAGCAAGCAAGACTCTCTGTTGCTGCCCACCGGAAAGGCTGCCTACTTTATTATTTGCAAGATCATCTATGCCCAGTCTTTCAAGGATCCTAAAAACTTTTTCATTGTCGGCGGGGTTAAAAAAACGGGGTCCCCTTTTCGATGCCAGTAAGCCCATGGCAACGACTTCTCGTACTGTAGCCGGGAAAAGATTGTCACTCTGGATAGACTTTTGTGGCAAATAGCCGATGAACCGTTTCTTTGACTCCTTACCATGATACGTGATCTCTCCTTCCGCTATTGGCAGCAACCCGAGCAATGCCTTGATCAGAGTAGTTTTACCGGATCCATTAGGGCCGGCAATACCTATATAGTCTCCTCTGTTTGCGACGAAGCTGATCTTGCTAAAGGCCTTATGTTTGCCGTATTTAACGGTAAGATTCTCCACTGTTACTAACGGTGTCATTGTTCCCTGAGCCCTTCGACTAATTTTTAAAGATTATCTTCCATAATCCTGATGTAACTTATACCGCTGTTCAGCTTTTCAGATGTTACATTATGGGCTCCGTGCAGCAAGACCATTTTCGCACCGGTTTGTTCAGCAACAACGCGGGCTACCTTGGTGATGGTTCGTTGCTGTGCGGTTCGACGCTTTTACTGATTGCAAATCACTTGCATTAGCAGGTAATTGTATTTTATATTACATCTTCACTTTTTTCAACGAAAACAAGCTTGATTACTGCTTGTTAAAATATGGTTTCAGGTAATCAATCATAGTCGATCTTTTGAGTTCGGTGTTGGTGCGGAGTATTATGTTACTATTTTTTTAACTACTGTGTTATTCGCTCATCAGTTTCATGAACGCTTCCAGCCTGCCTTTTTCCTCTACAACCTTCATGCCCATTTCCATTAGTGTTGCCGGAGTTGAGGGAATCTGCGCTCTCTCTTCCAGGGCCATTGCTCCGGTCGGGCAGCTTGTTACACAAAGGCCGCAGCCGATGCACTGGTCTTTATTGACCATGGCAACTTCATTATTCATTGAAATGGCTTTAACCGGGCACCTTTCATTGGCACATATTGAGCATCCGCTACATTCATCGCTATTGACTTTTGCTTCGAAGCGGCTTGGTTCGAAAGCATGGGGATGGTTGAGCTGTGTTTTCCCACGTAAGACAGTACAGCAGCAGGGACAGCAGTTGCAGATCAGGTTGGCCCGGTCGGCGCTGTTGTTACTCGTGTGAACCAGGCCGGCCTTTTCGGCCCTGTTGAGTACAGCTAATCCATCATCTTTGCTGATCCTGCGGGCAAAGCCTCTTTCAACCAGAAATTCTGCAGCATTGCCGAAGATCAGGCACACTTCTTTAGGTTTTTCGCAACCGGCAACGCTGATTCTGCAGGCACACTTAGCCAGGGCCAGGTAAGTGGCATCATCAATAAAAGTTTTAACTTCTTCATAGGGGTGGATGCGATCCTTTGCAGTGATCGACTCTTCTACCGCTACCACCCGCATTAACGGAGTAGGGTTTCCGGCAAAAGCATTCCCAAGTGCTTTTCGGTGATACTCTTCCCAGAGTGCGCCGAGGCGTTTCTGTTCTGCTGTTCCTTCATCTTTCATGAAAGGAAACTCGAATACACCCGGAATAAGCGGAACAAGACCATAATGCATTTCACCGTCTTTTCTGCGTGCCATAATTATGCCCTTATTGGCCAGGGCTTCGAGATGGCTCATTGTTTCAGTTTCAGAAAGGCCTGCCTTTGCGGCCAGATCAGAAACTTTTTTTACCCTGTAACTCATCACAGAAGCAATGGCTGCTTCCTGTGGGGTAAAAAGAATTTTCAGGATTTCATCAATCGCTCTTGCCTTTGGCGCTGTAGAAGGATGGGTATCCAAGACCTCTCTCAAGCTTTCATATATATCCATTACTAATGGCCTCCTTCGATATCTCTTCATAATAAAGCATTTTTTCTTACAGGTCTTTTTTCCATAACCTTTTGAAGATCATCATTTATCTCAGGCCGGCTTAATTACTACCTTGATCTTCCCGGCTTTAATATAAGACAGACAGTATGTGAATATATAAGGCCACCCTTTTAGTGCAGTATATTGAGCCTGGTTCAATCGCCAGGTATCAGTTATATTCAATAGCAAATGGGGATTTTCCCCCTGTAATATCAAGATATTAAAAGAGGAAACCAATTTCGATCTACCGAAATGAACCTGTTATAATCAATTTAAGAGGATGGATATTGCGGAGTGCCTATCTATTGCAAGAAGCCGGGCATATATAGTGATTACAGGCAAACTGGTTTGAAGCCTGCACCTGCAATAGGTTATTAGAAGAGGGGATAAAAACATGATGAAAGTTTTTTTAATCAGACATGGAGAAACAGAATGGAATCGGGAAGATATTTTTCGGGGGCGGGCGGATGTACCCCTGAACGGCTTTGGGCGCTGTCAGGCTGAAAGTATTGCAGCTGTCCTGAAAAGCTTGGAACTTGTAAACCCGGTTTTTTTCTGTAGCCCACTGATGAGATCAAGAGAAACTGCAGAAATTGCCGCTTCCTATCTGGAAGATGCTGAGGTTGTCAATGATCCCGCCTTTATAGATATCTGTTTTGGTCATTGGGAAGGGAAGTCTTTGCAAGAAGTTGAAGAGGAATACCCCCTTCTTTTTAAAACATGGGTTGAGGAGCCCGGTAAAATTGTATTTCCTGCCGGTGAAAGTCTGGATACAGTCGCCGAAAGATCTGAAAAAGGGCTTTATCGCGCGGTTAAGAATAATCCAGATCGAGAACTAGTTATTGTTTCCCATCGGGCAGTCAACAAGGCCTTGCTGTGTAGACTGCTGAGTCTTACCCAGCAATCTTTTTGGAAAATTCGCCAGGACACAGCCTGCTTGAATGAGCTTGACTATGATTATGGTAACTTCACTATTGTCAGGCTGAATGACACCTGCCACCTTCGCTTCTTAAAAAGGGCAGAGAAAGATTTTTAGCTGCACTAAGATTCACTCTGCTCGATAAAATATATAAGCCAAGCTTTTCCATCCGAGCAATTTACGGTATAATATTAAAAATTAAGAACCACTCTTACTTTGAGGTAAACAATTGAACCCATCTTATGTTTTACCCTGGATAGTTCTGATTGCCGTGCTCGTATTAATCGCTTCCGGCCGGATGCGTATCGAGGGAATAGCTGTGGGAGGATTACTTTTACTTGGTTTGGCCGGGGTGGCCGAACCGGCAGTAATTTTTTCTGGTTTTGGTCATCCTGCCCTGCTGACTATCATTGCAGTGTTTTTTATCAGTGAAGCAATCGTTGTCTCCGGATTAATGCGCGGGTTAGGTCAATCCATAGCAAAACGGCTCAAGAGTACGCGGGCTCAGGTGCTCGGCGTTGCTTCTGCCGGAGCCTTCGCCTCTGCTTTCATGAATAATGTTGGCGCGGTAGGATTAATGTTGCCGACGGCGGTGCGTATGGCTGGCCGCTGTGACAGTAGTCCCGGAACTTTCGGACTTCCCCTGGCAATGGGCTCAATTATCGGCGGTTCGGTAACCATGATCGGCAGTGCCCCGAATATTATCATAGCCTCTTTTATGTTACAGTCTACGGGAAGCCCTTTCCGGATGTTTGATTACGCTCCTCACGGCCTGGCTATGCTCCTCACGGCAGCCATCCTCTGGACTATCTGTAAAAGCTGCGGTTTTGATCCCGGCAGTGGAGTATGTCACATCGAGAATCATTCCTTACAGGAAGAAGTGAGCGAACCGGAAACAGAGGATCTGCAGCATTTTGCTCCTTTTGCTACCAGGGAGCGTCAGATAGTCCTGGCGGCTATATTACCTGCTGTGATCCTGGTTAGTTTCGGACTGGTTCATCCGGCCCTGGGCTTCGGTGCGGCAGTTTTGATCATGATGCTTTTCAGAGTTTTAAAAGTTCCTGAATCTTACCGGTGTGTTGATATCGGTATTGTTTTTTTTCTTGGGGCGATGCTGGGTATTGGCAAAGCGATGGAGGTGAGCGGGGCCCTGGGGGTTATTTCTGATCTCCTGGGAACGGCAGCCGGGAGGCTGCCTTCTTTACTGCTTATTGTTATACTGGTATTTATCTCCACGGCTTTATCTAATGCTATCAATAATGCTGCAGCTGCTGTTTTCATGGCCCCCCTGGCCGTCGGTATCGCAGCAGGTGGTGACCTGCAGCCTGCCGCAGCGCTTATGGCTGTAGCGGCAGGAACCAACCTGACCCTACTGTTACCCACCCATCAGGCTACGCTGATGGTTTTAAGCAAGGCGCCCTTTTCGACCGCTTCATTCATGCGCTTTGGTTTTATTCTTACTCTCTGCTGCTGTATCAGTGCCGCCCTGGTCATAGCTCTGGTCTGGCAGTAATTATACAAAATGGAGGGATTATCAATGAATTTTGCTCAGATTTACACTCCCGGCATCGCCCAGTGCTCTTACGTACTCGGCAGTGGCGACAAGTGCGTGGTAGTTGACCCGGTGCGCAATGTTGACCAATATATAGCGCAGGCCAAGGCTTTCGGGATGGAAATTGTTGCTGTACTCGAAACGCACTTGCATGCAGATTTTATTTCAGGCCACATGGAACTTGCTGAAAGAGCCGGGGCGAAGATTTATGCACCTAAAATCGGCAACTGTGAATTTCCTCATCATGCCCTGGTTGATGGAGAAGAATTTACCATTGGCAGTCTTCATTTTAAGCTAATTGAAACTCCCGGCCACACCCCCGACTGCACCATATACCTGGTTACTGATTTGGAGCGGGGGAAAGAACCGGTACTGGCTTTTACCGGTGATACCCTGATGGTGGGTGATGTCGGACGCCCGGATCTTTTTCCCAATCGTGAAGAAGAACTGGCCGAAAAGCTATTTCACAGTCTCAAGCGTATCAAGGAACTCCCCGATCACGTAGAAGTTTATCCCGCCCACGGTATGGGGTCGCTTTGTGGTCGGGCTTTATCGGCAAAACTGTGGAGTACAATTGGTATCGAGCGTTGCTGTAATTATGCCCTGCAGCATGAAAACCTCGCAGACTTCAAGAAAGACCTGCTTACCGATATGCCTGCTGCTCCTGATCATTTTGCTCGCTGCTCTGAAATAAATCGCAAGGGCCCCGCTCTGCTGAAGGACCTGCCGGCAAGCCGAATCTTTAGCGTGGATGAGCTTGCCGGGGCAATTGAAGGCGGTTTTACGGTCCTCGATGTAAGAGCTTATCATTCCTATGCCGGTGCGCATATTCCCGGTTCCTACAGCATCAGTAAATATGGTAATATGGCTACCTTTGCCGGTTGGGTAATTCCTCCTGACGCAAAAATAGTCCTGATCCTTGAAAAAGATCATGACCTTGAAGAAATAAAAAAAGCTCTCTACAATGTTGGACAAGACCATATTGCCGGTTACCTTGAAGGCTCTATTGAAGCCTGGGTTAATGCTGGCCGGGAGGTTGGCAGTATAGAAACGATCTCCATACATCGCCTCCGTGAGTGGCTTGAAAATGATCCTCCGCTTGTCCTTGACAACAGGGCCAAAAATGAGTGGAAAAAGGGAGCAATACCCGGGACTACCCTTGCTCCAGCCCCTGATGTTCGTCATCGCTACAGTGAATGGAACAGCAATGAACCGGTTGTGGTGCTCTGCAATACCAGCAATCGTTCAATGACTGCAGCAAGCCTGCTGGAGCAGCGTGGTTTTAAAAGAGTGATTAATGTCCTCGGTGGCAGCAATGCCTGGAGCGCTGCTGGGTTCCCCATGTCTGAAGGTGGTGATGAAGCATGATTGGCTCCATCCTGCAGGCTGTTTTTATCAATCCATGGCCTTTTTGGGCCGGGGGAATCATTATCGGTTTGATCGTCCCCCTGCTTTATTACTATTTCAACACCGCTCTCGGGGTTTCTACCGGTTACGGTAACCTGGTCAAAATTGCTATTCCCCCTGCGCGTAAACTGCAATGGATCAAGAAAGATTTTGCAGAAACGTTAAGCTGGCGAGTTTATTTTATTGTCGGAATAATTCTGGGCGGGTTTCTTGCCGCACTCTTATCGGGCAACCTGGCGTTTAATCTCACTATGGGCAGATTTACAACCCTGGTGTCATGGCCTGCCCTGCTTAAAGCAATCTGGTTTTTCTGCGGAGGACTGCTGCTTGGCCTCGGGGCAAGAATTGCCGGTGGCTGCACCTCGGGTCACAGTATTCATGGTATTGCTAACCTGCATTTTTCGAGTGTGATCGCCACCATCTTTTTTCTCCTGGGTGGCATCCTGGCCGCCAACTTAGTACGGGTAATGTTGATGGGAGGGCTGTGGTAATGAATAAAAAGACGGGATTTCTGCTTTTTGGCATACTCTTTGGCTTTGTTTTAAGCCGTGTTGGCGCTTCTAATTATGACCTCATCGTGGGGATGTTTACGGGGCAGGATTTAACCCTGGCCTGGGTGATGATAACAGCGATTATTACCGGAGCCCTGGGCATGCAAATACTCAAGCGTTTTGCCAGGCCGGTTCGTAGCGGTGAAGCATTAAAGGTCAGTCACAAAAAACTGAGCCGCTACAGTCTGCTTGGCGCTGCCATTTTCGGAATTGGCTGGGGAATCTCAGGAGCTTGTCCGGGAACGGTCTTGGCCCAGATCGGTGAGGGGAAGTTTTATGCTCTGTTTACGTTCCTGGGGATGGTTTTCGGCACCTACATTTACGCTCTTTTAAAAGAAGCGAAGTTCGAACTATAGAGAAAGAATATCCCTGCTTTTTAAAGCAAAATAATGGCGGGGCACAGGCCCCGCCGATGAGATGGATATTACTATAAGTTATGAGCATAGTTTTAAGTCAGCTTTGTAAGATGCCCGGTCTTTTTGTCAATCGTATAATTGTTAAGAAAGATTATTTCTTCCAGGCATCTGTTCAGATAATAACTCAAGAGCGGTGTGGCCATTCTTAACTCTGAAAATGTTTTAAAAAAGGGGCACACCCCTTCCATTCTGTATGTCTGATCAAACTGAAAAGGTGCAGCTATGTTGAGACAATACCTTACAGCACTAATGTGATCAACTCGTATGGCAATTAAATCTTACTCCAGCCCGTATCCGGCAAAGAAGAGAGTTTCCCCGTTGACCTGGTACGCTTCGATTAGGGCTTGTCCTTTCTCAGACATCAGGAATTCCACATACATCAGGGCATAATCGTACTTAACAGCGGGATGGACAGCGGGGTTAACAGCCATTATACCATACTGGTTAAAGAGGGCCGGATCACCTTCGAGAACGATTATCAGGTCCAGGTTATCCATCATCGATACATAAGTTCCGCGGTCGGTCATGGCATAGCCCAGCTGTTCATTGGCCATATTTAAGGTATCACCCATACCCTGGCCAACTGATTGATACCAGCCCTGGCCTGAGGGATCGATACCGGCATTATTCCAGAGACGCAATTCCATACGGTGCGTGCCGGAGTCATCCCCACGGGAAACAAAGACCAATTCACTATCTGCAATTAAATTAAAGGCATCGACAACAGATGATACTGAAAGCAAACCGGCCGGATCTTCAGCAGGCCCAACGATAATAAAGTCGTTATACATGACATCAAAGCGGTTGACTAAGGCATCTTCCTCTACCAGTGCCAGTTCGGAATCCCTGTCGTGCACTAGCAAAACATCGGCATCACCGCGTGCCCCGGTTTCAAGCGCAGCACCGGTTCCCTGCGATACTACCTGGACCTCAATTCCCATTTGCTCAGTGAAATTAGGGTTTAAAAAGTCAAGCAGGCCTGAATCGTAGGTGCTGGTTGTTGTCGCCAATATGATACGGTCAATTATCTCGACCGGGCTGGTTTCCTCTTCTTCCTCAGATTCTAAAACCTGCTCTTCCAAGGGGGCTGCTTGCTCGGTGCAGCTAAAAACAAAGAATATAGAAGTTGAAATTAGCAAAGCAAATGAGATTTTGATGAATAAACTTTTACCCTGAAACATCAGTGAATTTACCGTCCATTTCTTATTTATGTTATGCGGGCAAAAAAAATCGCAGATCCCCGTTGGAAAATGCGATACTCTTCTTAAACTACCAAACCTTCTTTCCTCAACGGGAGGCACAGCTGTTTCCGGCTATACCCTGGCGTCCATCATTCATAGCAAAATCAGGCTTGCCTTAGAAAACAATGAATCGAAGGTGGACCATATTCAATTAAGTTACAGGTGCATTTTATCCTAATATATTTTAGCGGTCAAGTGAAAACTCGGTGTTGCTTAACTTTAATTATCAGACAACGATAATGCTATGGCGAATTAATAAGCCACAAGTCCATCTTTTTGTAGTCCTGGAGCTGCAGTGCCGGAAGTTAAGTTATTAGCAACACTAACCGAAAGCCAGAACTTAAGACCTGTCAAGTTTACATAAGCATTATAAATATGAATTATGTAATATATAATGCTTGCAATGAAAGAAACGGGTGACTATAATTAGGGCAGGCACCAAATAACGCCAGAAATTGTTATATTATGGTATATTGTTGCGATTTCAAAAACTAACAAGGAGAGCGAAAAAAATGGAATGGCATCTTTACCGTAATGGCGAGCAGAGTGGTCCCTTCAGTGATGAGCAGTTTTATAAAATGGCCCGGGAAGATGGTTTCTATGCCGGGGATTTGGTTTGGAACCAAACAATGATTGATTGGGCTCCGGTTGAAAGCGTTTCCGGCTTAGTTGATTCAATGCCAGGGTTCCAGTCTGCTTATGAAGCAACGGCCGATTCAGCCAGGGAAGTTTTACTGCAGGAAATACTTGATTTTAGTGAAGCAGGACCTTTCCAAATAACCAGGGGCAGTGACACAGATGTGGTTATAACCAGTGAAGTTACTGATAGCAGCTGGTATAGCGGTAAAAAAAAGGTTATTTATACAGCACAACTCCTGTTCAATGAAAGGGAGAAGACAGCCTATTACTGGGAAATGCTCAAGGAAACGTCGGCAGGTCTTTCTTTCCAGGTTGGGATGCAGAAAAGAAAAATAAAGGGCATTGAGCTTTTCCAGAAAAGCAGAGAAAAAGGTTATGCTCCTGGTGGAGAACTGGTTTATGATTACCAGTTTGACTACGGCAGCCTGCGCGATGCCTTTAAACAAATAGTAACCGGGCAGGGTTGGAAGTTTAAAGTAGTGCTTGCCCGGAGCAAAGCTACATATTAACCGACAAATTTAACCAACAAATAAATCTTTACCCTTGCTTTTAAAAGAGGCTAATTGCCTTAGGAGGGTAAGGATTTATTTTTTATGCGTGAAGAGGGTTACATTTCATGAGACAAGGAACTGGGTTCCCTGTTCTACTGCTTGACTCCCATGGAAATAGTTGTCTGGTCCTTCCCTACGCGGGCGGTGATTGCCTTGAAGGTCATACCTTGGTCCAGGCACATTTGGATCTCGGTCCGGTCATCAAGTGTCAGATGCTTGAATGTCGTAGAATTTAAGTCTGTCATTTTTTATCTCCTTCTCCCTTAGGATCAAGGAAAACATCCCAGACTTAATTCTACCAAAAATACTTCCCAGTCTAAATGCTACACCATTGTTCACTGTAGAACTTGCTTTGGGAATAAACTGGTTAAATATAAGGAGAATAGAATAAAAATGGTTTAGCTGAGCTAATCTTGAAGCACCTAATTCACAGTTCGCTGTCAGGTAACCTGAAACCTGGCAGTCTGACAACGGGCTAGTTTTTTTAAGCCAACTCCTTTTTAGCAAGTCAGCAAAATTTTAAGGTCTGGTGAAATGGTTAATGTATAATAGTAATGTTGTAATAATGTTCTTCCCTTGTCTTGCTGAGTAGGAGGTTAGCTTTAATGATCAAGCGACTGGCAGGAAGCCTGCGTGAATATAGAAAAGAAGCTCTCAAAACACCGGTTTTTGTCACCTGTGAAGTGGTCCTCGAGGTTGCTATCCCTTTCCTGATGGCCAGTCTAATTGATTTTGGTATTGATGATGGTAACATGAACCTGGTTTTAAGGCTTGGCCTGATTCTTTTGTCCCTGGCTCTACTTTCACTCTTTTTTGGAGCTCAGGCCGGCAGGAGCTCTGCCATCGCCTCGGCCGGTTTTGCAAGGAACCTGCGCCGCGACATTTTTTACAACGTACAGACCTTTTCATTTTCCAATATAGATAAATTTTCCACCTCCAGTATTATCACGAGGCTTACTACCGATATAACCCATGTTCAGCATGCCATGCAAATGATTATCCGCCTGGCTGCCCGCAGTCCGATTATGATTATCTTTTCTTTAACAGCTGCTTTCAGCATTGATTCCCGCCTTTCTTTGATATTTTTAGCGGCTATTCCCTTCCTTGGGTTGGGGCTTTACTTGATCATGACCAGAGCTTACCCTGTTTTCAAGCGTGTCTTTAAAACCTACGATCGCCTCAACAGGGTTGTCCAGGAAAATGTACGGGGGATCCGGGTTGTTAAATCTCATAACCGGGAAGGCTATGAGAAAGAAAAATTCGGACGGATCTCCCAGGCCATTTTCAATGATTTTTCCCTGGCCGAAAAAATAATTGCCTTTAATATGCCCCTGGTCCAGTTTTCCATGTATGCTTCCATGTTATTGTTATCATGGTTCGGAGCGAGGGCAATCGTGGCCGGTGGCAATAATCCTGCTCTCGGTTTAAGTACCGGTCAGCTGATGAGTCTGATGACTTATACGATGCAGATCTTAATGAGCCTGATGATGCTTTCCATGGTCCTTGTGATGATCACAATCTCCCGGGCCTCTGCAGAAAGGATCGTGGAGGTGCTCAATGAAGAAAGCGACTTGAAGAATAAGGAAGAGCCCGTCAGCACAGTGGCCGGAGGTGACATTAAATTCGAAAATGTCACTTTCTGCTATAGTAAGGCTGCTGATGCAAAGTGCCTGAAAGATATCAGCCTGATCATTAAAGAAGGAGAAACAGTCGGCATCATAGGTGGTACCGGCTCGGCAAAAACTACCCTTGTGCAGTTGATTCCCCGCCTCTATGATGTTACTGCTGGGCGGTTGCTCGTCGGTGGAGTTGATGTGCGAGACTACGATCTGCATGTTTTGCGCGATCAGGTGGCGGTTGTATTACAGAAAAATGTTCTCTTTTCAGGCACAGTTAAAGAAAACTTGCGCTGGGGCAACAGTGAAGCTACTGATGCAGACCTTATTGAGGCCTGCCGGCTGGCTCAGGCCGACGAGTTTATTGAAGGCTTTCCAAAACAGTACGACACCCATATTGAGCAGGGCGGGGCAAACATTTCAGGCGGTCAGAAACAGCGTTTATGTATAGCCAGAGCTTTGCTGAAAAAACCAAAAATTCTTATTCTCGACGATTCAACCAGTGCAGTTGATACTGGAACGGAAGCCCGCTTGCGCCGGGCCCTGCGCGAGGAAATGCCCTATGTCACCAAGCTGATTATTTCCCAGAGGATAACCTCAGTAGAAGATGCCGACCAGATCATCGTCATGGATGATGGATCTATTAGCGCCGTCGGAACTCATGATCAGCTCTTAGAAATCAGCCAGATTTACCGTGAGGTTTACCAATCGCAGGTAAAAGGAGGTGGACTCATTGCCTCCTAGAGCCATCGGACCTCGCCCCGGGATGCACGTTAAGCCGGATCTGCGCAAGATCAACCCGGCTATCTTCAAGAGACTTTTCTCTTATATCGGCACTTATAAGAAGCAGCTGATTTTGGTTTTCATCTCGATCATGGTCAGCTCATTTACCCTGGTTATTTCGGCTCTTTTCCTGAGAGTGTTAATCGACGATTACATCACCCCACTTCTACTCGAAGGCGTACCCGATTTTTCCGGCCTTTTTCGTGTTATTCTGATCATGGGGGCCATTTATCTTGCCGGTACCCTGGCCACTCTTTTTTACAATTGGACCATGGTAGATGTAGGCCAGGGTGTGCTGAAAAAGATCAGGGATGACATGTTCAGTCATATGCAATCTCTACCGGTCCGTTTTTTTGATAGTCACAGTCACGGAGATGTTATGAGCTACTATACCAATGATGCCGATACCCTGCGCCAGATGATCACGATGAGCCTGCCCCAGGTCATCTCTTCTCTGGTGACCATGGTCTCCGTTTTACTGTCAATGCTTTACTTAAGTTTTTGGATGACCCTGTTCGTGCTGCTGTTTACCTTTCTCACCCTGCGCATTATTGCATTTATCGCCGGAAGAAGCGGAGCCTTTTTTGTCAAGCAGCAGCAATCGCTGGGTGAAGTTAATGGTTATATCGAAGAGATGATCAGCGGCCTGAAAGTTGTCAAAGTTTTTAACCATGAAGAGGTGGTAAAAAAACAGTTTGATCAAAGAAATGATCTACTGGGTTATCACAGCACCGAAGCCAACAAGTATGCCAACATTTTAATGCCGATCACCCTCAACCTTGGTTATATCCTTTATGTTATGGTTGCTGTAATCGGTGGCGCCCTGGCCATTAGCGGTGTTACTAATATTAGCTTGAGCGGGGTCGGAGTAATAACTCTTGGTATGATTGCTTCCTTCCTGCAGCTGTCAAGAAGCTTTATTAACCCTCTGGCTCATGTCACCCAGCAGCTTAACTCAATTATCATGGCTCTGGCCGGGGCTGAAAGGATCTTTCAGCTGCTGGACGAAAAAAGTGAAATTGATCATGGTGACATCACCCTGGTTAACGTCAAGTCCGATAATGGTACTCTTTTTGAAACAGAAGAGCGGACTGATTGCTGGGCCTGGAAGTCCTGTGAAGATGGTTCAGTTAATTATACCGAACTAAAGGGAGAGGTCCGTTTCTATGATGTCGATTTTGGCTACAATGAAGATGAACTGGTTCTAAAGAACATAACCCTCTATGCCGAGCCAGGTCAAAAACTGGCTCTGGTCGGGGCAACCGGAGCCGGCAAAACGACGATTACAAATTTAATTAACCGCTTTTACGACCTTGCCGATGGGAAAATTCGCTACGATGGCATTAACATTAACAAGATCAGGAAAAGCGATCTGCGCAGCTCGCTTGGTATGGTCTTGCAGGATGTCCATCTTTTTTCCGGGACGGTTATGGATAATATTCGCTATGGCCGCCTGGATGCAACCGATGAAGAATGTATAGCCGCTGCCAGACTGGCCAACGCCGACAGCTTTATTCGCATGCTGCCCCAGGGTTACCAGACTGAACTTTCCGGTGATGGCAATGGCCTTTCCCAGGGGCAGCGCCAGTTAATCTCCATTGCCCGGGCTGCCGTGGCTGATCCTCCGGTAATGATCCTTGATGAGGCTACTTCTTCAATTGACACCCGCACAGAGGCGATAGTCCAGCAGGGTATGGACTCATTGATGCGGGGGCGCACTGTGTTTGTTATTGCTCACCGCCTTTCCACGGTGCAAAACTCCGATGTGATCATGGTTATCGAAGACGGTCAGATCATTGAAAGAGGTGACCACGAAAAATTGATTACTGAAAAAGGACGCTATTACCAGCTCTATACAGGGGTATTTGAGCTTGAATAAACAGCTCATGCAGCTTCTGCAACGTAGCTTTCAAGGCTGTTTTTGAATAGATGGCCATTTAAAACGCTGCTGTTGTTCACCAGCCTGGCCTCCTTGTAATCCTGACCACTAATTTATGTTTTTTAAAAGTTCTTTTATTATAGAGTAGCTCGGTGCTGTCATCGATCATTCAATAACCTTTTATTCCGCCTCCAGTACCAGTTCAAATCCACTGCCGTCGGTGCGCATGCGGTAAACTGCTTCCTCTACTCTTTCATAATCTTCATCA
>CAZVLE010000097.1:0-3611 GCA_964627855.1 uncultured Syntrophomonadaceae bacterium | reverse complement strand
TAAATCACCGCGCCATCCTTCATCCCTGAGAGATCGTTGGTAACCATTTTTTGCAGGTAAGCTTCGGCGTCTTTGCCTTCGACCAAAAATTCTCCCATATGCGAGACATCGAACAGGGTCGCCCGCTTGCGGGTATCGTGAACCTCTTCTACCAGCCCCTTCGCATACTGCACTGGCAGCAGCCACCCGCTGTAATCGACTATTTTTCCGCCTAAAGCCAAATGCTTCTCATAAAAAGGTGTTTTCTTTGCTTCGCTCATCTTCATCATTCCTCCTTTCTCAAAATTTAAAATAGAAAAGGACAGAGCAAGCCAATTGGCTTAAACTCTGTCCCTGATACCTGAGAGATTGCTCCCTTACAGTTGAAGAGGCTTTCCCCGTCGGTGCACCGCTTTAGCGGTTGCTCTCCAGAGGTGCGTCACCCGATGGTACTGAAGCCTGAGAGTTTCCCCTGCATCCGCCAGGCGCAGGCTTGCTCCTTCGGCGTCCGAAATCCGGAACTCTCCCACGGGGCTCATTCGCATTACTGATAATTTTCTTTTACAAATAGCACCTGAAAATCTGTAAACCATTTTATCTAATGATCAAAAAATATGCAAATGGTTAATTTTTGCAGGTATGAGTTTTTTAGCCGCACACGGCGGCTAAGTCTCAGATTTTTCAGCCACCTCCACCATATCCGATATTCTTAACAATACCATCTTCGACTAAAACCGGCACTTTGTCCGCCTGATATTCTTCGCGAGCTTTTTTACGGGCTTCCAGATCAACGCTGACATTGTGGATTACGTATTCAAGCCCTTTTCGATCCAAAATAGAGAGCTGCTTTTCACAGTAGGGACAGCCGTCTTTAACATAAATCTCGAGCATTTTAAAGCCTCCTCGCATCCTATTTTTAAAAGCAAATAGCTCTGGATCTTCACAGTAGATACGGCACATAGTGAAGCTTAATTTTCAAAAACAGTTTGGCCGTCAACTTCAGTTTGCAAGGCCCTTAGGGCTTTCTCCACCAGCAAAGCTCTAAGTTCCTTCTCCTCTGCAGGCGGAAGCTCAGGATTGCCCAGGGGATGAGGAATAGCGACTGCAGGCACGATGCGGTTGGCTCCAACTGTAAGCGAAATCGGCACAACCGTGCAGACGTGGACCACCGGTAACCCTGCTTTTTCAATTTCTTTAACCATCGCTGCACCGCAGCGAGTACAGGTGCCTCACGTCGAGGTCAAAATAACGGCATCTACTCCGGCTTCTTTTAAATCAGCTGCAATAGCGGCGCCATATTTTGCGGCATTCGCGACAGAGGTTCCGTTGCCAACCGTTGCATAGTGATAGGGATGCAAACTGCCGACGATCCCTTTCTGCACCATCTCCCGCATTACATCGAGCGGTAAAACCCTGTCCGGGTCCTGGTTGGCATAAACAGGATCATAACCACCATGAGCTGTTTCATGAGTATCTGAAGTTAGATCATTTAAACCTTCCAGGCTGTATTTGCCATACTTTGATGCGCTTGAAGATTCTATACGATCAGGATTACCCTTTGGCACAATCCCACCGGAAGTGACCAGGGCAACTTTAGCTTTACTGATATCGGTTACCGGTGCATTGGGCGCAACGCGGTCAAAGTCGGGCATCGGTAGTTCTGTCGTGAAGGGCTCGCCTCTGAGCTTGGCAACCAGCATCTGGACAGCCCGCTGTGCCCCATTTTTTTCAGCAAAAGTATTAAACCTGATCCCCCGTGGCAGGTAGCCTTCCTCTTCCGGAGAACCGATTGGGACTCCTCCGACAAGCTTGTGCAGTAAAGAAACCATTGCCTGAATTGCTTCTCTCATGCCCCGCGCTGAATCTTCGGTGGCCATGATGTATAAGTCTTTCCGGTATATCTCTACACCGGGATTTTCCTTATACATACCGGTAACTACCGGTAAAGATAGTTCCTGGGCCACAGCCTGACCGATGATGCCGCAGGCCATCCCATATCTACCGGCATTAAAGGCCGGACCAGCTACCAGGGCATCAGGTTTCAGCTGCTTGATCAGCTCCAATATTTCTTGCCTGGCCTGCTCCAGGTTGTCGCCAACATAGTTATCTCCACAGATTACGGTAGCAATTACCTCGCCGGTATCCCCCAGAGCTTGCTGCAGCGCCAGACCGGGACCGACCGGGCCGGTTTTCACCTGGGGTTTTGCCCCAGCCATCTCTTCTCCACCAATTTGTCCGAAAAACTGGTTAAGGTAATGGACTACCCGCAGTTTCTTGTTATCAGTCATCATAAACCTCCTCTCAATCCTGGTGATGCCAGCCTAAAAACCTTCACCCCTGAGCTTGCTGAAACCCAGCTCGTTGGTTGAACCGGTTATTGCCTGGATCTCTACTCTGATACTGCCATCCGGACCAAGCGCCCCGTCAAAGCCACCGGCAATAATTTCAGCTGTTTCAAGACTGCCGATGATTTTTGCACAGGCAGGCAGCTCAATCACTTCGTTGGCGTTGCCCACACTGATAACAGCATCCGCCCGGGGGTTTGCATCGGCCAGAGACTGGGAAGCTCCGTCACGCCCTGCATATTCATCGGTAATCAAAACTGTTTTAAGCCCTAACTCTTCAAGCTTGCGGCAGTTCATGATCAGATCAGTATCGGGATTACCAAACCCTTCCTCGGTGATAATGACCCCTTCCGCCCCAATCATTTTAGCCAGTTTTGCCGCATAGCTCGATGAACGCTCCTTGTCCGCTAGGGTAACATTTTCATTGCTGATTACAACGCCCAAAAAACATAACTGTTTGCCGTGACTTTGAAAGAGTTCTTCAATAACCGGGTTGTTCTGATGATGATAGGTGGTGTTTTTATCGCAGGCAGACACGCAGTTACCGCTGATAATTGCCCCGTCCATGATTTCGGTCGGGCTAATCAGGCTGGGTAGAATTTTCTTTGCGTCAACTCCGTAAACATAAGTGTCATGCAAAAGACCCTGGGTCTGCAGCATGTAGAGGTACGCCACTTTCGGTAATCCAGGATGCGCGGCAGCACTTTCCAGGACAGAGCCCAGTTCAAAAACTTCAACCAGATCAGGCTCCACATCTTTACCGGCATGGCCAAGATAAGCGGCCGCTTTCAGCCCGGCCATCCTAACCGCCAATTCGTGCTTGTGCTGGGGCAGGCCTGCAACCGGTATCAGTGAGACCACCAGGTTTATAGTTTTGGAAAAAGGTGTATACTCCGCCCCTGGCCCGCTCATATCGATGATTCCTTCCTGGAAACCAACAATACTCCCGGTTGTTACAACTGCAGCCCCGGAAAGCACCAAAGTCCGGCCGCTGCCTACAGTCTCCACGCTGCTGATAAACCCGGGGGAAACCCCGCCCGGGCCTTCAACCTTAAGGCGCGGCTCAATCACATCTTTGACGGGAATAATCCTTACATCTTCGCCGGGTTTGGCCACATCCAGATCTACCTGGGCCAGATTGGGATCTTCTGAAAGAAGTGCGATTAGCTCATCTTTATTTACAAAGAGTGTAACTGCTCAGGCTGATTTCTCAGCCATTAAGCATTTCGTTCTTTGAAAACCGAAAAAACACTAAAACTCTGGGATAAAGGGTTTGCCGTGGAAGAC